>PLDW01000025.1:0-45493 GCA_003136315.1 Gemmataceae bacterium | reverse complement strand
AGGGCTGGCGTTACACCGCACGGCTTGGCCCCCAGTGCTTACGCCCTGGGCTACTTTCTACCGCCTCTTCGAGGCTTCAAGCCCGACCGGTAACGCCCATTTCCGACCCGGATTCGTGAACCTTTGACGGCGTTCCCGCCGATGGAATCACCGACCGCACATCCACAGAGGCGGCGAACCGAACGGAGACTCACGATGAGCAAGTCGATCGACTGGATGTACTTCCGCAAAGCCTGAACGACGTGCAAGAACGCCCAGGGGTTCCTTGGGTCCGCCGGCACCGACATCCACGAAACCGAGGATGCCACCAAAACCCGCATTGGTCGAGACGACGCCCTGAAACTCCTTGACGGCGTCGAGAAACTGGTCGCTGCGAAGGGGAAGAAGATCGAGGTGTTCGACCTGACCACGAACCGGCCCGACGACGAGACGCTACTCGCCCGACTGATCGGTCCGACCGGGAACCTCCGTGCTCCGACCGCCCGGGTTGGGACGACGCTTGTCGTCGGGTTCAACGAGGAAGTGTACCGGCAGGTGCTTGGCGGCGCCTGAGTGAGGTTGCCGCGATCACGCTTCGATTTTCGTGCCGAGCCGTGTCAGGAATGCCCGCAGCCAGGCCGGGTGAGCGGGCCAGGCGGGGGCGGTGACGAGGTTCCCCTCCACGTGGACCCCATCGACCGGCACCTCCGCGAATGTTCCCCCGCAGGCTCCCACCTCCGGCCCGACTGCCGGATAGGCGCTACATACCCGCCCTTTCAACACGCCCGCCGCAGCCAGAATCTGCGGTCCGTGGCAGATTGCCGCCACTGGCTTGTTCGCAGCGAAGAAGTGGCGGACGATCTCCAGAACCCGCGGGTTCAGTCGGAGGTATTCCGGCGCTCGACCGCCAGGAAGAACAAGGGCGTCGTAGTTTTCGGGATGCACGTCGGCGAAGGCGGCGGTCAGGGTGAATTGGTGGCCCGGCTTCTCGCTGTAGGTCTGATCGCCCTCGAAGTCGTGGATGGCCGTTCGCACCTTGTCCCCAGCCCCCTTCCCGGGGCAGACCGCGTGGACGGTGTGGCCGACCATGAGCAACGCCTGGAACGGGACCATCACCTCGTAGTCCTCGACGTAATCCCCCACCAGCATCAGGATCGTCTTCGCGGCCATGTGGGAATCTCCGTCGGTGCTTGAGGCTGGCCTCGGTTCACTGCCGCCAGGCCCGTTGTCCACCACCTCACTTTCGCTTCTTTTTCTTGTCCCGGCGGTCGGGGTTGCGGAACGGTTCAGGCCGATTCGGGTTGTTCTTCACCTGGCGGGAGGACTGCTCCGCAGCCTGCTTTTGCAGTTCGTCAAGCCGCGCCTGGAGTCTCGCCCGAAACCGTCCGACCAGCCCCTTGGGTTTGTCTGGGATGTCATGTCCGTTCGGTGAGCCGCCCTTCGGGAGCTTTGTGGCCGGGGTTCCGGTATTGTCCTCCGGTTTGGCTGCTGGCTTGGGGATCAACTGACGCTCGATAATTCCCCAGAGCGTGCTGACGGTGAAATACAGTGCAAGGCCGGCGGCCACCTTGTAGAACATTACCGCCATCACCCCCATCATGATCTTCATCATCCGCTGCTGGGCGGCCGTCTGCTCGTCTGTCGGTGGCGGCATCATCTTGTGCTGCTGGTAGAGCATCAGCGACACTGAGATGAGCGGAAGGATATTCAGGAATGGCCCGAGATAGAGGAACGACAGCCCACCGTGCCGGTTGTCCGGGTCGCTGATCAGAGGGACACCCTCCCCCCACCACACGGTCATGTCCGGGGCGGCCAGATTGTCGAACCAGAGGAACGGTTCGAGCCGGAAGAAGATGCTTTCCTGGAGGCAAAAGTACAGCCCCATAAAGATCGGCATCTGAGCAAACAGAAGCACGCACCCGCCCATCGCAGCAAACGGGTTCATCCCGTGCTGCATCATCAGCTTGGTCTTCTCGCGATTGTAGGTCTGGAAATCGTCCTTGTACCGCTCGTGCAACTTGTCCAGTTCGGGCTTGAGCTTCTTCTGGACCTCCATCATCCGGAGGTTCATCTGCGTTTGCTTCCGACTCGGGAAAAACAGGAGCAGCCGAACCATCACGGTGAGGAGGATAATGCTCAGGCCCCAGCTTTGGACCACGGAGTGGATCGCCCAGAGCAGGCCATGCATGAGGTTGGTGAAAACGATCACCAGGTCGGTCCAGTAGATTTTGTTGGCGAACCACCCGATTGCGGTCGGGGATTGGTGGTCCGTCAGCGTCTTCAGCCCGAACGTGTCGAGGTAGCGGTCCACCAGCCCGGGATCGACCGCCCGGTCGCCCTGGAGCAGTTTGAGGAGGCGGACCTTGGTCGGCCCGTTGTAGATCGCATAGCCGTGCGTGACAGTCTCGCCAGGAACGAGGTCGAGGGGCTCGGTGACCGCCCGGACGGTGATGTCGTCGAGTTCCGGAAGCATCCGGTCGCGATTTTCCCGGACCCGGGCCAACTGGGCGACAGCGGCCAGGTTGCCGGGGTTGTCCTTCACCTCTTCTTCGAGCTTCTTGATCTCTTCGGGTGACAGGAGAAACGGAAGTTCGCTCGTCGCCCGAACATGCTCCCACGGGTTCCTGGCAGTCCCGTCCGTGGAATCGACGGCAAGCGCCGATGCGAAGTACTGGGTCGCGATCGCCGCGTACCGGAAGGTGTTCTCGCCGTTGAGGCTGGGCACGGATTCCCCGCCTCGCTTCATCCCGATCGTTGTCGCGTCCTCGTATTGCCGCTCATTGCCCCCGAGCTTGTTGTCCCAACCGATCTCAGCGATGCGGGTGGTGCTGGTGTACCACTCGCCCTCGACAGGCAACCCCCGAGGACCAGATATCTGAAATCGAATCTGCCCCTTTCCCTTCTGCCCTCCAGTCCGCGTGAATTCGACCCGTAACCCGATGTGATAGTCCTTCGGCCCAAGGGTGTACGTCTTGCGAATCTTCATGAAATAGGGATCAGGCAGCTCGGCCTCAAACACCACCTTGTGTTCCCCACCGTCCGGCCGGGATTCCTGGACCACCTTCCAGGCCATTGTCCCGAGTAACGGGTCGGGGTACTTGTCATCGGCGCTCGGGTAGTGGAACAGCGTGTACGACGGTTCGGCGAGCCGGGCCAGGGTGAGGGGATCGTTGACCCGCCCCGGGGACAGGCTCGGAGGGATGAACTCCGATTTGAGTTGTTTCGCGCGTTGCAGTCGGACGCCCGGAATGAGATAGAGCGGCTCAGGCTTGCCGTTCTCCATGACTTCGCGGCCAAGTCGGTCGGCCTCGTGGAACCCGGTGAGAATGACCTGCTGGACGCCACCACCGCGGGTCGTGAGGAGGCCCTGAATGTTGTATCCGGACCCACCCAGTGCGAGGAATGTGGGGGGTTCGACCGGAACGACGGGAGGAGGCTTGACCTCGGCTTTTGGCGGGGGAGACGGGGTTGCCGTCGCGACGAGTGGAGCCATCCCGGTCACGGCTGCGGTCGCCTCCGGAGTCGGCTTTGCCGACAAGCCTGCCTTGTCCGGGGGCTTCGCCTTCGCGTTTTCGTCCTTTTTCTGCTTCTCCGCAGCCACTGCGGCCGGGTCTTTCTTCGGCTGGTCCTGCTTCAGGAATCCATTGCGATCCGCAAACCACCAGAGGGATACAACTACCCCGGCGAGGAGCAGGAAGACGACGAAGTTGAGAGCGTTCTGGCGCATGGGTCCGATCGAAAGTCGGGTTATTGCGTCGGGGGGCGCAAGGGTCCGTCTCATCTTAGCAACTGCGACACCCGGGGACGAAGAATGCCCACTTGAGCGTGCGGGTGGCTTCAGGTGATTCGTCCGGCCTCGGGGAAGATTTGTCCACCGCCGATCACAGAGGTTGCAGAGATTGTCCAGGGGTGTGGGAGGAATTCGGGTGATCTTCGTCGAAGTGTCCGGCAGCCTTTCATCGCGTCTCCGCAAGGGCCGGTGGTCGATCTGGTCCCCGGAACCGGATGGCGTTACTCTCGGGGTTGAGGAGGAATGCGTATGCCTGCCGCCGTCGCACAACCATCGCAGTGGATTCCGACCGCTGTCCTTCCGCAACGTCGAAAGTGGACTGCGGTTGAGTTCGATCACCTGGGCTCTCTCGGGTGGTTCACCGGTCGGCGCGCGTTTCTCCTGGATGGTGTCATCTGGGAGCAAGGACCGATGGATCCACCCCATGCCAATGCTCTTGAGAAACTAACCGAAGCTGTCCGGGTGGCATTCGGCACTGGCTGGCGGTTCCGAATCCAGACCCCATTGCACCTCGATGTGTTCAACAACCCCATGCCAGACCTCGCGGTCGCTCCCGGTCGCCCTGGGAACCACCCGGACCACCCGACAATGGCTGCGCTCGTTGTCGAAGTGTCGGATACCACGTTCGACACCGACACAACCGAGAAGGCGGAGCGCTACGCCTCGGCGGGAATTCCCGATTACTGGGTGCTGGATCTCAACGGCGGTCGGTTGCTGGTTCTGCGTGACCCTGCCCCACTCCCGGCCGGTCTCAGGGCCACAGCGTATCGCACCCAGCGGACATTCGGCCCGTCCGAATCGGTTGCTCCGCTCGCCGCCCCGAACAGCCCGATCCTTGTCAGCGATATGCTCCCATGACAGAATCGTGCTCACGCACAGGACCTTGGGCGGAGTGAACCGGACAATCTCGTGCCAGTCGGAGGTGGCCGCAATGACCGCAGTTCTTAACCCATCCCCAACTCTCCAAGCAGTGAGATTCACCCGCGAGCAATATCACCACCTCGGGCGGCTGGGGTTCTTTGACGGTAAGCGGGTGGAGCGCCTCCGCGGGGAGATCATCGAAATGAGCCCGATCGGTTGGCCCCACGTCGTCGGGTGCCGGAAGACGGCCGAGATCCTGGAACGCGCGTTCGCCGGAATCGGTTGGGTCTCCCGGAACGAGCAACCGCTCGCCCTCGCCGAGAGCGACCCACAACCCGATGTCATGGTCGTTCCTGGGCGGTTCGAGGACTACACAGACCACCCATCGACCGCACTTCTGCTTGTCGAAGTGGCCGACACAACCCTGTTCCGCGACACCACCACAAAGGCGGAGGTCTACGCCGAGGCCGGGATTGCGGAATACTGGGTTCTCGACCTCACGGGTCGTCAGTTGTTTGTCTTCCGCGACCCCGCGCCTGTCGCCGCCAACGGCAATTCGTACCACACGCAGGTCACCCTCGGCCCGACCGAATCGGTTGCCCCGCTCGCCGCGCCGAATCGCCTGATCTTTGTGAGCGACTTGCTCCCATCATCAGTCGACCCCTGAGTTGTGAACGTGATCCTTGGCCGGGCAGGAACCGTCGACCCGGTACAATGACCGGTATGGATGAGCCCCCGAAGAAAAAGCACCGACCGTTCTGGCGAAAGAAGTACCGCCGCTCCACCCGGGAAGGCGAACACCGGCCCGTTCTGCTGGCGGAAGTCTTCGCCGCGCTGAATCCGAAGCCCGGTCAGACCATTGTCGATGCCACTCTCGGGTTCGCCGGGCACTCCCTCGAACTCCTCAAGGCGGTCAGCCCGGACGGGTTGCTCATCGCCACCGACCTCGATCCTGGGAATATCGAGCCGGCCCGGCTCAAACTCGACGCGACGGGCGGGTTGTTCGCTCTGCACCACTCGAACTTCGCGGGGCTGCCGCACATCCTCGCAGCGGAGGGCGTGGAATGTGTCGATGGGCTCCTCGCCGACCTCGGGATGTCGAGCATGCAAGTCGACGACCGCACACGCGGGTTCTCGTTTATGCGCGACGGCCCGCTCGACATGCGGATGGATCCGACTCGCGGCCGGACCGCGGCGGACCTTCTCAAGACCTTGCCCGCAGAGGAACTGGCCGCTTGCTTCCGCGACTTTGGCGACGAGCCGCAGGCGAACGCGATCAGTGCTGCCATTGTCGAGCAGCGGCAGGTGAAACCGATCGAGCGGACGAAGGAGTTGCGCGAGCTGATCGAACGGGCCGCGCCGGTGCTGATCGACCGCACCCCCAAGGCCCCACCCGAGCGGAAACAGCGGTTGGCCCCGATGGCCCGGGTGTTCCAGGCTCTGCGCATCCTCGTCAACCGGGAACTGGCCAACCTGCAACAGTTGCTGCGCGTGCTGCCCGCAGTCCTGAAGCCAGGCGGAACGGCGGTGATCATCAGCTTTCACAGCGGAGAAGATCGGCTGATCAAGGCCGCATTTCGCGATGGCCTGCGTGCCGGGGTGTACGAGGCAGTGGCAGCCGACCCGGTCCGACCCGCCTTCGAGGAGCGGCGGGCAAACCCGCGATCACGATCAGCAAAGTTGAGATGGTGCCGAAAGAGCCTTTGAAGACGGATTTCAGGGACAGTCGCAAAGGAAAGCCAAGACCTCATCACGAAAAAACGAAATCACGAAATCAAATTTTGATTTTTTCGTGATTTCGTGATTTCGTGATTCTCTTTTCTTCTCTCTTTTCTGTTAGCCTTTCTTGGCCTTCGCGTACAGCTCGGCAGCAGTATCCCAGTTGATCACCCCGAACCATGCCTCGACGTACTTCGGCCGGGCGTTCTTGTACTTCAGGTAGTAGGCGTGCTCCCACACATCGATCCCCAGGATCGCGTGCCCGCCTTCAGTGATGGGGTTGTCCTGGTTCGGCGAACTGATCACCGCTAGTGGCTTCTCCTTGCCGACGACCAGCCAAGCCCACCCGCTCCCGAATCGCCCGGTCGCGGCGGTCGTGAACACCTTCTTGAATCCGTCCAGCCCACCGAAACTATCGTCGATCGCCTTGGCCAGCTCACCCTTCGGCCCAGTGCTGGCACCGGGCTTGGTCATCATGGTCCAAAACCACGAGTGATTCAGGTGCCCGCCACCGTTGTTGCGAACCGCGGTCTGGATCGTCTCGGGGAGCTTCTTGTAGTTCGCGACCACTTCCTCGATCGGCTTCGACAGCCATTCCGGGGCGGCCCCGAGGGCTTTGTTCAGGTTGTCGACGTACGCCTGATGGTGCTTGTCGTGGTGGATGGTCATCGTCTCGGCGTCGATGACAGGTTCCAGAGCGTCGTAGGCGTAGGGGAGCTTTGGCAGGGTGAAGCCCTTCTTGTCGTCATCGGCAGCGTGGGCGAATCCGGGTACGGTCAGGGCAGCAGCACCGCAGGCAGTCGCGCGGAGTATCTCACGGCGGGTCAACATGGGGACGGTTCCTGTGGGGTGTGGGTGGAAACGGGGTGGGCTCAGAGGAAATGGTAGCAACGAACAGGGTGGACGTCGGGAAAAATGCGGCCGATCCCACCGAAGACTGTGGTGACCCGGTCCACGGGTGTCCTCATCCAGGAACCCGCTGAGGCTGTCTCATTCCGGGANNTCGTCTTTCCATAGATGCGACAAGCTCAACGGCGTCCTGTATCAGAGGCAGGGATTCGAGAGACCGAACCCGAGTGTGTCAGGAGTTATCCGGAAGTCCCGATCGCACCGATCCCGGCCGCTGCCCAACTGTCTGGAAGAGGGGCTTCAAACGTCATCGGCTGCTGAGTGGTCGGGTGGGTGAGGGTGAGTTGGCGAGCATGGAGGGCAATGACCCGATCTCGCGGCAACTGCCACGCGGGGCCGAAGGCCCGCGGCGACCCGTAGAGGACATCCCCTAACACCGGATGCCCGCGCCACGCGGCCTGCACGCGGAGTTGGTGCATCCGCCCGGTCAGGGGCTCGAATTCGATCAGTGTGTCGTTTCCGGGAAGGTGCCGAACCACGCGGTAGGAGAGCATGGCGAGCTTTGCCCCTGGCTCGGCTTCGACCGCCTTCACGACCCGGGCCTCCTCGGTGATCTTCCGCATCCAGTCTTCCCAGACTCCGATTTCCGGCTCGACCACTCCCTCGACAGCGGCCCAGTATACCTTGCGAATCTTGTGCTCCTGGAATTGTGCGTGGATTCGCTGCGCGGCCTTGGTGTTCCGGGCGAACACCACCACCCCCGAAACCGGTCGATCAAGCCGGTGAGGGATGCCGAGATACACTCCTGCCGGCTTGGCGTATTTCTCTTTGATGTAGGCTTTGACCATCGACTCCAGGCTCGGAATTCCGGGGGGTGCTTGCGTGAGCAACGGGGCCGGCTTGTTCACGACGATGAGTTGGAGATCCTCGAAGAGGATTGCAGCAGGGGCAAGGGGCGAGGGTGGAGGGGTGAGCGGAGCAACGGTCGGCTCGGGGTTGGGTTGTTGGCCGGTCGAGTCGATCATATCGGCCTCTGTTGGCGGCCATCGACGCCCCGTGAACCAGGAGCCTGTCCACGGCGAGATCCCAAAAGAAGAAAACGAATCACGAAATCACAAAAGGCGAAATAACGAAAAATGAGGACACTTCTCGCTGGACGCGACAGCAGATCCCCTGGTTCCCACGCTCTGCGTGGGAACCGTTCTTCCCCCGCTCTGCGGGTGTGGGGCAACACGTTGGGGACGACGTCTGCCCGCTCGTCGATCACGCCTCCGCTCGGTTCAGGCCAAGACTCGGAGCGTCGAAGACAGCATTCCCACGCAGAGCGTGGGAACGAGGGAAATCACGAAAGGCGAAATAACGAAAAATGAGCGTCTGATTTCGTGATTTCGCCTTTTGTGATTTCGTGATGAAATTCTCGTTTTCGCGTATTTGCCCAATGTCATTCTTATTATTGGTATCTATTAACTACCCCCCGGCGAGTTTCCGCTTCAGAGCATCGACAGCCCGGTTGAGTACTCGGTCTTCAAACGGTTTGCTTTCGTCGACGAATGGCTTCCCATCGAGTCCCTTGCGAGAGGGGGGAGCAGGTGGGTTCGGGCCGACCGCTCCGGGCTTCCCCGCCACGAATTCGAGGTTGAGCATTTCGATGTGATACCGAATCCGCTCGTCCTCGGTCGTCGGCACCTCGAAACCGGTGTCTGGTCGCACCCCCCAGTCGTCGATCTCTTTCGAGTCCGGGTAGCGGTGGATGTTCTTTCCATTTGGCCGCCAGTAGGTCTCGGTTGTCAATTTGATCGCGGCCGGGGGGTCGGAGTTCAGCAATGGGAGGAGTTTCTGCACACTCCCTTTGCCGTAGGTTCGCTCGCCCACCACGATTGCCCGCTGGTGGTCCTGGAGCGCGGCTGCCACGATCTCACTGGCGCTGGCACTATTGCGGTTCACCAGTACGGCTACGGGGCGGGGGTTGTCCGGGGTCGGGAGGAACATTCCTCCCTCCTTCTTGGCCGAGAACGATCGTTCATTATCCCGCCTATCGCGGGTGCTGACGATTTTGCCTTCGGGTAGGAAGGCGTTGGCCACCTCGATCGCCTGCTTGAGCAACCCTCCCGGATCATCTCGCAAGTCCAGGATTATGGCCTTCCCGCCAGCCGCCTCGATCTCTCCGATCGCTGCGCGCAGTTCCTTGGTGGTCAGTTCACTAAACGTCTGGATGCGGACCAGGGCAATCTTCTGCTTGGGGTCGACGAACCACTCCCACCGGAGTGGGTCGGCCGTTTGGCGAGCCACTCCGGTGACCGGGTGCAACTCGATCCGCGCCCGTTGGAGTGGAGCCACGAACTCGGGTGGGTTCCGTCCCTCGCGGCGGATCGTCAGGTCCACCGTGGTCCCGATCCGACCGGTGATCAGTCGCCGGGCCTCCTCAATCTTCATCCCCTCGGTCGATTGATCGCCCACTTTTGCAATGAGATCGTTGGCCACGAGTCCCGCGTCGTAAGCCGGAGTTCCCGGCATTGGGTGGTTGACTTTCAGCAGGTTGGTCTTCGGGTCGATATCGAGGGAGATCCCGACCCCGCCGAAACTTCCTTCGCTGGTGGTCTCGAACTCCTTGAGTTTCTTCTCGTTGAGGTACTCGGAGTGCGGGTCGAGCTGTCGCAGACCACCATCGATCATATCCTCGACTAATTTCTGCCGATCTTCGTCTTTCAGTTCCCGGACGTAGTTGGTGTCCACCTCGGCGAGCACGTCGACGATCTGCCGAACGAGCTTGTAGTCCTTGTCCGGGGCGGGAGCGCTGTAACTGACAGCCAGCCCGACCATGATTATCGCCGGAACGACCAGTAGCCAGACCAGGTTGCGAAGCGGCATGAGACCCTCTTCGTCAGGAGCGGATGGCAATCCCCCCGCATCGGCACGGGAGGACGACTCACTGTGGATGTCGCAGAGAACGCGTGGCAGATCAAATCCGAGAGATGAGGAGACTCCAGTCCCTCGTTTTTCACGTCTTCTGTTCCTTCTGCGACCTCTGCGGTAGATCCGTATTATTCGAGATCCGACCAGATGTGAGGATTATATCCTTTCCGCGCGTTGCACGGGAGCCGAGCCCAACAGGTCTGAACTTCTTCCTCGTTTCCTTAAAGTGATTTTGACCATGCACCTCAACCGGTTTATCCTTGTTATGCAGAGGCCGCAGATTGCCCATATACCCACCAGGGGTGGCCGCGATGTACAGTCTGGTTCTAATGTCCGCCATGACCACTGCCCCGAACACGGCGGAATTCAACGGGTTCTTCGCCGACCTCTTTAACAGCGGGAACTGTTCGGGTTGCTCCGGTTGCTCTGGCTGTTGTGGGGGTGCGATCCGCTATAGTTGCTCTGGCGGTTGCTCTGGATCATCGGACTCCTACGCATGTTCGGGATGCTCCGGCTGCTGCGGTGGGAGTGGGTTATTCTCTGGTGAGCGATTCCGCAGTTTCTTCAGCTTGTTTGGTTGTAACGGCTGCTGTGGTGGCAGTGGTCGATCATATGGGTGTTCCGGTTCGGCGGCTTACTCGTGTAACGGTTGCTGCGGTTCGGCCTCTTACTCGTGTTTTGGCGGGTCAGCGGTATCGTACGCACCGATGTTCAACGGCGGACTCTCGTGCTACGGCGGACCCGCCCCGATTTTCGAGCCGTACCCTTTCCCTGGCTCCCCGGCCCCGACGATCCCGTATGCAGACCCACAATCCGCCCCGACCTTCGGCCCCACAGTCGTTCCCGAGCGGCAAGGTCTCCGGCCAGCGGGATTCTCTGGCCCGGCGGCCACGATGGTTGCCGCCGGACCGGGCGGCCGGGCGACTGTGCTCGTACGCCTTCCCACCGACGCCCGACTCTACGCCGATGGAGTGCCTCTGCGACTCATTGGTGGGGAGCGGAAGTTCGTGACTCCGGAGTTGCCGGCCGGGATGGAGTACTCCTACCGGTTGACAGCCGAGTACGAGCGAGGTGGCGAGATTGTGAGCGTGACCAAGAAAGTCACCGTTCGTGCCGGTAGCACGGCGGCCATCGAGTTCACCGACCTGACCGCTGCACGGCCCACCACTGGCGGGGCAGATACACCCGCAGCGCCAGCGAGCCGCTCCAGTGAAGGAGCCAGTGCCGCTGCGGTGTCGAACCCCAACCCCGGCTCGGGGGCAGCGCCAGTCGTCCCGTCTGGCCGCCCAACCGGATCCGACTCCCCTCGCTCTGTGCTGGCACCGGCCCCACCGCCCCCACCGATACCGCCAGTCGACACTCCGGTGATGGCTCGGGCAACCATCACGGTGACGATGCCGGCGGGTGCTGTCCTCTACGTGGATGACCGCAGGAGTCCCTCACTGGAGCCCATTCGACGGTTCACGACCCCTCCACTCCCGGCTGGCCGGGAATTCGCGTACCTGCTCAAGGCCGAGGTCGTCCGGGGCGGTCAGCCGGAGCAACTGATCCAGAAAATTGCGTTTCGGGCCGGGGAGCAGGTCGTCGTGGACTTCACGACCCTTGGCTCTGGGCGGTAACTCCCACGGATCGGTGGTCGAGATCACAATGAACGAATGTGCCCCGACGGAGTGGGGCCTTGCTCGGCCCATCCGGATTTTCGCTCCGGATGGCCGAACCTCGGAAACCGCGACAAAACCGTCCCAGGCGGAAACACACAAAGCCGCTGCTTGCGACCCATCCGGTAGAATAGAAAACTCTCCCCAAAACCGACAGACTCGACTTTCCAACCCTCCCCTTCATTGCTAATTCATCATCACCTCTCCTAACGCACTCCCCTGGCTGTTATCAAAGGAAAATCGATCGCCGCAGTAAGCGGCCTTCATCTAATCTTCATTTGCCGCACGAGCACCTGTGCGTACAAATGACGATGATGGGGAAGTAGTGTCCCAATCGGAGTGCCACCTGGCAATCCCCGCCTGACGGCGGTAGATATTCCGATCCGTGAGTGGCTCATCGGCCTGTAATGGTGCAGGCCGCACCAAGTTGTCGTACTCGCTGCTGCAATCCCGCCAGGCGGCCCTTGATCGCCGCCTGGCCCCCGACGGGGAAACGTAAACGGGTCATCCCGGGTTCGGTATCCATCGAACGTCGTTTTCATTCCAGAGGGCTTCTCATGCGACATCGTTCCGAATCGCGGTCGGGGTTTACCCTGATCGAGTTGCTCGTGGTCATCGCGATTATTGCCATCCTCATCGGGTTACTCCTGCCCGCGGTGCAAAAGGTGCGGGCCGCTGCTGCCCGCACGA
This sequence comes from Gemmataceae bacterium, assembly GCA_003136315.1. Classification (GTDB taxonomy): domain Bacteria; phylum Planctomycetota; class Planctomycetia; order Gemmatales; family Gemmataceae; genus Urbifossiella. The sequence continues at coordinate 33,034 of PLDW01000025.1, read as the reverse complement.
AGTGTTCCAACACCCTCAAGCAGGTCGCTCTTGCTGCCCTCAACTATGAGAGCACCTACGGCTGCCTACCTTCGGGCTACAACGTGGTGGTCGGCACGGGTAGTGGGCAGGTCAGCCCCACCAACAAGATCATCACCATCGGCAAGGCACCGACGGTCGAACCGGACAGGGGGCACTACTACAGTTGGATCACAGCGGAGTTGCCCTACCTCGAGCAGACCAGCCTGTTCAACAACATTGCGACTTGCTCGACCCAGTTCACGGGCAACCAATACACCTACACCGCTACCGCCACCGCCAGTAACCCGCTCCTGTCGCCCGGTTCGGTGATCATTCCGATCCTCATCTGCCCTTCGGAGATGATATCGGGGACGACGATCTACACGAACTACACCTTCGGGCAGACGAGTTACGGATGCATCACGGGAACGCAGGATGACTACTACGGCGACCTCACATATGCGTTCGACGGAGTGATGTATCCAAACAGCAGTACGAAATTATTGTACATCACAGACGGGACAAGCAACACGATGGCCTTCGGTGAGCGCACCTATTTCAACCCCCAAAACGCTGCGGCTTCGGCGGCCATCAACGCAGGCGGGATCGGGGGGTGGGCGTGGTCCAACTACAACTCGATGGAAGATTACATGCTCGGTGCGAACGTTCCCATCAACTACTCCGGCTGCCTGGACAACAATTACTGCGACGAGCGCATCTCAGCGATGGGCTCTCAACACACAGGCGGGTGCAACGTGGCCTTCGCCGATGGCTCGATTCACTTCCTGACGCTCACCAGCACCAGCCAACTGCCCATTCTGCAGGAACTGGCGACGCGGGCGAGCGGCAATCCTGTTCCGAATTACTGAGTCCGGACGTTGCGGTTCGGGCTGGTGATCCGCCGGCCCGGTTTCTCCAATCCCGTGCCGGAGTCCCTGATGTCCCTGCGCTCGTCCCTCGTGCTGACTTTGGGTTTTGGATGTGCCCTCCTCTCGACCGGGTGCAGCAAGAGGTTTCCGCCGGTGGTGCCGACGGAAGGGACCGTCACGCTCAATGGGAAGCCGCTGCCCAACGCCACCATCACGTTTATTCCGCTCCAGACCGACTTCGGAGCTGAGGCGTACTCAAGCGGAACGACCGACGAACAGGGGCGGTTTACCCTGACCTGCCAGTTCAACAACCAGCCGGGGGCTCCCGTCGGCCAACACGTCGTGGTCGTCACCGATCCACCGCTGCCCGAGAATTTACGCCGGTCTCAAAACGACCGCGAGATCGATGCCCAGCGAGCGAAGTTGGGGAACCGACCGATCCCGCTTGAGTATGGCTCGTTCGCCAAATCTCAGTTGCGAGCCGACGTGAAGGAGGGGCAGCAGGCGCTCACGATTTCCTTGACCCGGTAGTGACCGCGCCATTCCAGGATCTCATGATCGGTCTAACGAGAAGGCGAGGCTCTGGGCGCGCGTGAGGGTGATCCAGCTCGGCAGGAGCCTCGCTCTCCCATATATACGTCTAATCGTCTTTTCGTAAATTCGACAGCCTCGGCGGGTCCTGTATCAGCCCAGCGTACCCGCCCTGGGAAACCCTCCAGGCGATTCACCGTACCGGACCCGTTCTGCCACGACAGCCACCGTCCGTCCGACGGATCGGGTCAGGATCAGGTGTTGGTGGTTTGGCCCATCAAGTTTCAACGACCGGGTGATGGCGTTGACGTCCAGATCCACGCCTCGCTTCAAAACCGTCACCCGGCCGACGCGGTGTTCCCGCAGGTAGTCGCGCAGTTTCCCAAGGTGGAATGGGACTGTGTCCACCACCCGATAGCAGGCTGCGAAGGGCGAATCGGCTGGCTGCGGGCCTGTCAGGACTGCGACCCCATGATCGACCTGTGCTGCGCAGAACTGGGCCGAAAGCAGGCCCAGGAGGTCCGCGCGGATCACCGAGGAGTTCGGGTCGAAGACGAACTCACGAATGTCGGACGGTGGCGGATCACTGACACTCCCGGAGTCGGCAAGCGTGTGCGGCCCCGGGAGAACCGTGGCCCGGCGAGTGGTGGTTCGCAGCGGCCCAAACCAGAGCACACACTCCTTTAACTCCCCATCGACCGAGATGAACTCGGCTTCAGCATCCCATCGGCCCAGATCGGACCGGGCCACCCCTGGAGCGATCTTCGCAGCCAGCGGGAAGCCAGGCGGGAATCGGTCCAGAACCCTCCCGAGCGGAGGGTCGTAACGGTCGGGGTCGAGGAAACGACGATCACCGTCCCGCCGACTGGGGTCGACGAACCCCGCCTCGGCATCCGGGAAAACCGAACTGAGCACATCGGCCGATGCGAATCGCACCCGGTCCGCCAGTCCGTGGGCCGCGACATTCTCGCTTGCCATTGCGAGTCGGAGAGGATCCCGGTCACAGGCCTCGACCTGACACCCGACCGTCGCCAGGGAAATCGAATCGGCCCCAGCACCGCAGCACAGGTCGTGAACGCGAGCGAATGCACGGAATCGACCGGCCCGGTGGCGGGACACAACTTCTCCGGACGCCTGCTCTAACACTTCGCGAGTGAAATACATGCGGCTGGCGAGTGAAAACTTGACACGGCCCCGTTCGCGGAGCAGAACCGTCTCGATCGCAACCTTCGCGAGATCAGGCGGACAATGCTTGCGGAGTTTCTCGAAGCAGGCCAAAAACCCTGCTTCAGTCGGACCGAGAGCCGCCGCCGCTACGAGCGCAGCCTGCCCATTTGGGCTGAGGAGAGTATGAAAAAGGGGCAGGTCCATGTCCGGCATCGGCTCCCGTTGTTCCTGTCGGGCCTCGGCCTCTCGATTGAGCCGCCGGCGCGGTCACCAAGACACCCGCGGGCCGTTCAAGGTGAACACGCTGATATGGCAGGGTGTGGCAAATGTTTCGGGAGGTGGCCAGAGGGGTTGTTCGTCGGAGTTCTCAGTGGTGATGGTTGACATTCTTCACCCTGAAGGGGTGAGATTTCTCAGCCCAGGGAAACGCCCTGGGTTTCCAAGGGTTTTCGATTCCAACCTGAAGGGCTGGGATACCAACCGACAGCACAGTGATCCCAGCTCTTCAGGCTGGAAGAGTGTGGGTGGTCGTCTCCCCAGGGCGGTGCCCTGGGCTGAGGAATCTCCGCCTTTCAGGCTGAAAACCTATCACGTTCCCGGAAAACCTGCCACACCCATATGGCAGCCTCCCCACCTCACTCCCTTCCCGCTTGGGCCTCTGCGCTCTATTCTAATAAGTCTTGAAACACTGGGTGCATCGGGTACGTGAGATAGGAGTGAAATCATGGCGCAGCGCATGTCCACCCGCCGACGGATGGACCAGATTCGCGACGACCACGCGATCAGCCGGACGATTAACGGCCACCTCAAGCGGAAGGAACGGGCCAACCGCGACGAGCGCATGGCCGGACTGGTCAAGACCGGTAAGTTCCCTTACACACCAGCCGTGCAGAGTTGGGTGAGCGTCAAGCTCGGCAAGCCGTTCACCCAGGTGACGGAAGACGAGGCCAAAACTCTCACGAAGTGAATGGGGTGGAACTGGTCGGCCTTGAACCCCCGGTGAGTCGGTTCCGCCCAGGGGTGCCCAGGGCTTCTGCCCCATAGGCTCGAGGTTAGTCCTTAACCTTTGCGCCGAACAGACGTTGCCGCGTACTTGGCTTCTTCCTCTGTTTGGGTTGTTTGGGGATCTGGGCGTATCGTGCCGCTAATTCGGACAGTACGAACGCCCACGCTAAGGTAGATGCCAGGAAATGACCTACCACGATCATGCAGGGTGCCACGGGCGGCTTGCCCGCCCGTGTGACGCGTTCACGGGCGGACTAGCCGCCCGTGGCACCCGATCCCTCTGGGAGATTTCCTCTAACCAACTGCCTAACTTACCGACCAAGGCCAGTTCAATGAGTTGGAGTACCTCCTTCACCACCTGCCACGACTGCCACAGCGATCGGCAGGACAGCGGGCCGCCCCGCATCAGAGCGAACCAGTCGACCACCAAGACACCAGGTAACCGAACGTACAATTCACATTCGGCTCGTCCTGCACTCAGATCCTTTCGAACATTTAGTCCACCCAAACTCTTCCAACGCTTGAAAACCAGTTCAATTTGCCAGCGGCAGCGTTACAATACCATCACTTTGACCGTAGCGGAAGCCGAGGAGTCGTCGGTCCCAGTGCCGCCACAGCCAGTTAACCGTTGCGATCCGGTTCCATCGGTTGGCTTTCCTCTGTGTCCTCTGTGACTCTGTGGTTCAATCTTCTTCCCTGCATCCCGCCGACCTACGAACGCCTTACCGGAGATCCCCGTGCAGCGGCTTCTTGTTGCCATGTTCCTGGCGCTGTCGGTCATCTCTCCGACGCTTGGCGCCGACCCACTTCGCACGGTCGCGGAAAAGACCGATTACAAGGCGACCTCACGGTATGCCGATGTGGTCGCATTCTGCGATGACCTCGCCAAGCAGTCCCCGACCGTCAAGGTGAGCACTTTCGGCACCAGCCATGAAGGTCGCAAACTCCCCCTGTTGGTCCTGGCCGATCCCACGGTGAGTTCCGCAGCGGAGGCTGAGAAGGCCGGGAAGTTGGTGGTGTTGGTGTTCGCCAACATCCATGCGGGTGAAGTGGACGGGAAAGAGGCCGTCCTCGCCCTGGCCCGCGATCTGACAGCCGAGAAGGGGCACCCGCTCCTGAAAGACCTGGTCATCCTGATCGTCCCGATCTTCAACGCCGATGGGAACGAACCCATCGCCAAGACCAACCGGACCGAGCAGCACGGCCCGGAGGGCGGAGTCGGAATTCGCGAGAACCTCCAGGGATTCGACCTGAACCGCGACTTCGTGAAGCTCGAATCCCCCGAGGTTCGAGCGCTCGTGAAACTCATCAATACCTGGGATCCCGCCATCGTCATCGACTGCCACACCACCAACGGCAGCAAACACCGGTTCACCCTCACCCACGACGGACCACGGTATCCCACCACAGATGGGGTTCTCCCTGAGTGGGTGCGGGGGAAGATGCTCCCCGAGGTTGGCCTGCGAGTGAAGAAGGCGACCGGGTTCGACACCGGACCCTATGGCAACTTCAATGCCGCACGCACGAAGTGGGAAACGTATCCGGCAACCCCGCGGTTCGGTGTCCAGTATGTCGCCCTCCGGGGCCGGATCGGCATCCTCTCCGAATCCTACAGTTACGCCTCCTTCGAGGACCGCGTCCGGGCCAGTTATGCGTTTGTGAAGGCGTGCCTGGAGGTTGCGGCGGAGAAGAAGGCCGAGGTCCGGCAGGTGATTGACCAGCCGGTGTCGGAGAAGGGCCGGCCGGACATGATCCCGGTCAGGACCAAGGTCGAGGCATTCCCGGGCAAGCGAACCATTCTCGGGTTCGAGGAGGAGCAGAAAGACGGCAAGAGGGTCACGACCGATCGGCCGAAGGATTACGCCCTGGATGATGTCAGTCGAGTGGTGGCGACCGAGGTCATCAAGCGGCCAGCCACGGCCTACCTCATCCCTGCCGACCAGGAGGCAGCGATCAAGGTTCTCCGCCTCCACGGGATCAAGGTGGAGGAGTTGCGCGAAGACATCGAGTTGGAAGTTGAGGTGTACAAGATCCAGTCGACCGAGACGGCTGCCCGGGCGTTTCAGTCCCACCAGACCAGGCGGGTCGAGGCAGCGCGGCGTACGGAAACGCGGCGGGTGCCTGCCAAAACGGTCGTCGTTCGCACCACACAACCGCTCGGTTCGCTGGCAGCGTATCTGCTCGAACCACACTCCGAGGATGGGCTGACCACCTGGAACTTCTTCGACAAAGACCTGGGAGTTGGGAAAGATTTCCCCGTGCTGCGTCTGTCGAAAGCGGTGCCGTTGACTGTCGGTCCCCCCGCTCCCGGACGCGCGGATGATGAATAGGCCGATCACCGGAGCAGTTTTTGGGGCTGGTCCGGCAGCGGGATCATTGCTTTCCGCGTTTACCCCCTGCACCCGCCGACGGAAAGGGTGTGTGATTGGGGCAGGCGTGCTATAAACAACTGGGGGTGCAAGAACGGAAAGATCGTGAGGATGCGGTCGGGTGGCCGACGAGCCTCATACAGGAACCCGTTGAGGCTGTCGAATCTACAGAAAGACGATTGGACGTATAAATGGGAGGGCGAGGCTCCTGCCGAGCCTACCANNGCCTCGCCCTCCCGTTAGACTGATACTCGCTCTGGGAATGAGATGCTCTCAGCGGGTTTCTGTATCAGGGAGGAACCCCCTCTGTGAGGGTTCGGCATGGTAGGATTTGTGGGGAGTCCTCAAGACATTGATCGACTTGAAGATCCTTGAGGGCTTGTCCAGCGAGATCCTGCTGGAGGGGGTTCCAGAGAGCGATTCCTCCGAGAAGGATGGTCGCGGGGAGACAAATTCCTCCAGCGCCCTTGACAGATTGGCCGCAACCCTGAATGATTTTTGATAATTTGATGTGTATTCTCGCCGTGCGCTGGCCAACAGCTCTCGTGATGCTCGTCCGGCCGGTCGCGTTCATCGCAGAGGTGTAATCATGGCGTCCCAACCCGCCCGCCGACGGCGGCTCGAGGTCGAGGACATCGGGGATATCGCCGTCGTCAACTTCGTCGACAAGAAGATCCTGGACGAGCAGAATATCCAGATGATCGGCGACGACCTGTTCCGGCTGGTCGACGAACTCGGCCGGCGCAAGGTGCTTCTGAATTTCGGGAACGTCGACTTCATGTCGAGCGCAGCCCTGGGTAAACTGATCACCTTGCACCGCAAGCTCCAGGCCGTCCAGGGCAAGCTGGTGCTGTGCAAGATCGCCAAAGACATCCTGGACGTCTTCAAGATCACCAAACTCGACCGGATCCTGACCATCACCCCAGACGAGCAGTCTGGGCTCCAGTCTTTCTGACCCTGACCCGGTGCCGGCGTGCCCCAGGTCGGGCACGCCCTGCCGGCGGCCATCCGACCTCCAGGCCTCCCCGCGGCAGGATCCCGATGAGCGGCGACCCCTTCTCTGAAGACGTCACGATTCCCAGTGACCTGGCCGAAGCTCACCTCCTCCAGAATCGGATCGAGGCAGCTCTCCAGGCCAATGGGTATGACGAGCACGCCATCTTCGCGATCAAGCTGGCGGTGGAGGAGGCGCTGGTCAACGCGATCAAGCATGGAAACCAGATGGATCCGGATAAGCGGGTTCATGTCAATTTCCAGATCACGACCGAACGGTTCGATGTCCGGATCACCGACGAGGGTCCGGGCTTCAATCCCGATGATGTCCCCGACCCAACCGTTGATGATAATATCGAGCGGCCATGTGGCCGCGGGTTGCTCCTGATCCGTGGGTTTATGACCGAGGTCATGTACCACGGCCGGGGGAACGTGGTGACAATGTCGAAACTGCGAAACGGTGAGCCATCCGCGTCCGAGTAGACCTCTCAGCGACCACCTGCCCCCACCAAGGATCGCATGTCCCGCCACTTCCTCCTTGTGCTTTCCCTCGCCTTCATCCTGGGTCCGGCCCTGACTGCCTCAGATCCGTGCGTATCCGGGATTCCGGTTGGCAAGCGGCCTGGGCCGTACAGCTTCCTCGTCGCCACTGGACCACAGCGGGGGCAGCAAACCTGCTACATCTGCGAGCAACACGAGGGCGGAAAGCCCGCAGCCGTCGTATTTGCCCGGACCTTGACCAGCCCACTTGGAAAGCTGTTGGCCCGGCTAGATGCCGCCGGAACGACGAAGAAGGATTCCGGCTACAAGGTCTGGATGACCCAACTGGCTGCGCCTGCTGATCTTGATGGGCTCGCGAAGTGGGCTCAAGGACAGGGGCTCAAAGGTGTCCCGGTCGGGGCGTTCGAGGATGCCGACGGCCCCCCTGCCTACAAGCTGAACAAGGACGCCGATGTGACCGTGCTCCTGTTCGTGAAGGAGAAGGTGGTCGCGAATTTTGCTTTCCGGGCCGGTGAACTCGATGACAAGGCCGCCGATGAGGTGATGAAGGCCGTCCCGAAACTGTTCGAGGCCAAGTGAGGGAAAGGACGGAAATGACCGACCACGATCCTGGGTGCCACGGGCGGCTGGTCCGCCCGTGAAGGCGTCGCACGCTTGTGGGTGCCANNCCGTGGCACCCGATCCCCCGGACAAGCCGCCGCCTGCATTACCCCTCCCCCCCGTGAAGTCCGCGTCATCCGCGGCGGTGTGCCTATCATGTGGGAATGAGTTTCTCCCGCGTGTTCCTCCGGCTGCTCCTCGGCAGGCGTCTCCCGACCACCTCCGGCGAACTCCGCCTTCATGGCCCGGCTGCTCCGATTACCATCCGTCGCGACCGGTGGGGCGTTCCCCATATCGACGCCCAGACCGATGCCGACGCCTGGTTCGCTCTGGGGTTCTGCCAGGGTCAGGACCGTGCCGGGCAACTCGAGGTGTTCTGGAGGGTCAGCCGTGGGCGGTTGGCGGAGTGGGTGGGAACGGACGGGCTCCCGGCCGACCGGATGAGCCGACGGATCGGGTTCCGCCGGGCTGCCGAGATGCAACTCCCGGCCCTGTCACCCGCAGCCCGCTGTATCGTGGAGCCATTTACCCAGGGGGTGAACGCGGGACACACGACCGGGCTACCGAAGAAACCCCATGAGTTTGCCATCCTCGGCGGTGAGCCGTCCCCCTGGGATGGAGCGGATGTCCTCGCGTTCCTCAAACTTCAGTCGTTCCTCCTTGCCTCGAACTGGGACGTCGAACTCGCCCGCCTTCGACTGCTGCGAGCCGACGGCCCCGACGCGGTGGCTGCGCTGGATCCCCTCTATCCATCTGGTCATCCAATCACACTTTCCCCCAGCGAGCGGCCTACCTCACGCTCGACCCACCTCCTCGACCTGTTGGCTGCGGACCTTGCGGCCGTCCAGCGCGTGGTTCCCCGGGGCGGTGGTTCAAACAACTGGGCAATCGCGGGCAGCCGGACCGCGTCTGGTAAACCTCTCCTGGCAAGCGATCCGCATCTTGCCCCGATGAGCCCGCCGCCTTGGTATCTCGCGCACATCCGGACCCCGGAGTGGTCAGCCGCAGGGGCGGCGCTGGCCGGCTCACCGGGCTTTTCAATCGGGCATAATGGATTCGCTGCGTGGGGCGTGACCGCTGGATTGATCGACAATACCGACCTGTTCCTGGAGACGCTCGGCCCGGACGGAGCGACGGTCCGGGCTGCCGACGGAACCTTTTCGGCGTGCGAGCGTGTCCGTGAGGTCATCCGGGTGAAAGGTCGACCGGATGTTGTCGAGGATGTGCTGATCACGCCGCGTGGACCGATCGTCTCCCCGCTCTTTCTGGCCAGCGGAGATTCTGCTCCGGACATTCCGGGTGAGGCCGTGTCGCTCCGCGCGGTCTGGCTCGACCCCCTCCCACTGCTGGGCTTCCTGGGAGTGCTGCGGACAAAGTCGTTCGACGAATTTCGGAGATGCTTCGCGGACTGGCCGGTCCTTCCGCTCAATGTGGCCTATGCCGATACGGACGGGCTGATCGGCTGGCAACTGGTCGGTCAAATCCCGCGGCGGACGGCCGGGAATGGGCTCGTCCCACTCCCCGCCGAGGCCCCAGGAGTCGGGTGGGCACCCGGCCTGGTCCCCTTCGACGAGATGCCGTTTTCCGTGGAGCGGGAGGCAGGCTACCTCGCCACCGCGAACAACGCTCCGACCCCGATTCCGGGTGTTCCCTACCTCGGCCTCGATTTCATGGATGGCTACCGTTGCGAGGCGATCCGGAGCGAACTCGACAACCGGACCGACTGGGACGTGGCAGCATGTTCGGAACTTCAGACAAACGTCCGGTCGCTTCCGTGGGAGGAGATCCGGGCGGTCGTTTTGTCGTTGACCCCGGACGACCCCGCTGCGCGCGACGCCCTCGGACTACTGCGGGGGTGGGATGGGCTGGTATCGGCGGACTCCGCGGCGGCATCCGTCTTTGAGTTGTTCGTCGCTGAGTTGTGCGTTCGGGCGGCAAAGGCCAAAGCCCCGACAGCCTGGGAGGCGGCTTTGGGCGAGGCAGGGCTCGGGGCGGTCGGGCACAACCTGTTCGCGGATCGCCGTGTGGCCCACCTCGTGCGGCTCCTCCACGACCAACCTGGCGGTTGGTTCGGCCGATCGTGGCCGGAGGAGATGGCCGACGTGCTGGGAGGGATCATGAAGCGGCTCAGACGCTCCGTCGGCCCCGGCCCGGCCTTCTGGGGGTGGGGACACTTGCGACCGTTACGGCTGGATCATCCGTTGTTCGGGCAGCATCGACTGCTTGGTCCTGCGTTCAACCTCGGCCCGATCCCGTGTGGTGGCGACCAGAACACCATCAGCCAGGCGGGCGCCCGTCCACTCAACCCGACCGACTTCACCCACAACATGGCGAACCTCCGGACAGTATTCGACCTCGCGGATCTGTCCCGAAGCGTGTTCGTATTATGCGGTGGGCAATCGGGGAACCCGTGTTCGCCCCACCATGCGGATCTGTTCCCGCTCTGGCAAGCCGGCGAGACGGTCACACTCCCGTGGACACAAGACCAAGTCATCCGGGAGGCGAAGGAGACACTGCGGCTGGTCCCGACATCGTAGCGGGCGGCGGTAACCGATCATGCCCTTATCAAGGGAATCGCTGCCGGTGCTGGGAACTTCCTGATTCGTCATGGTGTCAGCATGCCCACTCAAAGCAGTGGGCATGGCACCCTGCAACTCTGCGGGTGAGCTCTGGCTTGCCCCCCTCACGCAACCATCGGAGAATACCCGGGTCGCCGGGTGCCATGCCCACTGCTTTGAGTGGGTATGTTGGCAGCTTCCATTCGCCCAATGCCAGACAGGCGAGGGTGTGGCTCCCGGGATTTTTTCTGCGTGACTTCGACGATAGAATAACTCCATGCCACTCGCCAACTCGCTGTCCTCGCAGGTGACCCCCACGATCCGCGATCGTGGGCTGGCTCTTTTCCGAGCCGGGGTCGTGACCATCGAGTCTGCCAGCCCGACCGCAATCGCAGCAATGGTTGGACTTACCGACGTTGAGGAGGTCGACCTCACGCTGTCGGGACGGACGCTACGCGCGGCGTGTACATGCGAGACGCCCGGGGAATATATCTCCGGATGCAAACATATCTGGGCAACGATTCTGGCTGCCGATCACGAGGCCAAGTCCCGGGGATTCGTTGCCCGCGCGGGGCTGATCCACCCGCTTCGTCTCGTCATCGAAGAGAAGGAAGACGATTTTTACGACGATGAAGAGTATTACGACTATCCTCGTCCGATCCTCCCGCCGCACCGGTCTCTACCCCCTCCCCCCAAACCGATCCGCGAGTCCTGGAAGGACCAACTCGCTGCCCTCAGCCGGGAGGTCCAACCCACCGTCCCCAGTGGTCGGCAGCAGTCGAAGGCGTCAGTCGACCGGCAATTGGTGTTCGTCGTGGATGTCCAGGCCAGTCAGGGAGCCAAAAAGCTCGTTCTGGAGGTGAACGTCCAGGAGCGGAAGCTCAACGGCGAGTGGGGGAAGCCGAGGGTCAAATATCTTTCGGACTCCGAAATGGCCGGTCTCGTTGATCCGCTCGACCGGCAACTCCTCGCTCTCTTCAGTGGAGCCGAGCGAGGCGAGACCTACGGTTACGGATCGAGTTACTACGGGTCCGGGACCAGCCGATACCGTCTCGCCGGGACGATCCTCGACACCGTGCTGCCCCTCCTCGCCCAGACCGGCCGCATCTTCCTCCGGCGCGAGCTAAAGCCACCCGTCCTGGAAAACGTGAAGCCCGATCTCGACCCGCCGTGGGAGTTGGCCGTCTCCGTGACCCGGTCCCCCAACGGGAAAAGCTGGGTTCTCGCGGGAGGACTTCGTCGTGGTGAGGAGACGATCCCCCTCGCGGCACCGGTGCTCCTCATCCCGGGGCTCGTGTTTTGGGATGGCCGCGTCGCACGACTCAACGACGACGGGGCGTTTGCCTGGGTTCCGATCCTCCGCCGGGTCGGAACCATCACGGTCCCGATCTCTGGGGGCAACGAACTTCTTGCCCACTTGCTCCAGATGCCCCGCCTGCCACGGCTGGCGTTGCCGGACGAACTGCGCTACACCGAAGAGGCCGTGGCCCCCCGGCCGCGGCTGGTCGTGAAGGCGGCCAAGCAGCGGTACGGCTCGCAGATGCTGATCGCCAAGCTATCGTTTAATTATGATGGCCAGATCGTCCCGGATCGGCCGCCGGGTCGCGGCATCTTCCAGTCGGACACCAAACGGTTCCTGGTCCGTGACCTGGTCGCGGAGCAGGCAGCGTTGCAACTATTGACCCGTCGCGGCCTGCGTTACGGCTGGTCGGGCGGCGAGGAGAACCTGGAACTCAAGCCGGCTCAGCTACCAAAACTGGTCCGCGAACTCATTGCTGCGGGGTGGCAGATCGAGGCCGAGGGCAAGTTGTATCGTCAGGCAGGCGTGTTCAACATTGCTGTCCGCACTGCCCGCGACTGGTTTGATCTGGATGCGACCGCCGATTTCGAGGGTCGACCGGTCCCGCTCCCGCGACTGCTCGAAGCACTCCGCCGTGGCGAATCGACGATCGTCCTGGATGATGGCAGCCTTGGCATGGTGCCGGAGGACTGGCTGAAGAAGTACGGCCTGTTCGCCAAGATGGGCACCATTGAGGGCGACAGTGTACGGTTTGGCAAAGGCCAGGTTGGGGTTCTCGATGCACTTCTGGCATCGCGGCCGGAAGTGACGTTCGACACGCAGTTCGCTCGTGCCCGGGCCGAGTTGCGAAAGTTCGAGGGAGTTGCCCCTGCCGAGGCTCCACCGGGTTTCGTGGGCGAGTTGCGAGGCTATCAGCAGGAGGGGCTGGGCTGGCTCCGCTTCCTCCGCAGTTTCGGGTTTGGCGGTTGCCTGGCCGACGACATGGGTCTGGGTAAGACCGTGCAGGTTCTCGCCCTGCTCGCCGGTCGGCGCGCTGGACCGGCTCTTGTAGTTGTGCCCCGGTCGTTGATCTTCAACTGGAAGCAGGAGGCCGCTCGATTCGTCCCAAGTCTGAAGGTTCTGGATCACACCGGGATCGGCCGAGACCGGACCGGGGCCAGCTTCAAAAATTATGACCTCATTTTGACCACCTACGGCACACTCCGAAACGACGCGGCAACCTTCGCCGACTTCCGATTCGACACCTGTGTGCTGGATGAGTCGCAGGCAGCCAAGAACGCCGATACCGAAACGGCCAAGGCGGTGCGGTTGGTGCAGGCCGACCACCGACTCGCCTTGAGCGGCACACCCGTCGAGAACCACCTTGGTGAGTTGTGGACTCTGTTCGACTTCCTGAACCCCGGAATGCTCGGGCGGGCGACCGTTTTGGGTGGCGCAACAGGTGCGGGCCGCAACCTCGACCCCGAGACCCGCGAAATTCTGGCGAAGGCGCTGCGACCGTACATCCTTCGCCGCACCAAGGATCAGGTGGCGAAAGACCTGCCCGCCAAGACCGAGCAAACGGTGTACTGCGACCTCGAACCAACCCAACGCAAGCTCTACGATGAGCTACGCGATCACTACCGCCAGTCGCTCCTGCCCAAAATCGATGCGATTGGCATGGGCAGGAACAAAATCCAGGTTCTGGAAGCTCTGTTGCGGCTGCGACAGGCCGCGTGCCACCCCGGACTGATCGACAAGGCGCGGACCACGGAGACGAGCGCGAAGCTCGATATCCTCCTGCCGCAACTCAAGGAACTTGCCGAGGGCGGCTCCAAGGCGCTGGTGTTTTCGCAATTCACCTCGCTTTTGGCGATTGTCCGATCACGACTGGATGCCGACGGGGTGACATACGAGTACCTCGACGGCCGGACGCGGGACCGGCAAGCCCGGGTTGAGCGGTTCCAGACAGATCCGACCTGCAAGCTATTCCTGGTGAGTCTGAAGGCGGGCGGTGTGGGGTTGAACTTGACCGCAGCCGAATATGTGTTCCTGCTCGATCCTTGGTGGAACCCGGCGGTCGAGGCCCAGGCGATCGACCGTAGCCACCGGATCGGCCAGACCAAGCCGGTATTCGCCTATCGGCTGATCGCTCGCGGGACGGTAGAGGAGAAGGTGCTGGCCTTGCAGCAAAGCAAACGAGAACTGGCGGATGCAATCCTCGGCGGCGATGGCAGCCTGATCACCGACTTGAAACGCGAGGATCTGGAACTGCTGTTGTCGTAATCGGATACAATCCCCATCACGCCTCCGCCACATCCCCGGAGCCCCACGATGCCCCGCCTCTTCGTTGCCGCATCAGCCTTATTGATTGCCTTCGCTGCGGTCCCAGGCACTTCGTCGTGTACCGACGCAGACGACCCGCCCTCCAAAGCAAACGTCCTCATTCGCAATGCCACCTTGTATGACGGAACCGGGGCTGCCGGGGTGAAGGGCGACCTCCACATCCGCGGCGACCAGATTGTTTCAGTCGGTACAATCGGGAAAGTTGATGGAGCCCGGGAGATCGATGCGACCGGGCTGATCGTCTGCCCCGGGTTTATCGACCTGCACACTCACTGCGACACCGGTAGCCCGCGATTGACGGCCAAAGCCGGACGGCCGAACAAAAATTACGTAACGCAGGGGGTGACGACTGTGGTCACCGGCAACTGCGGGTCAGGACCGGTCGACACGGCGAAGTTCTTCGCCGAGCTAGAAAACGGTGGGGTCGGGACGAATGTGATCCACCAGGCTCCGCACAATAGTATCCGCGAAGCGGTGATGGGGAACTCAAACCGGGCTCCAACCGCGGAAGAACTCGGGAAAATGGCTGGACTCGTCGAAAAGGCGATGACCGACGGAGCGTGGGGGCTCGCCTCTGGCTTGATTTACAATCCCGGAACGTATGCTCGGACGGATGAACTCATTGCCCTGGCAAAGGCCGCCGGGAAACATGGGGGGCTCTACGCCAGCCACATCCGGGATGAGTCCGGTGGGCTTCTGGAGGCAATCGACGAGGCGATCCGGATCGGTCGGGAGGGTGGCTGTCGGGTCCACATTTCGCACATCAAGGCCTCCGGGAAGAATGCCTGGGGGAAATCGGCCTCTGCGGTCGGACTGATTGAGGCCGCACGAAAATCAGGTATGGCAGTCACCGCCGACCAATACCCCTACATCGCCAGTAGCACGTCGCTTCGTGCGACGCTCGTGCCAGCGAAATATCGGGAGGGGACGCAGAAAGACTTTGTCGCCCGCCTTGATGATGCGACCACCGGTCCCCAGATGGCCAAGGACATTGGGGCCGCGTTGAACGGTCGCGAGGGTGGCGGGCGGATCCAGATCGCGAGTTACGCACGCAAGCCCGCCTGGCAGGGGAAGCGGATCACCGAGATCGCGGAGGCAGAGGGGAAGAAGCCGCTCGATATTGTCCTCGAAATCGAGCGAAACGGTGGGGCCTCAGTGGTGAATTTCGGCATGAGCGAGGAGGACGTGCGGGTGTACATGAAGCAAACCTGGGTGGCGACGGCCAGCGACGGAAGCACCCACCTGCCTGGGAGCACCGTTCCCCACCCTCGCAGCTACGGAACCTTCCCGCGAAAGATCGGGCGATACGCGATCGAGGAGAAGATCGTCCCCATCGAGCACGCGATCCGCAGCGCGAGCGGGTTGCCTGCCGACATCCTCCGGCTCACCGACCGGGGGTATCTGAAGCCTGGATACCGGGCCGATATCATGGTCTTCGACCCGGCAGCCTTCCGAGACACCGCCACGTTTGACAAGCCACACCAATACGCGGCCGGAGTCAAGTGGGTGTTCGTGAACGGCCAGGCATCGGTGGCCGACGGCCGGTTCCAGGACGGAATCCTCGGCGGAAAGGTGTTACGCCACCCCCCGACGAAATAAGGACGACCGGACAAGACCTAACCCCCCAACCCCCTTCCCTAGGAAGGAAGGGGGAGCTAAAGGGCCGTTTGACTCTCCTCCGCCTTCCAGTCGAGGGTTTTGTCCGGTAGTCCCAAGGCAGGCGGGATCGGGTGCCACGGGCGGTTGGTCCGCCCGTGAAGGCGTCACACGGGCGGACTAGCCGCCCGTGGCACCCACAATTGTGCAACGCCTTCACGGGCGGACAAGCCGCCCGTAGCACCCACAATCGTGGTCGGTCATTTCCGGCCATCTCCCTGACCCCGATCCCTCCTACCCGGGCGTCGAGAGGGATCGGGAGCTGGGCTCACCCCCCACACGAGAGGTCTGGCCAGCATGACCGGCCCGCGATTTCGGGGAAAAGAGGATTCTGTGCGTGGATTCCCGACCTTTATGGTTATGGGTCGGTACGATAGCTGCTGAGGTCGCATCGCGTTCTGGGTGTCGCGATTACGTCGCTGACCCGACCCTGCCGCCAGGGACGAGAGTGGCATGAACCTGATTCACACCGCGTCTGGTCAGTCGTACCACCTCGATCCGGATCGAACCCTGATCGGCTCGGCCCGTCACGCGGAGATTCCCCTCCCCGCCGACCACCCCCGGCTCGCGGCAGTTGTTATCCGCTTTCCGACGGGATGGTGCCTCTATCCGCTCTGTGACTTCCCCGAGATTTACGTTCGTACTCGACCAATCAAGGTCGGACAGTCCATCGTATTAACTGAGCAATCACTCATTGAGATCGGGGGAGAGGCGTTCAGATTCGACGGCCTGGGGTCGGGAGAGGATTCCACCGGCCCGATCCCCACGGCGTTGCCACCCTGCCGTATCGCCGTCACCGGCTCGGACGGGGTCGAGATTCACCAAACCATCAAGGACCATCTGATCATCGGCCGGCTTCCGGTGTGCGGCTTGAGTTTCCCGAAGGAGTCGAAGCTGTCGCGGTTGCATCTGCTGCTTGCGCCAGCCAGTGGGGATTGGTACGCGGTCAACCTGTCGGAGTCTCCGTTCGGACGGAACCGTCGCAGGGTCGACAAACGGGTGGAGTTGGCCGACAAGGATGAGTTGCGGGTCGGCTCACTCCGGATCGGTATCCGGCTCCGCTCTGAAGTGGCACCATCACCACCGCCTCCTCCACCGCGACCATCACCACCGCCACCGCCGCCACCACCGCCGCCACCACCACCGCCTCCTCCGCCGCCGCCGCCGCCTCCTCCTCCTCCTCCGAAGCCGGGCGAAGAGTTCGCCACATTACGCGCTGAGGGAATGAAACTCCACGCCAGGCTGGAGACCCAACTCAGCGATCTGCAAGCCAATGGGTTGCCAGGCCAAGCCAGGGGGTTCTGGACGGAAAGTCCGGATGCCGTCGCCGCTCGTGCCCTGCGAGCCAATAAGGAGTTTGAGACGGCATTCTCGGTGCTGATGGCTCGCATTGACGGAGGGGGGGTGAGCCCCGCGCTGCTTCGGGAACTTTACCATTTGTACAACGCAACGAAGTTGCTCGACCTGTGTTATCGGACGCTCCTCCAGATCGAGAGAATGACCGAAATTAGCGGCACACCCGACCATTGGGTACTCGAAACCCTGGCGGGTGTGTGTGAGGAACTCGGTACACAACACCGGTCGATGTTCGCCGTTGCCATCATCTACTGGAGCAAACTCGAAACACTGTCCGGCACCAGTAAGGCTGCCGAGAAGGCTGCCGTGCTGGTCCGGCAAAACCAACTCGATTTCGAGTACCGCCCCTCTGGGGTGTCCGGAGCAGACCTGTGACGCCTCCACTGCGGGGCAGGCATAAACGCCACAACCGCCGCGACGGGAAGACTCCGCCAGTTATGGACGGCCGGGAGCCGCAGGCGTCGAGAACGGATCATCTCGAATCGGGATTCGACCCGAATCAGCCGCTATGCGAACTCCGTATGTTGTTGTCAGCCTCGTCGCCTTTGTGGCCTCGACCCCGAGGATCGCTGCCCCTGCGGAACCCACTCCACCCCTCTGTTGTGTCGACCCTGGACCGGTGCGAGGGATGGACGATCTGGTCCGGATGAGCCGGGCCGATCTTGAAGATCTGTTCCATCGATCGGAGATGACTGCGGCTCCGAGCGGGTTTGCCCGGGGGCGTGCGATCTACAAGCCGGGGAGTCGGCTCACTGTCCCGGCGTCGAACGTGACCCGGGTGGTCTGGCAGGGGAAGGTGTTTCGGGACGACGGGATCATGGTGAACCGCGTCTTTGGGCTGCGGGCAGTGCACGCCCGGATCTATTCCGGGCTGAGCACGTTCGATGGCCAGCCAGCTCTGATCCTCGACTACTATGGGACATCGAAGCTCTTCCCGAATGTCTGGGACGAGGTGCGTCAGGTGAGCCCGGGATTGTACATCGGACTCACCTACGTTCGACGCGATACCGGCCCGGAGTTGGCGATGTTCTTCACCCTCGACGCCCGCCACCGGTGATGGTTGTGAAACGGGCGGCAGGAGAACAGCTTCCCCATGTTCTGGGACTTGTCCACTCCGGGCCGCCACAGAGGGCGGCCCCTACATTGGGATTCGTAGGGGCCGCCCTCTGTGGCGGCCCGGCTGTCCCTTCAGGGAGCATTTGCCAGCTATCAAACGCCTGACACGTTCTCGCTAGTCCAGCCTGGAGACATTCACTGGTTCGCCGCCGTTCCTGGTGATGATCGCCCGGATGAATTGCTCATCGGTCGAAGCCCGGATGAAATGGTACCTCCCATCGCCGAAGCAGGCGGGAAAACCCTTGTGCCAGGCAATATTATAGCAAACGAGCTTGACGGGCTTGCTGTACTGATCGTTAAACCTGGGCAGCGGCTCGTCCGGGTGATACGCCAGGTCGACTGGCTTGGCCCACGGCACAGGGTCTGCGGCGGCAACCACGAAGATCGTGTTTTCCAGTCCGTCCGGGAAATCGTCGAAGGTCAGCCCCGGCCGCTCGAACGCTGTGCCCGGCCCGATGAGAACCTGATACGGGGTCAGCCCAACTTCGTCGCCACTCCCACCTAACGACGACCGATAACATCGCGGTGTCTCTCGTGACAGCGGCAAGTTGTGCGGACTATCCCACGGCTCATCGAGGTGGAACTGCTCGTACAGTTGATTTAGCTCGATGAACGGCAGCATGAGCACTCGCCAACTGTAGAGGGCTCGGCCATCTTTGTCGCAGACAACAGCCGGAGGAAGACGCCCGTACACCTCGTGGTAATTCCGGAGAGCGAGTCCAATCTGCTTAAGATTATTGGCAGATTGACTCATGGACGTGATCTCACGGACCGTTGGATAACACGGCAAGAGCCCGAGTAGGATCAGAAGGCCGATGCACGCCAGTGTACCACACGCCCAACGCTTTCGGGACATGCGTTGCCTCCACAGCGACGCGAGGCCGCCCAGGGCGTTGTCCTGGGCTGAGAAATCTCAGCCTTTCAGGCTGAAAACCCATTGATGTCGAGGCCCTGGTCTGACCCTCTTCACCCTGAAGGGGTGAGATCACTCAGCCCAGGGCAACGCCCTGGGGTCGCTGCAATGATCGCTCGCCCCGGGTCGCGCGACCCAGAGCCGCCACTGTGAAGATGAGCGGGTAGAGTCTCTCGAAATACCACAATTTCGCGAAGTAGAACCCGATGGGGCTCGGCTCCCGAAAACGTCCCGACTCCACCACCTCCACCAGCCAGGCGAGACCTCGTTCCACGGCTTCCCCAGGCGCGAGATCAATCAGAACCTCGACGGCGAGGGCGGTTTCCTCAACGCTCGATGGACACTCTTTTGCCCCGCCCCACCCACCGTCGGCATTCTGCACCGATAGCAAGTAAGCGACACCGCGTTGACACTCGGGCGATTCCTTCAACCCGAGGTCGCGGTACGAAGCCAGGACGCGGGAGGTGCCGTAGACGGGGTTAATGTCATCCGGAGCGTGCTGATTCCCGAACCAGAGCGGAAGCCATGAGCCGTCGCGGCGTTGCTGGCGCGTCAGGTAAGCCAGCCCCCGCTTGAGGACTCGATGGTGCGTTCGCCAGGTCAGTCGGTCCGTATAGCCGAGGATCGCACCAAAGAACCCGGGCGGTGTCCCAAACCACATTGGAGCCCAACCGAACAATTCTGGGAACTCGGGATCAGGCTGTTTGTTCGCCCACGCGGCGAGTGACCGCAGAGCATGGGCGGTGAGGTCCGCCCCACTGCGGTCAAATGGGAGAACTCCCCACCCCCGGCAAAATGTCGGCCAGCCGCCATCGCGGTTCTGGAGGTTGACCACCCATTTCACAGCTCGCCACGGGTACGTTTGGTATCCGAGAGACGCCAGTGCGAGTATCGCTCCCGGAGTGTCATCGCAGTCCGGGACGCTTCCCGACAAATCCGACCATCCCCAGGCCCACGGGGCCGCTCCCGTATAGGGATGGCGGCGTTTTGTTTGTTGATCCAGTAGCCACTTGATTAATAGTGGTCCGTTGCATTCCTGGATGGCTTGTGAGTCTGCGGCTGCCCCGAACGCATTGATCGACAGTGTGCTCACCCAGATCGAAAGGTTGGTGTCGATCGGCCAACTCCCGTCGGGCCGGACGGATTCGACGATGAACCGCACCCCCTCCTCAATCACCTGTTGCTCGGGGACGGAGCGGCGGCGTCGGATGCTCGCCAGGGCCATCGTGACGAAGCTGGTCAGTGGGGTGGCTTCGAGGTAGCCGCCGGTCGTCGGCTGAATTCGTCGCAGAACCTTCAGGCTCAGCCCCTGCGCCATCCACCGGATCACGTTTCGCAGCAGGTTGCGCGACCGCCGGTGAGCATGGACGCACTGACCGATTGCGATCAGTGCTGGCAACGCATAACTGACCACCGGGAGACGGGCGAACCGATACCACGACTGGGGCAGACAGGCTGCCTCGAATGGGAGCCGCGGAACCTCGTTCCACGGGACGAGATTGGCCAGGGCACAGCTCATCAGGATCGGGACCGAGAATGTCCGATCTTTCCCATAGCGTCGGCGGATTGCTTCGGCTCGTCGGGCGGGAGTCCGCCCCGCGACGCCAGTGAGATACTCCTCGACCTTCTCGACGACGCCCGGGTACTCCTTCTCGGCTCCTGTGAGCGCCAGTGCGGCCCGGCAGAGCATGGTCGTGGAGATGTTTGTCAGGCTCTTGAGCGTGTCCCCCCATCCGCCGTCGGGGTTCTGGTGGTCGGCGAGCCAGCGGACGCCGCGGTCGATCCGGTTGCGGTGCTCAAACGGGTTGACCAGATGCAGGGCCATGACCGCGGTCGCGGTCGAGAGAGCCGACGTGGAGAGTTCTCCGACCCAGTGCCCGGCCGGCACCCGTTCGGCGAGAAGTGCGTCCCGTGCGGTGAGGTACGCAGCGCGAAGACGGTCGGGGGAGAGAGTCATGAGTCACCGCTGCGAATGCCCGGATTTACCCACTTGCTCCGCCGGTCCCGTTCGATCCAGGCGCAGCCGGTGCCGGAGGCGGGAAATCGATCGAGACGATGAGCAAGGGTTCGATGATCATCATCGCGTCGTCCGGTGGTGCGAACACCGCGATTCGGCGGTTATTCCCGGCGACCATGATGAAGTCCGGATGACGAATGAGAATTGCTCGTCCGTCTGCGAGTCGCAATTCAAACGGCCGGAATGGCTGTTGGTGCATCGCCTCGCGGATTCCGCCGATGTCCATGATACATCCCTCTCACAACCCCAGGCTGTCCAGATCGTCGACCAGTTTATCGAGATCGTCCTTCGGGCTTTGCGGCTTGCCTTCCTGCCGCTTCGGAATGCCGACCGCCATCCCAACGGCGGTCCGGCCGTCGTTCACCAATTCCCGATCCCGCTCCTGAACAGCCATCGACAGCGCGTCGGCCACATCCCCGCCGAAGAGCTTACTCAGGTCGATCTTGAGCCCCCCGATGGCTCCGGTGTTGGCACCGGCAATGGCAGCGGACTTGTACTCCGGGAAGATGATCGCTTGCTGTGGGCAGACCCGGCTACATGCCGGGCACCCCTTCTTGCACTGGTCCTGGTTCTCGACGAGGATGCGCTCCAGACCATCGACCCCGTAGACCCCGAACAGGCAAAAATCGAGGCATTCGAGGCAGTTCGTACACCGGTTGTAGTCAATCACCGGATACCACCGACGCCCGGCCGGGGCGAGTAAGGCTTCCGGCGCGAAGGCCGGTGTTTCAGCCGTTGCGAGGCTGTTCGCGGTCCCGTTGACAGCTAATCCGAGCTGGACGATGACCGGGTGATTCGCGGCCTTCTCACGGGCTTTGGTGTCCCGGCGGTCGCGACACTCGGCGACGATCCGTGCGACCTCCTTCAGGTACGGTTCGGGTTTGTTGAAGTCCCGCAGGTCAAGGCAGTAGATGTGCCGGTCAGGAATGGCTCCGACCGGGCCGATCGCGACCGGGCGGTCAGCGCTGGTTTCGGGCTCGGCCGGGTCTTCCTCCTCGTCGTCGGCCGGGTGCTTGAGCTGGGACTGGCCTTCGTGTCCCTGAATTCCGATCCGGTCGAGCAGCCAAAACGCTGCCCGGGGGTAAAGCCAGCTCAGAACGACGAGGTCGCCGCGGACGGCACCGAGGAAGAGTCGGCCGGTGTGGTCGGGGCCGAGGTCGTAGAGGTTCGGAACGACCGACACCTCCAACCCGGGTTCGAGCAAGAGCGCAGCGACGACGCCTTCCTCCAGTGCCCGCTTGGCCGGGTGTTTCCCCGGGGCCTGGGACAGGACGATGGTCAGGCGGGCCATACGACTGGACTCCGGGTGGGGTCGGGGGGAGGGCACCCGACCGGCTTATCGATCGCAAACGGCAATGGATGTTAGTGGGGAACTCAGGTTGATCTTACCGGCCCCATCCCGAAGCGTCAGGAATCTTCCCGCATCACCTGCCCCTTGATCATTCGCTGGGTGGCCTCCCATGTGGCTGCGAGGTGGTCGAAGTAGGCGCGGGCATCAAGGGTGGATTCGGTCGAGTCAGCCACCATCTCAAAGAGCCATCCCCGACCGTACCCGTCGACATTGATCGTTGACGGGTCGTCGAGCAACTCGGCGTTGAACCGAACGATCCGCCCGGCGAGGGGAGCGTAGAGGCCGGACGTCGCTTTCTGCGTTTCGATGTAGCCGATTTCCTGCTTGAGTGTCACCAACCCGGGATCAATCCGCCACTCCAGGAAGTAGACATCCTGCATGAGTCGGACGGCGTAAGCCGAGAATCCGAAGGTGTGGACCCCGCCCGGCCCCGGCCGACACCACATGTGGTTCTTGCAGTAGAGCAACTCCCCTGGCAACTCGGCCGGGTGGTTGCCCATCAGGAACGTGAACGACTCGAGCATCGGAAGATTGACCGCGGAGGGACGCCAGGCGCTCACCCGGGGCGGCGAAGCGACAACCAGGGGAAGGATATGAAGAATGTTATCGCGCGGCGGATCTGTGGGGAGGGCGGGAGTCACCGCACACCATCCACACCGTGACCGGTGCCCGCACGGCAGTTGGCTTATAACTTCGTTATACTTTTCCGAGAAGGAGGTCAACCGCCCAGCATCCCCTGACATGCTCACCCGGTTGGCGAGAGTGGTTCAAGATGTCCTCGTTCTCGCATCCGGCATCCTGGAGGGCATCGGCAAGGATTGGCATTCGGTCAAAGGCACGGTCGACGTAGATACCCTCGGCGAGGGCAAGGACGGTGGACGTGAGCCAAGAGGGATCGGCTGTGACGGGGCGGAAGGGGTTGCCGAATATGTCTCGTATCGCAGATGCCCGCCTCGATCGTGCTACCCGCCTTGTAGCGTTTCGCATATGCCGAGGTTGTTGAGCGGCAGTGTATTCCGCTGATTCTCTTGCGATTCCTTCACACTGCGACATATTCTTGTGGCAGAGCCATTTGATTACCAACTCACCCTGTCGCAGCCCACCCTCGGACTCTTGTAATGCTTGAGTTGCATGCGTCAACGCCCTCGATAGCCCCGACGAACCAAGCCTTCCATCAGCGAATCGTCCTGCTGCGTTTAGTGCCTTCAAGCTGCGAGGATCGAGAAGGGCAATGAAATCTTGACAGCACAGAACTCCGAACAGTCGCAACTTTCGGTCACTCACCTTGCCTTCAAGGAACCGAAGCATTGCTTTCGGGTCGGTCGCAGCCTGCCATTCCGCTTCGGTCATTGGTCGCCCTCGGCTCCGCTTTGAACCCCTCACTGGTGAAGATCACGATCTTGAGCGTATTTACCTCGAAGAGGTTTTATAGCAAAGCCCGGAGTCGCGTTTCGCGCACTCTGGGAAACCTGTACGTTTGTGCTTTTCTACCGCGAAGCGGTTGTACAAGGCGCAATACCGTTGCACGAGGAGCAAGTATCAGCGTATGTGGCAACTCAGCAACGTGTTGAGGCGTGCGGCAGATGGAGGAATACCACCCGTCATGGNNCCTTCTCGTGCAACGGTATTGGTACAAGGCGAGCTACTCTAAACAGAGTGATTGTTGAATTCAATATTGCATTTCGCTAGTAGGCGATGAATTTGTCTAACCGCTTCGCGCTAAACACGCTGGTGCGGGCAGCCGTGTACCCAGGGTGCGCGAAGCGCGACCCTGGGCTTTGGGGTGCAACCTCTTCGAGGTAAAGACAATCAACTGTTTCACCTTCATTTCTTTGGCATGTCCGTCTTGTCGGCTTTCTTCGCTTCCCATGCTGCCCACATCTTGAACGCTTTCGCCCGGTCCTCGTCCGTCTGAAAGGCATACGTGGGATGAGGATTCCGCATCGGGTCCTGGTTACTGAACGATGCCGATTCGTACCCGTAGTCTTTGAGCGTCTGTCCGGATTGAGCGATCAGCATCGCCAGGGCCACGTCTCGAAGCTGGCAGGGAGCCAGTTTGGCCATCCCGTTGGCCGCCTGGCCGAGGAAGATATTCCCGACGATCGCTTCGCTGGTCAACAGAGTTTTCAGAAACGCCTGCTCGTCT
Organism: Gemmataceae bacterium; assembly: GCA_003136315.1. Taxonomy (GTDB): domain Bacteria; phylum Planctomycetota; class Planctomycetia; order Gemmatales; family Gemmataceae; genus Urbifossiella. Next base: position 8,261 of record PLDW01000025.1, on the reverse strand, counting down.
TTTCCATTCTTCTGAGCCAGAGCGATTACTGCCTGCGCCTTGGCCCAGCCATGTACGCCCTCAGTCTCAACGATCCGGCGCAGAATGGCACCTGCCTCTTTCATCTGCGGCATTCTTGAGACAATCGTCACCATATTGGCCAGTTCGTCCGGCCCGGTCCGGGTCTCGATCCACTTGATCAGGAGCCGCCGATACGTTTCGGAGTGCGGGTTATTCGACGGGTTGTTGATGGCGTTCATCGCGACGGCCTGCTGGGCGAACGTCGCGCCGGAGATGCCCGCGAACGGACCGGGCTTGGGGATGTCTTTGCTCGGCACCACAATCTCGGCAAAGAGGATCGCGGCCACATCCGTGAGAGTCAGCATTTGTGTACGGGTCACTCCGACATTCGCGTTGAATTGACCACGGAGCTGCGGGTTCGCCTGAAAGAACATCTCCAGACGCCGGTCGGCAATCACACGTCCCGCTTCCGCGGGGGATCCATTGAGAGCGATCAGAAGATCCAGATTTGGGCGACTCTTGAGCATCTCGATGAACAATCCCCGGGCGGCCGCGCCTGTCTGGTCTTCCTTGTCCACAACAGCCTTGCGGAAGGGGGTCCAGGCGGGTATATCGTGCTCAAACTTGGCCTCGGTATCGGCCAGGAAGGTGTCGATCCGTGCCTGCAAATCGGCCGCCTCGGCCCTGGGAAGGAGCTGAGCGGATCGCGCCCGGACTTCTGGGCTTGGGTCAGCGCTGACGGCCTCCAGCAAGGCCACCCGGGCCAGGCGACCCATTCCGGCGAGTTCGTCCTGAGCCCGTTCGCGTTCCCGGAACAGGCTGCTACCCAACTTCTGGACCAGCTCGCGGGCCTTCGACAGATCCTGTGGAGGCACTTTGAGCGTCTGCGGGTCGGGCGAGGTTGCCCCCGCCAAACCCGCTCCGAGACCGATCACCGCAAACGCTGCCCACAACCGGTACATCGTCGACCCTCACGCCCGGAATCCGGGAATGTAATACGAAATTGCGAACCCGCACCGACGCCCGAGAACGGCTCGGCTGGATCGCGCTTCTCTCACTTTAGCTTAGGCAGTTGGTGAGAGAAAATCTCCCAGTGGGATTGGGTGCCACGGGCGGCTTGTCCGCCCGTGGAGGCGTCACACGGGCGGACAAGCCGCCCGTGGCACCCCCATGATCGTGGTCGGTCAGTTCCTGGCGTCTGCCTTGGGCGAGGGGAGCGGACGGCTGAGCGAGTTGGGCGCTGTCGTGGTCTGATTCATCCTACCGACCGAATGACTCGGCACCCAAGGATGATCGCGCCAATCACAGGCTGGCTGGGATCGTTTTCCTGACCACGCAGCAACACCGTGCTTCAGAAGCTTCACCAGGGGGCAAGTTTCCCCACCCCATCCAGACGCCGGACTCTACCCGATTTGCGCGGGTGGACGTGATTTTCCGGGGACATTCGGCCAGTGCCAACCTCAAACCGCCAGTGGGTATGGCATACCCAGACAACATCCTGGGAACGCAGTTTGTAGGTCGGATCGAGGCACGGGAGAGCCGACCTACAAGAGGTGATGTCAAACCCAGACCCGGGTCTCGGACGGATTTGGACGTTTGAAGAACGGTCATTCCGGAGACTGATTCATAACGATGAAGTAAATTTGATCTACGTCCTCGTTCCCACGCTCTGCGTGGGAATGCCGTCTTCGACGCTCCGCGTCCTGGCCTGAACCTTGCGGATGCGTTATCGACGAGCCGGCAGATGTCGTCCCCACCGTGTCGCCCACACCCGCAGAGCGGGGGAAGACCGGTTCCCACGAAGAGCGTGGGAACCAGGGGATCTGCTGTCGCGTTCAGCGAGAAGTGTCGGAATAATTGTGGAGCTATTGCCCGCCACTGGCTACCTTATCGTCAACCTCGATCTGGGCCGCCTGGAGGATCTCACCAGTCTTGTCGTCCTGGATCAGGGCAATCACTTTCAGATGCTTGAGGTCGAGCGGGCGGACCTTCGAAGGAAATGGTCGCTCGTTCGCGGCGTAATCGTCGAGATAGTTGTTCAGATCCTTCCGGACAGCCAGCAGGTCGGCTGTCGTTGTGTGCCGCAAGTTCGCTTCCTTGACTGTCACCCCGGCTGCACCCCCAGGGATCGCCCGGACGACGTGATGGTGAAACCGCAGTCGGTTCCCACCCACGTACCTGATCGACTCCTCCACCACGAGCACCCGGAGTTTCAATTCTCCCTCAGTTGGAGCGCCGGCCACATCGACTGCGATCTCGACCTTGTCATTCTTCTGAATCGCTTTCCCGGACACTTTCACCGAGGTCGTTTTCTCAAGGATAGGGTCGATGATCTCACGGTACTGAGTGAACTTGCTCTGGGCATTCGCCATACCGCCACCACCACCAGCCTGCACTTTCCCATTGAATATGGTGGTCGGGGTTCCACGAACGCCCTGGGGGAATAGCTTTCGGTAGTAGTCCCACCGTGCGATCGTAGCAGGATTGGTCAGCGGATCGGGTCCGGGAATGTGCATGTGGTACTGGATCAGCACCACCTCGCTTGGCGAGTACGACTTTCCCAGCGCATCGAACGCCACATCCGCGGCCACACACGGCGGGCACTGCGCTCCGGTGAACAGTTCGAGAACGGCAACCTGATTGGCCCCTTTCTCCTGCCGCCCGGCGAACGGAGTCGGCTTGAACGGGGGGACTGTTGCAAGGTATTCTTGATCTAGCCGAGCTTCGATCTTGCCCAGGCGGCCGTCAACGGCCTTCGCTTCCTCCGTTGCACCACTCGCCTCCAGGGCTGTCTTGGATGCGGTCAGCACCCGGACCTGGAAGGCTGCGGGATCTTTGTCGGTCAGCTCCTTGGAGCGGGTGCGGAGCACTCCCACCGCGATGGCCTCCAACCCCTTGGTGGCGACCAGGGACTCGGCCGCCTCCAGAGTCACGAAATCGGAGTATTTTGGGCCAAATCGCGTAGACTGCGCTTCGATGATCTTGAGCAAATTCTTTGCTTCGCTGGCCGTCACCTTCCACTTCCTCGCGGACTGAAGGAGGGGCAGTGCGGCGTCCAGCGCGATAGGAGTATCGGCCTTTTTCTCGATCACGGCACGGTACAACCCTGGTAGCTTCTCTTCGGCTTCTTTCTGGACCTCTGACATTTCAGCCATCAGTTCCTTCTTCTTGTCTGCCTCTTTGGTCTGAATGATCTGGATCCGGAGCATGTTCGGCCGCGTGGTGAGTTGCTCAGCCTTGACCAGCTCTGCCGGAGCTTCACTGGAGGTGAACCGGGAGTCGATTGACTCCTGCCCGGTGCGAACCATCTTCCCGCGCGACTGGGCAGCATCAGTTCCAAATCCACCGAGGATCGTCTTCGCGTCGTCAGAGATGACCCCGATGAATGACGGCCCGTTGGCCAGGGCGACAGTGACCTCTTTGTTGCTCACGTCGAACGACTTGAGCGTGATATTTGTCCCTTTGGGAACAGCGACCACCGAGGCGGTTGGCTTACCGTCTTTGGTCTCGATTTTGAGGATGCAGAGGTTTGCCTCCCGGGTTCCTCCCGGAAGGGAGTAGCTGATGAGCCAGGCGCCGGAGAGATCCGGTGGGGCCGTCTTGGTGTGTGCTGTCAGGGCGGTTGCACCCAGGAGAGCGAGTGCGAAAAAGGTGCATCGGAGCATGGTGGGAACCTCGGGGCTAAGGAACGCCGCCGAACGGTGCGGGCAAGGCGAGCGGAATCACGACCGGCGGTGTCATGAAAGCCTATCAGGTGAATTGGGAAGGGCCATAACGCGGGAGAAGATTTGGCGGACTATGACAAGTTCAGAGTCCGTTCATCTCCGTCATCGCCTTCCACCGCCGTATCAGCGAGACTATGAAAATAACGTTGATTAGACAAGTATTAATATTATAATTGTATCTTGAATTTATCACTCAGCTTCCTGCGGGTATCAGACATCAGCTGATCGATTTGGTTCCAAGTTTCGATCCGCCTCTTCTGGTCGTTGGCAATGACACTCTCTGCCTCGGCCCGAATCTGCGGGAAGTTTGTGCTCACAGCCCCCGGACCATACCACACCGGACGAATCCGCCCCCACCAACTGAGCGAGTAACCAACAGATGGCGAGGAGTAGGCGTACCCTTTTCGGCTGATCGAATCCAAATCAATCGGAACACCCCGAAGGCTTGCCCCTACGGCCCGAATCCGCCGGGCCGCCTCGTGCGCGACCTCGACAGCGAGCGGGTCAACCCCGTTGCGATTCAGGTGATCGAGTTGGTTCGCTGCCTTCTCGTGCCAGGTCGCAGTTTTTGCGTAATCGGGGCTGTCTTTGGTATTACGGAGATCGGCGAGCACGGTATTCACCGCTGACCAGTACCGCAGAGTCGCCGGCCGGGAAATCTCCCCGGGAGTCACCTGGGGAGCGTCCGCAGATGTCGCACCGGGGAACGCAAAGAGGGACATGATCCGCCGCAGGTCGAGCGTGGTCAGCGGCCCGGTGAGGGTCATGGACGTGTTCCCGTAAGTCGTCTGCCATTGCTCCAACCCCGGCACCGCCACGCCCTGGTCATCGAGGAGCTCCAGGAAGAGTTCGCGGAGGATCATCTTGACGGGAGCGGGGTCTTCGCTGAAATCGACCCGGATTGTCCCCGTGATCGTCTCACCGACTCGGGCCGAGAAGGTGAGCCCACGGACTGTGCTGATGAATCGGGCCACGCGGCCAATATCGACGCCCTTTTGCTTGACCACCGCCGGGCTGGTTGCGAGGCCCACTTTGAGAAGTGTTGCATCCTGGGAATCGGCCAGATCGACTGCGATGGTCAGCACATCCTCCCCGGCAGCGTCGGCCGCCTGCTTCAAGTAGGGGGCGAGATCGATCGTTTTGGACGTGGAGGCGTACCGCACCCACCGGGCAGACGCCTGGCGGTCCGCCGGATAGATCGCTGCGATGGCTGCTTCTCGTGTCAAGGTGGTGAAGTAGACATCTCGCGGGGAAAGGATGAATGGCTGTCCCGCCACCTCACTGACAGTCCCGTTCTCGCGTGTCGCCAGGGCCGTCGCGGTAGGGAGTCCGGTGACCTTGACCACCCCGATCTGGTGATCCCGGGTCATTGTCGAGAGGTTGACGGTCGAGGCGATCACAACGGCCTCGGCATCGGGGGGAACGAACCCCGTGCCGGACTTGTACCGGTGGTAGTAGTCGTCGGCCCATTTCTCGTTTCTGGCGAGTGGGCTGGCATACGCTGCCTTCACATTGACCAGGACGAGCGTGTTGACCTGCGGTGGGACCGCGGTGAGAAGAGTGTCGAAGGAGCCAGCGGCGAGCGTTTTCGGGGCAAAGGCCAGGACTGCGAGAATGGCCGTGTGGAACCGGGACATGGAGAACCTCCAGGGAACACAGGGTGGGTTGGGCCGTTGTGGATCCGATTGCGCCGAAGTCACGCGAGCCCGCTCACAATTGTCGCTCACCTCGTCGCTTTGATGGCACCTGAACCAGTTCCGGTGCAACTGCACCTCGTTCGGGGTGGTATTCTCGTCGAGAGGTCAAGTGACCGCACCTTCTCGCCGATAAAGGTGATGATACTGGTGATCGGATCAACCGATACCACCCTCCTGCGCCGTGGGGCTGGTCCATGACGTATGGGGCACTCACTTTTCGCAGCCTCCTGCTCTGTGGAGCCGTCGCATCCTCCGTGGCCGGGTGTGATGGACCGGAGCGGTATCGCTCATCATTCGACCAGCGGGTTTTGCCGCCACCCATTGCGACGAGGCAACAGCCCACACCACTCACCGCTGGCGACGAGGTGAAGCAGGTCCAAGCGGACCTGCCCCCAGTCGAGCCGGGGCCTGGCTCTCCGTCGGGGGGCGATCCTCCGCTCGCTCTGGGCGACGGTCGGAATGCATCCGGGCCGCTTTCACTCCCGGCTGCCGTGGCCCTGGCTTACCGTTTCCAGCCGCGGCTGCGGGTGTTCCTCGAAGGGGTCGTCCAGGCCAGGGGGGCGGAGTCGGTCGCGGTCGCCCCGTTCCTCCCGTCAGCCGTCGCGGGGTACTCCGTTGGAGGATTCGACCTGAACGCTGGCGGAGCCGCGCAACCGGTGGGTACAGGCTCCCCGAACTTCACGTTCCTGCCGTTCACAGGTGCGATTCCTGTCGGACTCAATCTCAATACAGGCTACGAACTGGCCGAACTTCGGGTTCAATGGCTTCTGGCGGACTTCGGGCGTCGAATGGGCCGGTATCAACAGGCCCAACTCGGGGTTGATGTTGCCCAACTCCAGACGGACCGGGCATACCAGACGGTCGCGAATGAGGTCGCCCTCGCCTACTATCAGGCGTTACGGGCACGGAGTCTCAAGCGGATTGCCGATGAGGCCGTTCGACGAGCCGAGGACGACCGTGACGTGGCGAAGAAGTTGGAGAAGGGTGGAGTGCTTGAAAGGGAGAAAGTACTCCGGGCCGATGTTCTCCTTTCCCAGGCTCTGAAAGGACAGGATGCGGCCGAGGCCGGGGTCAGTGTGGCGGTGGCAGCGCTGAATCTGGCGATCGGGTTGAACGTGAATGCACCGACCGAGGTGCTCGTACCCCCGGACCTGCCAGAATTTGGGCGCACTTTGGCGGACTGTCTTGGCCAGGCCGTCATCGAGCGACGCGAACTGGAGGTCGCACAACTGTCAATCCAGTCGGCCCAGGCCGGTGGGCGGGTCGCCCGGGCAGAATTCCGCCCCAGAGTCGTGGCCGGGGGCTCACTCCTCGACTTCCAACAATCCGACCCCCGCGGACACTCTGATCTGGCTGTCGGATTCATTAAACTGGAGTGGGGGCTCTTCGAGGGTGGTCGGCGTGTCGGTGAAATCCGCATCGCGGATTCCAAGACACGCGCTGCTGCCGCCCAGGCTGAGGCACTTGCCGACACGATCGCGTTCCAGGTGAATGAGACCTACCGCACTCTGATCGTCGCCCGGCGGGGGATCGAGCGGTCGAAGCCGGCAGTCGAACAGGCCCGAGAGGCCTATCGGCTGCTCCGGGCCAGGGCAGCGAAAGGCGACGCAACACCCGCCGAGCTGACCGAGGCAGAGACAGCCCTGACTCGTGCCGAGCAGGATTTTCTTAACTCCACTTACGATTATTTGACCGCCCTGGCCCGGCTCAACTTCTCGATGGGCCTCCCGCCTGTGCCCACCAACCAGACGGCCCCGCCCTTGGGGCCAGCGGACAAAACCCCTCGACTGGGAGGCAGAGGGGAGTCAAACCCCCTCCGGCTCCCCCTTCCTTCTTAGGCAAGGGGGTTGGGGGGTTAGGTTCTGTCCGCTCATCCTCATCTGGTCGACGCTGAGAAGGCGGCCCACCCCCGGAGACGCATCATGAGTTCCGCACAGGCGCTCGCTCCCGTCGCCAATCCCCGTTCCGTGTGGTGGTGGTCCCGCCGGGCAGGTGGCATCGTAACCCTGGGCATTGCCATTCTCGTCACGCTCCCACTGGCCACGGAATGGATCGTCTTCCGCCAGGGTCACTCTCTCACCGATGATGCATTTGTCGAGACCCACATCGTCAACGTCGCACCGGAAGCCGTCTCCGGGCGGATCGTCCGGTTTGTTGTTGATGAGAACGACCGGGTCGAAGCCGGGCAGGTGCTGGCGGAAATCGACCCGACTCCGTACCGGGATCAGGTCGATTTCGCCCGGGCGAAGCTCGCAACGGCCGAGGCCGAACTGAAACGGCAGGAGATTTCCCTCGCCCGCCTCCGCCTCGACGTGCCGCTCCAGATCGAGATCGCGAAGCGAACACGTGATGCAGCTAGAACCTCCCGTGCCAGCGCCGAGGAGTCCCTCAAGGTAACCGATGACGAGGTCGAGCGGGGAATTGAGGAGGGCAGGGCGGCACTGGACGCCGCGAAGGCCGACCTCGCTCTGGCCCAGATCGAATATGACCGGTTTGCCGACCTGTACAAGGAGAACGCGGTCCCCCAGCGGAAGTCGCAGGAGGTCACCCGGACCCGAGATGCCGCAGCGGCTCATGTCCGACTCGCCGAGGCAAAGTTGGCCAGAGCGCAGGGGGACCGCGGCAAGATCTCGGTCGCCCGCAAGACTCTGGAAGAGGCCGAGACGGGTGTCGGCAAGGCGGAGAAGTCGGTGGATCTCGCAGAGACGACTCGTGAGCAGATCGCCGAGGCAGAACAACTGACGGTGGTGAAACGGCAGTCGGTTGAGGAGGCCCGCACCTCAGTAGGTGCGGGCGAGCACACACTCGGCTACACCAGTATTAACCCGGCAAAAAAGAT
>PLDW01000141.1 GCA_003136315.1 Gemmataceae bacterium | reverse complement strand
ACAGCGCAAGTAGGGCACCACCCCATCCCTGAAGGTACAACCCAGGACGCCAGCCGGACTGATACGGACATTGGCGTTGAATCTTCCCGCTTCCCGGTGTGACCCCGTCGCCAGGGATGTACTGAGCTGTCGAGATGAGATCCTGAGCAAGTCCCCCTTCATCTTGAAAGTTGAAAAACATCGGAACAACAATTTTGTTGCCGTCTCGCGCTCGAATATACTGATATCCTGTCTCCCAATTGAATCTAAATTGATACCCACTAGACGAGGTCAAAAATTGGGGCGTGTACTGAACCGGACTCGGGTTAACCGGACTCCCCGTTCCCACCGAGATGGCCAGCGGTTGCGTGGGCGCCACGCTGTTGGGTTCGGGTGTCGCGCTGTCGGTGACTTCGCAGGAGACGAAGTAGACGCCGATGGTGCTGTAGGTGTGGGTGGTACTCGCACCCGCGCCGACCGTATTATCTCCGAAATCCCAGACGTAGCTCAGCGCCCCCGTACCTCCTGACGCGGAGCACGTGAGGCTGACGGTGAGGGGTGCGGGTCCGCTGGCAGGCGAGCCGCTGATGGAGGCGGTAAGGGGTGGCATGTGACAAATCCTGAAAACAAGTGTGAGTCGGTGAATTTTCTGGGCGAAGGTTTGGTCTGGGTGTCCGCTATCCGCTGTCCTCTGTTGCAGTCGCTGTCGCGAGCGTCGTCTCTGCCCGGTCCCGCTCTGCGATCGCTTCCCACGGGGTCGGCGTCCTCGGCCATCTCACCCCGCCGCTATCCGTGGTTTCTTCTTGTCGATCGCAGCCCCCATAGCATCCCGGACCGCGTCAGCCATGTCGACCGGCAGGCTGGCCAGCAACGCATCGAGCGGGGTGATCTCCTGCGTCAGACCGAGATACCGGAACAACTTCTCCAGAGCGTCCGTCTTCGACCACAACCGGTACTCGACCACTTGCTCCGTCTCGATTACCGTCTCGTCACCGTTCTTACGAGTCGTCGTCTTAACCTTCTTGACTTTCATCGACATGATTGCCCGTCGAGCGTAGAGCGGGATCTCCCGCAGCGGGCGCAACCGGTTGGCGTCATCTAGGAGGTCGAAAAAATCAGAGAACGCGATTGCAGCGCACTCCCGGAGAACCTTATCGGCCCCGATCCTCAAACGCCTCCTCATGTCGAACTGGCGGTTTTTGATCTCCTGACGAATGCTTGGCTTCGCTAGAAGCTTTGATGATTCGGCCCGACAAGTGCCATAACTTGCGTGAGGGTACGCAGTGTGGTAAGCGCGGGTAGCGTTGTGGTCGATCAAGTATTCGTCAACGAACCTCGCGTGGTCCGGTGGTAGGGGTTTTCGGCTTGCCACGGATGGGGACTCCTCTGCTGCGGGTGATCAGACTCCGGTGGGCGGGGTGGGGTCGCAATGTATTCTTTTTCCGGTCGGACTGTTCACCTCATCCCGATGTCACGGCCATGAGGACGGGTCTTTTGCTGGCCACGGGATGCCTCTGTTGCGGTGATCAGGCGGCCTTTTTAACGTCCTGAACCAACTGAACCAACTGAACCAACTGAACTGCGGATAGTCCATTTCGCATTAGAATTTCCTGGGAATTCTTGCGTCTTTTCCAACCTCCAGAATCGCATGCAGAAACTCGGCAAATACGGAGTCGGGCTTTGTTTTTTAGGTGGGACTATCTCTTCGTCGGCGAGAAAGTTACACCTAAAAAAAGGGGCTGTTTGGCGTCCGTCTCTCAGGTGCAACTTTCAAGCTCTCCCCCTCTGCCGTGCTGGCCCTTTTTTTGGTGCGGGTTTGGGCTTCCGGGCGGTCACATGCCATCGGATCACACCTCTCACTCTCCCCGCGGTTCTTCCAAACTCTCGACCAGGTCGTAAATCTGATTCCCATGTTCTGCGATCGCTGCAAGTAGTTCGGTCGCCCCCTTCGGGTGGAGCAGTCGCCGCCCTTGGAGGCCGAGGACAACTTGGATCAGGCAGGGGCTTAGCTCGGCTTCGATGAGGCGGAGAATCTTCGGGGACACTGGGGGACAGAAAGAGTCGGCGTGAGCGTCGGCGTGAGCATCAGCGTCAGGCTTCGGGGTCGCGATCGGGACCGCAGCGCTGGGTGCTGGGCTGGCCACGGCTGAAGTGGCTGAAGCGGCTGAAGTGGCGGGTGAGTGTCCTGCCGTCGTTGCTGTTGCTGCTGTCGTTGCCGTCGAGGCAGTCTTTCCGGCGAGCAAAGGGGCTGCCGGCGGCGGGAGCAAGGACGGTTCCCACCTGCGGAGTCGGCTACACCCTGCACACTCAACGCGAACCGTTTGGGCAGATGGTCGAGCAGTTACCCGCCGTTCGGTGATGCTATGGCATTGCGCACAAGGCAACGGATGGTCGGCCAGCGTCTCCAGGATGGGAGCGATCGCACCGTCTACCTGGCGGATCTGTTCGAGGAGATCCTCGCGGCGAGTGCGGAGCCTCTGAAGCTGGCGTTCCTTGCGAGCGATTTCATCGGGGCCGAGGAGGGAACGGGCAGCAACGGCGGGCGCGATGGCTTGCTGTGTCAAGGAGGTGTCAACCGACATGGGCAACCTCCCGCTGCTCGCCCACTGGCGCGAGAAGAGAAACTCCGCTCTCAGTGTGAACCGTTTCGGACAGCGCCAACAGCCGACGAGTCAGCCTGCACTGCCTGTACAGTTCCTTCAGGTCCGCCCGAAGCTGTTCCGGCTTTGGGATGGACGAGAGCCCACTTGGGACGATCCTGGATGCGGTAACCATGATGAAACTCAGTTAGACGCAGCGTTGCGACTAACTTCAGTATCGATCAGGCACGTCTGAAAAGCAGAGTGGACGCGAATAAAGGAAAGTTGAGGAAAGTTGGGGCGAGTTCAGGAAGTGCGGGGTTCCGGATTATTCGGCCATTTGAGTCCGTAGAAGCCTTTTCGACCCGAGTCGTTCGGTCGGTCGATCACCTGTTCCATCGCGGGGAAACTTTGGCGGACATCTTTGAGGGCTGTCTGACCCCCGTCAATTTCCTTCAACTGATCGGACCCAATCTTGGTCGGGAATGCTGCCAAGAGCACGCGTAGTACCTCGTATCCCTTTGGTCGTACTGTTCCGGTCGCTGAGACCGTACCATCGGGACGAAGGATTTCGACGCAATGTTTATTCCCGTCTTTCACCCATAGCCGGATCGGCTTGGGGTCAGTCGCTGGCGAAGTTGATGGGAGGGCTGGTGCTGTGGACCGAGCCGCCAGGGACTGGGCGAGTGGTTGGTCGAGCAGTCCGTGGAGCTTGTCCGTCGTTGGAGGGTTGAGGGTTGGGGTCTGTGGCGGGGAACGATGCCGAGCGTTCGCAGCCTTCACCGCCTCCCGTTTGACCAACTCAAGCAACCTGTCTCGTGTCGGTCCGTCGAACGCGGAGTGTCGGGCCTCCAACTCCCGAGCCTTGAACTCGGTAAGAAACGCCTTCCAGTGGTCCCGGATCAGGCTAGGCGGTAGTTCCTCCAACCCACTCGGTCCGAACCTCGCAATGCCCGAATAATCCTTCGCAGCAAACCCGACCGCAGCGGTGATCATCCGGCGAATTTGATCAGCGTATCCCAGCGTGGCATCGTGGGCACATGATGCGTGAATGTCGCCGTGTGAGTACAGTTCGCCGTGGTCGATCAGTTCAAGGCGTACCGGGAAAATCTTGTCCTCGGCATCAATGCGGACCTTGTCGAGCATCACGACCAATTGAACGATCTCTTCCGCGGCCACAACGACAATTGGCGGGAGCACGACGACCCGCTCGTCCGGCGTTCCCTGGTTGTAGGTTGCTGTGCCAGGCGTTGAAAACGGTCCCGTCGCACCTTGCAAACGGATCAGGAGCAGGCCGGCCAGGCGGACGAGTTGGCACGCAGCCCCAGACGCTTCACGTAGATCCTGGTGAACACGGCTCCCATCCAAGATTGGGTAGGGGTAGACGATGGCAGGCGGAGCAGACGGGGTAGGCGTCCCGGGGAGGTCGAGCGACTGGTCGGGTTCGACCCTGGCGAGCGCTGCTGGCCGGTCCGGTTCGTCGGGCATGATGTGAACTCTGTGCGTAGATGGGGACCGGGCGGACCGGGCGGGCCAACGTGGGCGACAGGCGGCCACCAACGGCCGGCCACTCGCACGGGCGGCGACCAGCGAGCGGCGGGGAGTGATCACACACGCACCCGACCGCCTTGTGGGGTTATTTCTCGAATAGCTCCGGCAGGTTGTGCCGGGCGACCGGGTTGATCCGGTCCCAGCGATGGTCACCCTCGACGCACAACATCGCGATCTCATCCGGAATCAGGGCATCCGGGTTGAGGCGTCGCGGGACGGCGGGCCGCTCACTCTCACACCCGTACCACTTCCGCCCGGTCAGAATCGCCCGGATACCGGTGTGAATCACGGACAGGGCGGGTTCGAGGTGTACAGGTGGTTCGAGGTCGAAGACAAGTGCGCAACCATCGACCCCGGGGCCGAACGGGGTCAGGACCGCGGCCAGGGCGCGGGCCGTCGTCGGGCGATGGGTGAGGGTTCCCATTGTTACACCCTCCCCTTATTTCTACTGTAGTTGATGCCAAAATGGCAGTCATAAAACCCCAGGGAATCAAGGGAAGCCCTTGGGTGGCCCGGCAGGAAACGCCTGGGTTCGATCGGATCGGCTACAGTAGAATTATCGGTGCGATCGTCATTCTCGTACCTTCGGCGGGGTCGGGTGGGGTCGGGATCGGTTGCGGGCAGGTCAGGGTTGTCAGTGTGGTCACCGTGGTCATAGTGACCGCCCATTGCATCTATATTTTCCGCGACCCCCCCTATGTGTCCATTTACCTCGACCGGATTCCACTTCGCGTGCAATGTCTGGTCACTATGACCACATTGACCACCTCGACCGCCGGGCTGTTCGTCGGCCGGGTCGGGATCGGCCAATGTGCGGAGCCGAATTCCCTTATACACGTTCAGGCGTCCTTCCGAGCTTCTTGGGCGGCCCTTGTCGATCGACGGGACGGCGGCCCGGAGGTCGCGGCCGAACAACTCCTCTGTTCCTGCTTCCTTCCGACCGTGGGCTTCACACCACTTCCGCCATTCGCTGTACAATTCGGAAATCTCGACCCGGAACCCCGGACCGACAATACACCGATCCTTGACGAACGATCCCACCGGGCTGGATAAAGCTTGCATCTCACTCACCAACGCCTGCCCGCTGGCGGGCTGGATGAACCGCCCACGGTCTCGCAACCGTCGCCATCCCTCTATGGCCCATAGCAGGATGCCAGGTAGCTCCGTCCGCAGTCGGTCGAATAGTCCGTGATCTTCCTTCCCATACCAGCTGCGGGTGAGTCGAAGGATGATGAACCGCCCGGCCAGCGCTCCGGATGCATCCCCGAGCCGAGGGAGTTCGTTCGACAAAATAACGAAACGGGTGTTCAACTTCACTGTCAGCGGCTCGCGGTGTTTTCGGTCGATCGTCAGCGTGTCTTCCCCGGAAATGGACAACAGCCGTTCAGTGACGACCGCGGAATCGACCCGACCACTCAGCCGGGCGTCTGCAACGACCGCGACGGATTTCCCCAGAAGCGCGGATAGTCCAAAATTCATGCTTAGACTCGCTAGCGTCGGACCGGCCATATTATCCGGTCCGATTAGCGACTTCAACACACGGGCCACTGTCCCCTTCCCACCGCGTGGCGGGCCGAGAAGGAATAGAATCTTGTGCTGGCGGGTGTCCGGGGTGAGCAGGTAGCCGAACCACTCTTGAAGGCAGGCCGCGTTCTCCCGTTCCTCGGGCCAGAGTTCGGACAAGAACTTTTGCCACTCGACCGGTGCCGGGGCAGTGGGATCGTAGATGAAGGGTGCCGCGGTCGGCGTGAAAAATGATGGGGATGCTGGTAACAGGCATCCGGGCCGGCCAGCGGTCGCGGTTTCCAAGTCGAGGAGTCCATTTTTCATCGACAGGACACGCGACGGTTCCGGGCCGGATGCCCCGTTGATCCATGCCGGGGCTTCGACCGCTGCGGGCAACAGGGACATCCCGCCCATCGCTTGAATCACGTTCGTGATACCGCCCGCGGTGACTTTCCGCACTTCGGGGGCGGCCCCCTTGCCTCCGTTATCTGCCCACTGTTCGAGGTCGAGCAAGTTCTGCTTGATGAACTCCGCCCGTACCCAACTCGTAAGTTCGCCCCGTAAGTCGGAATCCGGAACAACGCGGTATGCTCCGTCGTGGTAGCGATGGTAGTCCCCCCGCCAGAATCGAACCTGAAAGGGCGGTCCACCTGGGGAATGGGTTTCCAGAAACCCAGCGGCCAGACGGTGCGGATTATCCGGACTGTCATTCGGGCCGGACGTTGAGGCGTCCCCGGGGATTGCTTGGGTAGGGGCGCCCGCCCGCGAGGTGGACTTCGACTCGTTCGGTCTTTTTTTGTCCAACAGCCAGCCTTCGGGCAGATGAAACCCCGGTTTCCTCGCTTCGCTGATCTTGTGCTGAATCTCCCAGTCTTCCCAGATCGGTACACATTTATGTGTGTAATATTTTCTCAAGAGATCGAGGGAGTCCTCGTCAGAGAAGAGGAACCCCCACGCCATGCCGCGGGCGGCCCACATCATCGGGTCGCTACCGTTTTGTCCTTGAATGCCTCCCTCGATCTTTGCAAGATAACGCTTTGCCCTCTCCTCCATCTGAGGAGTCAATTTAGTCGAGCCGCTTGCGCTGATCCTCGATCCACCAGTCGCACCAACCCTCGCTGTTTCGCCTCCCTGAACGGTCGCCTTTCCTCCTCCGTCTCTGCGGACCTTCTTAGAGGGCGCGAGTCTCGCCAGATGCTCCAGCAGCGCCAGCGGCATACAGTGCGGCGGACGAGGGCGAGATGGTGCAGTCGCAGACCCGTCAGGCGACAGCGTGGCCTGCCCGCCAGTCGGCGAGTGGGTTTGTGCCGAGGACGACGACCCGCTCGCCCCAGGGTCCGTCCGGTCCCATCCGTCTGACTGCCAATTTAGCAGGCTGTGCGAATTTTGCGGGCGTGCCTCGCTGGAATCTGCTGAGGAGAAAGACACTTGTTCAGTGGCATCGCCACCAAGGTCGATAACATTCATAGTTGTGCTCCGCTGTTTGCCGTTCTGCCGTTCTGCCTGCCGCTCAGTTCCAGTTCACCGCCGCTCTGGTGATTGCGAGTCACCAGAGCGGCAACCCTTTTGTGGGTTACCTCGCACACCTCATCAGGCCGCTGTGTTTTGCAGTTGGCCCGTCGGAATGAGCTTTTTTTCGATCATCGCGTCCCGAAGTTCGTCCAGCTTGGCGGGGTCGATCCCAATGAACCTTCCCAGATGAATCACACCCGGCAACCCGGGCGACTTCTTGACGGCCCGCGAAATCACGTGCTTCGGAATCCCAGTGATCCGCTCGGCTTCGCCAGTTTGAAGGTACACCATCGGAGAGCCTCCTGAGTGCGGGTGTGTGTCGCGGATACGACGCCCTGAATAGTATCGGGGTCGGCATGTCGTGCGAGACTTATAATTGAGGTCGAGCGGTTACGGATGCGACGGATTGCGATGGGAGAGTAGGGGACGTGTCGAACGCGTCGCCGGTCCGGATTTGCCGACTTGCGGGACTTGGGGAAGACGGCGGGGAGTCGGGGCCGGTCAGTCGGTCGGGATGCTGGGGAATGCTGGGTTGGGTGAGGGAGGAGATGATCGGGCGGGCGGGGGCCGGAAACGAAACGACCCCGGGCGATTACCCGAGGTCAACTACTTCCTGCCAATCAATCACGTTCACCGGTACCGATGAACCGCTGGCAAACCGGCTGGCACCTCGATACGAGGCGTGGGTACCGATGGAGGGGTAGGCGGCAGCGATGGCGGGGTCGGTTGAACGGGTGAAGTTGGCCCTGTTCCATTCCCGGGGGAAAGGTCAACGGCAATGGGCTGGCCAGAATCGCCCCGTCGGCCGGTCAGCCACTTCCACACGAAGACAACCGGGCGGAAGTACTCCTTCACAGAGACGCGAGCCGTTCGCTTTGTCCTCTCCACTAAGTCTCGAATCTTGCTCATTTTATCCCTCCAAGCCCGATGAGTTTCCGGAGAAGATCCCAACTCATCCGGGCGACGAACACCAAGAAAACTGCTGCGTCTGCTCCTCCCACCGCGTACTTCGTGACCGTCAGAATCCAAGCCAAGCCCTCACTCACCCTCACTTCTTCCTTCAGCCAACGGATGAGAATGTCTAAACCGACGGCCGGAGCAAAGATCAGTGCAAACAAAACTGACCCGAGAAAAACGTGGGTCAGCAGATCCCAGATTGATCCCAGTTCATTGTGTGGTGAAGCATTCTGCGGGGCGTTCGCCATGCTGGGCTACTCTGACTATTCCGGGCGCCCGTGCCCGCTCGCCAGAGTCCCCGGCGTTCCTCACTCACTTGACTCCGGGGTGTCGTAACCAACAAAAACGTTGTAAAAATTACAACCCCTAGTTTTTCATATTAGCAGCGATCGGCCGTCTACACAACCTTTTTGTGTGACTGGTGAGGACGGGAGAGGACGGGAGAGGACGGGAGAGGACGGGAGAGGACACCTCCCCGGACTGGTCGGCCAGACGTGGAGGGAGAATGATGCGGGGTGAATCAGCCGATCGAACTCGTCGGTTACGAGGTCGACCGGAATGAGGTCGACCGGAATGAGGTCGACCGGAATTCCGGCCAACCCCACCACCACACCCCGAGCCAGAACCTGGCCACCGATTCGAGCGTCCGGGGGCGTTGCTGGAATTCCAGCCACGAACGGGGCGGGCCAGATGCCGAGGAGCGTCCATCAATTGCGATGGCCCGCTTCCGGCGAGGAGTTGCAAACAGAGGCCGTGGCGCTGTAGAATTGCAGCGTGGCAACGCGGGAGTCATGACCCGCGTCTAAGCGGTGGGTACCATCGGAGGAATGTATCCCCCTCCGGCCGGTGCCCACCGCTTGCTGCATAAGGGATACAAACAATGGCAACCGGGTCAATTGATGACTTCGTGTCTGGAGACGTCTTCCTGCTAACCGCCGACAAACCAGACAACGGACGAGATGCGGAAGACTATAACAATATTTTTAAACTTCCGCCTGGCGATGATGAAATAAGACCGGACGAGTTGTCACCTGTCGATGTGATAGCCTACACCTCCCTGGAAGCGGCAGAAGCCGTTGCTTTACTCTTCAATCAACGGGGCGTCGGCAGATGGAAGCCACTTGGCTTCCTTTCCCTCGGTCAGTTGGCACGGGTGCTGGTTCGCTTGGTCGAACAAGGTGCAGTTACTATTCGCTTTAATCCGGAGATTGGTCGTGTCTACCGCTTCCCCATCCCCGATGTTCTTGTCGCCCTCGCCCATCGAGCCGGATTCCCCAATATCTCGTGAACGAGTGAACTGGTGGGAGAAGATAGTTGATAAGGTGATTCATTTAGGCGTTGTTCCAGCTGGCTACCATTCTGACCACTCCAACAGCGATACCACAGTAGAGCCGCGATTCGTTTACCCAACGGGTACGCCAGCCGGACCGCTGACGAAAGGGGAGTGGCAGGTGATTGCCTCACGAGGGAGGATCGCCCCATCAGCGAACTTGTGACGGGCCAGGGTAGGCCAGAGGGGACAGGCGGAAAGGTAAAGGATATCACCCAGGCGGATCGCGCGCAACCTGTCGGTTGGAATTCCCACCGACCCCCAAGAGGGCTGCGAGGTGGTTCCTTGGTATACCAAGGAACGTCGGAGGCGTCTGAATCAGGACGTCGGCGGGTATACCCGCCGACGTCACCCACGGGTAACCGGATCACGGCGAACGTCCCTGGGTATACCCAGGGACGTCGAAAGCGACTGCCGACCGCCGACCGGTGACCAGCAGGGGTGACCGATCGGCCGGGCTCGGTCCTTCGGTATACCGAGGGACGTCTCCCCGCCCTTATCGAGTTCAACGCTTTCGGTAACTGTGGGAATTCCCACAGTTAACGACCTCTCCACCCCCTTCTCGACCTCAACCACTTCCACCAATCGAACACGTCTCCACCTCACTCATCGCGTCTAACCACCCCAGCACAACCTCGGCTCCCTCCCTCTCCCTCTCGCCTTCACCTCCACCTTCACCCCCGCCCGCCAACACCTGCCCAACCGCGGCTCGCGCTGTCGCAAGAAACCCCGCAATCGGGTCGTGATCGTGTTCGAACAACTCCCACAGTTGCCTTATCAACCCCCGCAGCGATGCCCGGATCTCGTTCAACCGTTCCCCCGACTCATCGCTCGGGAAGTACCGAACGTGCGTCGGTTCCTCATACCCATACTCGTACTCAAATTGCGGAGATGGTGCAGACTCCCAAGGTTCGTACTCAGGAACAAACTCGGCAAGCTCTCGCAACCTTTCGACAAACTGCGTAGCAAGCCGGGCAACCGCCTGGGAGCGCTGTCGACCGCGGGCCAGGCGTCGCAGCGCGGTGGCCAGCCCACGAATGCGGTTCACGACGCCAGCCTCGGCACGCTGTCGCAGAATGCGAGTCCAGATGTCCGTGGGGGCTGAGTAGTCGAAAGATTCGGCGGCGAGTTCCCGCGTTTGGACGCTGACGCGGAGCGTGTGGTTGTAGATGGCGTCGAGGGTGGCCAGCGTGGGCGGGAGGTGGGTAGCGGGATCGGTTGAGGTCGCTGAGAGGGCCGAGGTCGGCGTCAGGGTGGCCGAGGTCGGCTGCGTGTGTTGGGTGGCCGGCTGCGATGTGGCCGGCGGGTGTGCATGTCTCATCGGATCATCCTTTCAGGTGGCCAGCAACGAGTGTGCCGAGGGTGGGCGGGGGAATCAAGTCGAGGTCTCCGGGACCATGTCCGGGTTTCCCAGGTTCTCAAGTTGCTTGAGATCGCACGCAAGTAACACTTTCTCGAAATCGGCCGCGTGCTGCCTCACCCTCAAGTCGAGTTCGCCCTTCTGGCCGGGAAAGTGGAGAGAGCGGACCCAGGATGAGCCCGGCCGGGCAGCTTTCCCATTCGAGAATCCACCCCGACAGAGAATCAGGTAGTCCCGATGCGCACCGCCCTTGAACCAAACCTGCACCGCGGCGACCCGTGTTCCTCGCCCAGGCATGAATAGGCACCAGATCGATTCGACAGCACGACGGATCGCAGAACGGCAGTGTAGACGGGTCTGGTCTCCGTTGTCCTGCTCGATGGCCTTACCGAGAGTGCGAAGTTGACCCATTGCCTCGGCCAACGGAGTAGCGCCTTCCTGCTCGGCCTCGGCAAGCTGGCCAGTCGCCTCCCGACGTTCAGCCTCCAATTCGCTCAACTTGTCCGCGACCACGTCCACCAGTTCGGGGCGGTCCATCTTTGCCCGCCACTTCTTCAAGAGCGATTCCACTTCAGCGAGTCGCGATCTCAGGGTTTCGACTCGGCTCACAGTGGGGCCGCCCGACTGAAGTTCCTCCACCTTGATCTCAACCAGTTGCGACAGCACCGACTTTTCAAACGCGGCGAGCGGGTAGGACACCCACCGATCGCCCCGGCCGTGCGTGGCCCCCGATGGGAAAATCACCGATTCGCGGGCTGAATGGTGAGCTACGGTGAGGCTTCCCCCTGTCCTCGCATCCCGGAGCAGACCAGCGAACAGGTTGACATGTTGACCCCGTCTTCCCCGGCCAATGGTCGCACGTCGTCGGATGCCCGCCTGGGTAGCCGCAAACTCTTCTCGGGTGATGACCGGGGGATAGTAATCGGGGATCGGGTCGCCTACGGGTTTCCGGTCAGCACCGCGGCCCCGATGAGGCTGGTACTCCCCGATGACAGCGCGGGAGGTCAGGATTTTGTAAACGAGGGATGCCGACCAGACGACGGGGCGGCGGGTCTTCTTGTCCGGTTGAACCCCCAGTTGATTGGGGGATGCGACTTGCTTGCGGCCCAACACGGGAACCCGGGAGTCGTTCAATCGACTCGCGATCTGTGTCAGGCCGAGTCCGCAGTTTGCCAGACTGAACAACTTCCGCACCGTCTCGGCCTTCTTCGGATCGAGGGCGAGCTTCTCCCCTGTGTGTGTTAGCCATGTTGGAATTCGGCGGGTGAGTACCTTGGTGCTCGCCTGCTTTCGCTTGTTCGACCAGGCCGCACAGATCCGCTCCGACTTCATCACCGACTCGCTGTTCCCCCGGCTGAGTTCGACCAATGCGAGCATAACCCCCGTCATGTCAGCCCCGGCCGTGAACACCTGTTCGACTGGTCGCAGTTGGACAATCTTCACCCCGGCCATCAGCAGGCCAGTAAACAGGTTCACGGCCGGAACGATGCTCTCGCGGGTGAGGCGGTCGAGGTTTTCGAGGACGAGATACGAGCCGACCGGAACCCGGCCCGTCTTGACCGCCTGAAGGAATGCAGCCATCCCGTGAACGTCGGGGTTCTCGCGGTTCTTGCCCTTGAAAGCGGAGACTCCTTCATCCCGGAGCGACAGGGAAGTGTCAAGAGTGGCCCCGTTCCGCTGGCACCACTGGGCTGTCGCCTCGGCCTGTCTCCGAATGCTGTCGCCCTTGGCCTGCTCGGGAGAGCTGAAGCGGAGGTAGGAATAGGCGGTCGGCATGGCTGGCAAACTCCTTTCGGGGAGCAACTCCTCTCGGGGAATACCAGTTTAGCCAGGGGGTAGCTAGTATGCAACACAATTGTTTCAAACTTCCAGGTGTTCGGCAATAGCTGTGCCGCTGCCCAGGTGCTCGACCTCGCGGGTGTGATCCGGTGACGATCGAAAGTGTGAAGGCAAGTCGGGAGGTTCGCTGGAGAGGAGGCAATTTGAACCAAGGAAGGGAGTGAGATGCCTCGTCCTCGTTCCGGCTCGCAGAAACTACCTCCACCACTCGTCCCGCTCTCCGAGGTGTACCTGGTGCTCGGGATCTCCGGCAAGTCATTGTACCGCCGCGGGGTCGGAGACATGCACCCGTACTGGTGCGGAACCCAGCGCCGGGTGAGCCTGGACGAGCTGGTCGAGGCCCGCGAGAATCTCGCCGGCGACACCTGGGAGGCAGAGGAGAAGTCGCCCACCGGGTTGAGGGCACCCATTTAGAACGCATACTTTCTTGGCGATTTCTCTTGACAGCGTCTATCACACCGATGAATCTGGTTGGAATGCCGTGATACCGCGCCAGACCCCATTGCCGCGTGCAGATGTCCTGCCGCAACTCCCTGAGGGAGAATCGCTCCAATGGTCCGACGCTACCGCTGTTTACTCTCTCTCCTCGTCCTGGTTGTCCTTCCTGCCAGCCCGGCGGTCGCCCAAAAAGGGCTGACCAAGAAGGAGAAAGAGGCCAAGATCAAGGCGCTCGAAGGACTTATCCACCAGATGCACGAGCAGGAGAAGGCGACCCAAAAACAGATCGACCATCGCTACGATCATATCATCCGCAACCTGGATCCGAAAGAGATCCACCACCAGATGGAAGAGGCCGTCAAGGTATTGCGCCACGTGCATGAGGTGATCACCACCGGCGATTTTGACTACGGCGGTCACAGACACGCAGCCCAGGAGTCCACCAAGGCGGCCGAGCATCAACTGGAGAAAGCTTTGAAGCACGACACCGCCGAGGAACGAGCCAAGGCCTCCAAGGATCTTCTGGCGGCTCATACGGATATCAACAAGGCTCTGAGGTATTCGGTGGAAAAGTACGGACTCGGCACCGGTAGGGAGACAGGTGAGCCGGAGTCGCGTGCCGCCGCCAATCGGCAGTTGACCGAGTCTATTGCAAAGATCGAGTTAGCACACCACCTGCTTGCCGCAGTGGGCCGCGAAATCACGGATTACAAGCAGGAGAAACACGACCTCCTGAAGCAGCGTGATGCTGAGAAGAAGATGGTACACGAGCAGTACGCAGCGAACGTCAAGCCCCTCGCAGAGGAGATCAAGGCCCTCAAGAAGTAGCACCGCCGGGAGCCGACCGGAGTGCGGAAGCTCTGTTGCGGGTTTGTATCGGGCGAACCGTAACCAGGGCGTGCAAGTCCTGAAGGTGATCGCGGCCGTTAAGAACGATAGTGCAATAAAACGGAAGATAGTCACCAGTCCAGACGGAGGCTGACCCGGAAACCGTAGCTGACGCCGCGGTCATCGGGAGTGTTTTTGTCGCGGTGCGCTGCGCGACAGAGCCTGGCACTGTAACGCCAGGAACCACCACGAAGAACACGGCGATCTTCAGCCTGTTTAGTCGATTGGAATGGATCTTTCAGACCCTCCACCTTGTCGTACGGTCCATAATAGTCCCGGCACCACTCCCACACGTTTCCGTGCATATCGTGCAGACCCCAGGGATTCGCTGGGTACAAACCCACCTCCACTGTCATCCTCTTATTCGCACCCTTCACCACGGTTGCATATGGGGTGCTTCCGTTGCAGTTTGCCAGATCACCGTTCAGTCTCGACCCAAAGTGGAATGGGGTCGTCGTCCCGGCACGACAGGCAAATTCCCATTCCGCTTCTGTGGGAAGCTCCACCTTGCGTTTCACCCTGCCCGACAGCGTCGAGCAGAACGCCGTCGCATCCTCCCACGACACCATCTCGACTGGCAATCGATTGCCCTTGAAGTGACTCGGATCTGCACCCGTCACCGCTTTGTATTGGGCCTGAGTCACCTCGTACTTCCCCAGATAGAACTCCTGCGTGATCTCCACTTGATGTTGTTTCTCGTCGGGCGATGCGACTGTCTCGCCCTCCGGGGCACCCATCAGGAACGGCCCCTTTGGGATGCGGACGAACTCCATTGTCTCCCCGCCCCCGATGGCGAGGGTCAGTACCGACCGCGAGCCCTTTCGCTTCTCGCCCTCGATCACGTACTCGAACTCCTGAACGACTTCGCCCCTCGGTGATACACTCGGCACCGGCGGAGCCGGTTCGCTCTTGGGTGACACACTCGGCACCGGCGGAGCCGGTTCGCCGCTGCTTTTGGGCGGGGGAGCTTGTTCACCAACCCCCTTTGTCGTCGGAGTCGCGCCCAGGTGTGGGAAAGGTGTATCACCACCCCTCTTTGCCAAAGCTGTATCGGTTCGGTCATCCCTGCTGGTCGGCCACCGTCGGTCCGGACTCATTTTGGCAACGATCATTGCCGCCGCAGAGATCACGAGTACCGTGACGACCCCGCTTGCGATGATCCCGTACCAACCCCACCGCCCTTTCCTCTTCCTGTTCCTTTTCCTGTTCCTCCTCGGGGAGACGACGGTTGGTCGTTCCTCCGGGAGAGCACGCACAGATGACCAGCTTCGAGGTGTGAGTGAAGGCCAGACGGGCTCTGGCAAGCGCGGTGCTGCCTGAACCAGAGGAACGGGTGGGGTGGCGATGGGACGAATGGTGATCTCGCTCGCCGGTTCCACCAACTCACCCTCGACCACGTTGGCTTCTGGGACTGGTTCGGGGCGGGTCTCGACCGAAGGAATTGGTCCAGCCGATACCGGGACGATTCCCGATGATGCGGCCAGGCCGCTGCGGAGTTGTTGCTCAACCTCCAACACCACTGCGAGGGCCGCCTTCGCACTTGCCGGACGGCCCTCTGGGCTCTTCGCCAGGAGCCGATCAATCAACGCAGCCAGGTCGTCTGGAACCACCCCAAACGAGGCTGCCGGAGGTGGGTCGTCGACCGCCAGGGCAGTCAGGGTGGCGAACACCGAGTCCCGCTGGAACGGATTCCGGCCGGAGATCATTCGATACAGGACGATCCCGACACTGAATAGGTCAGCACGGGCATCCAACCGAAGCCCCCGGGCCTGTTCCGGTGCCATGAACGCTGGTGTCCCAAGAATCTGCCCGCTGCGGGTGATGGCCGTGTCTGACTCACCTCCCCGGGTGAGCCCGAAGTCGAGCAACTTGACCCGGCTCGTCTTGGCCTCGACCCACAGGTTGGCTGGCTTGATATCCCGGTGGATCAAGCCCTTCTCATGGGCTGCGACCAGGCCCTTGAGCACATCCTTCGCGACACGGACGACGGCTGTTGCTTGGACTGGCCGGTTCTTGGACTTCTGCCAGGCATTCAGCCAGTCATCCAGGTTCCATCCTTCGAGATATTCCATCGCCAAGAACGGAACCCCATTCGCCTCACCGACCTGATAGATGGTGATCACATGGTCCGATTTGATGGCCGCGGCCGACCGACCCTCACGTAGGAATCGCTCCCGGGCAGTTGCCTCGGCCGCGACCTCTGGGCGCATCACTTTCAGGGCAACTGGCCTATGAAGCCCGTCGTCCTCTGCCCGGAAAACGAACCCCATTCCCCCCTTACCCAGCAGGCGGACGACCCGGTACGGGCCAAGCTGACCGAGTTCCCCAGGGCGATCCGTAGGGGAGAGGAAAGAGTATGACCCCGAGGGGAGCACCGAATGGGGGGTGGGGCTGGAGCCAGCGACTGAGCCAAACGGGGCATCACCATCGAGCACGTTTGGTGGCTCGCCTGCAGGTCGGTGGACTGTGCCCGAATCGGCTCGGGGGGGATCTGCGAGCGGGGAGCCATGCTCGCCGATGAAATCGGTCGGTTCGAGGCCAGGAGGGTGGGGGCGGGGGTCCATACTCGCTCCGGGTTCGATCGCCTTCGCCGTGACCGTTCCCCGCGTTCGACTGGCGACCTACAACGGTTGGACCGACGTCTTGCTGGGCAGAACTGTGGCTCCTACCTGAGCATAATCACGTTCGGGCTGGTCAACAAGAAGCCACTGGGTACCCGTCAGGCCCCATGACCGGATGACTCCCGCCACCTTGAGCACCTGGGCAGCGGCGCAACGATTGCCAAACACCTGTGAACGTGAACGCCGGAGCCACCTGCATTTTTCGTTGCAGAGCCATCCCCGAACGGTTACAGTGATTATTTAGCTATTCCCCCAAGCCGTCCGGGATATTTTCTATGCGCGTTCAATGTCCAGAATGCGATGCCAGGCTGCGAGTCTCTCTCCCAGACGACGACAGCAGGATCAAGTGCCCGAAATGCGGGACCAGGTTCCGCCCCGAAAACGACGATGACGATGACGATGAGGAAGAAGAAGCACCGCGATCTCGGGTCAAGCGGTCAGGGAAGAAAGGCAAGACGAAGAAATTCCCGGTGTTCGAAGTTGCCGGAGGAGTCCTGGCCGCGATTCTCGCGGTGGGAGCCGTGATTTGGGTGGTCGTGGCACGGCCGAAACCGGCTCCTCAGCCAGTAGCCAACGCCACGCCTGCTGACCCGATCGACCAGCAGGCCGTTCCCAAGTTCGTCGGCCCACGACCCGGGTCCACCCCTCCTCCCCCTCTCGTACAGAACAATCCGAATGTCGATGCCGGCCTTCAACCAGGAGCCGTCACGACCGTACCTCCGGCCGAAGAAACTCCGGTCCTCCCCGAACTGTTTCGTCGCTCAGTCAGCTCTCCGCCCCCGAAGTTCCGAGCCGGAGTATTGACCCCAGATCCTGGCGCCCCGCCGCTGGATGTGCCGACGTTTTACAGCCTGAAACTCATCCGGCAGGCAGGCAAACCCGCCCCGACCCCGAAAGCCGCCAAGCTCACTTTGGACGAGATCAAGCAGGCCACTACCTACATCAAGGTGGAAGCCGGTGAATCGCTTGGGAGCGGCTCCGGCTTCCTGATCGGGGTGATGGAGCAGGAGGCGTTCATCGCCACCAACTACCACGTCATCTCGAGGGCGCTGACGACCCGCCCTGGGGCGAGCAGTCCCTCAAAGATCAGTGTCGTATTCAACAGTGGAGTACCAGGGACACAACTGGTCCTGACCGCCCGGGTTCTCGCTTTCGACCCGTTCGCCGACCTGGCTGTGCTTCGAGTGACGACAGGCGCCAAGATGCCCAAACCGATCGACCCCTGGCAGACGCCGAAGCTAACCGAGACAATGGAGGTCCGCATCTGCGGATTCCCACTCGGCATTGGCCGGGAAATGTCCGAAGGTGGACGATTTCCGAACATCTCAATCGGTCCAGGGAGCGTATCCAGCCTCCGGACGGACAAGGCTGGGAAACTCGATGAAATCGAGATCAACGGGGCACTCAACCCAGGTAACAGTGGCGGCCCGATCGTCGACAAGGACGGCCGGCTAGTGGGGATTGCCGTCCGCTCCATCAACAGGACAGGACTCGGAGCGGGAATCGGCTGGGCTGTTCCGGTGAACGACCTGATTGCCCTGCTTGAGGGCAAACTCCTGGCCACCCTCTTCCTCCCAACCGGGTTGGAGGATGGGAGAGCGACGTTCCAGGTCGTCATCCCAGTCATGGATCCACTCAGTCGCGTGAAAAAGGTGTATGTACGGTACTGGACTGGGCTGGGACCACGCCCGACAGGGGTGAAGGATCCGAAAATTGGATGGAAGCCCATTGAGCGGGCGGAACAGGTGAACCTGGATGTCCCGGATACTCCCTCGTCCCTCTCGGTCGCCAGCGGGGAATTGCGGGTGCCCCAGGATACGACCGAGGTCGTCCTCCAGATCGCTTCCGAGAACGATTCGGGACTGGTCGCGGCGTCCCCGCCGGTGACCTACAAGTTGGAACTGTCGGACATCGAGACTGGGTCCGACGCCAAACCGTTCACCGCCCTGACCTCGAACCCGGAACCCCTCGCCGGTCAGGTTGTCGTCGTCCGCGGCCGTATCGTCACACCGCCAGCAAGCCGAGCCGATGTCCAGGAACTCGTGGTCGCAGACTCGGATGGCAAGCGGCCGCAGAATTTCCGTTTCTTCACGACTCGTGAACTCGCCACCCAGTTCGACGAACTGGAGACGGAGGACGAATCCAAGCCGGTCCGGGTGACGTGCGTCGTTGGGGTCCGCGGGAGTGATGGTGTGGTCCCGGTCCGGGTCGCCCGGGTCGACTTCCTCGGCCGCGCCAACCGGGTCGTCAAAAGCATCCCCGGGGCGACCCCAACCGACCCGCTCGCTGCCCTCAACCGCAATCCGAAGAAGTTTGCCGGGGAAGACCTCGAACTGAAAGCGTCGGCTGTCCCGGTGGTCGAGGGGGGGAAGAGCGGGAACGATCTGGTCGTCATGTTCCCCAACAACGCCCAACCGCGGAACCTGACATTCGTCCTGGCCCCGGGGTTAGCCGAGAAGGTGGGGGACGAAAAGCTGACGCCGAATGGAATTTACCGGGTCCGACTATCGGCCAAGGTGGGGACTGCACCTGCTCGTTCGAGCGCCCCAGTCACGGTGACCGTGCGGAAGATCGAGATCCTCGACACCCGAAACGACACCGTCAGGAAGACGATCGAATAGCGGAGTGGCTCTCGTTGTGAGTTCTCACCGGCTCCGACCCCAGAAACCCCATTGGGCTCTTGGGCCGGAGTCATCGGAGAAGGGGACAAGCGGTAGAGGGAGTTTCAATAGGGCGGAACGAGTTTTCTGCTCTCTCCAAGCCACTGCCGCGGCTCGGATGATTTTGCGATTTGGTCGTCTTGACTTTTTGGCGAACGGCAGGAAATGAGTTGGGTGTCACCGGTCGGTCTCACCCCAAAGCCGAGGTTTTGAGTCCC
>PLDW01000072.1 GCA_003136315.1 Gemmataceae bacterium | reverse complement strand
ACCGTACTTGCTCCTTCCTAATGCCACCTACTTGCCATCGATAGACGCCCCGCCATAGCAATATGACGGGGTTTTTCATGCGCAGTCGCCCGCTGGTTCTCTCATGGACGATGCCTTTCTCCCCTCCCTCCGCTGCCCACTCGATCCCACCCGCCAGGCGACCCTCTCCCGGGACCAGCAGACCCTCATCTGTTCTGGTTGTCAGGCCAAATTTCCAATCAAAAATGGCCTTCCGATCCTGACTCCCAGCGAAGCCGAACTCCCGCCCGAGGTGGCCTCCGCCGACCGGCTCCCCTGCGTCAGGGCTGCGAACCGTGTCCGCCCACGCCGTGATTGATTTGATCTTCCGCTATTGAACTGGGCTGGCACTTCACATCCTGTCATGCTATGGCACCCGCGACGTTCACTCCTCAAGTGAGTTCGGGCCGTGGGCCAGTTGTCTGTTAGCGAGTGGTTAACGCCCAGACGCTCACTCATTGTCCTTCTTCTGTGGTCGATCTCGCCACACGTGGCTCCCGCTGCCGATGCGGTTCCTCGCGCAGATCTCCCGCAGTATGACCTCCGGATCACCCTCGACACCCTCGCCCACCGGGCCGACATTCAGGCCCTGGTGACCTGGACCAACACCACATCACAGCCCACCGACCAGCTTGTCTTCAGCTTTTATCCTGCCTTCAAGCTTCCGCCCGGGGATTACCTCCACGTCGCCAAGATGCTTGAGATGCTTCGCCTCCAGCCCACCCTCGCGATCGACAAGGCTGGCGGACACGGCGTGGTACACAGCGCCCGCCTCATTTCCGCTGCCGGACGTCCTCTTGAGACTCCTACCGCCCTCCGCTACGAATTCGATGCCGACTCTTCCACCACACTTCGGATTGCCCTCCCGTTTCCGGTCGGTCCAGGCGAATCGGTCGGCGTCGAGCTGAATTGCGTGATCCGTCTCCCGAACAAGCAGGGCCGATGGGGTCAGTGGAAGGATGTCACCTTCCTGACCAACGCCCTGCCCATTCTGGCCTACCGCGACGAGGCCGGCTGGCAGCCGAAGCCGTTTGTTCCCTGGGCTCAACCCTGGTTTGCTGAAGCCGGAATCTACCGCGCGACGATCACTCTCCCAGAGGGGGAACTCCTCGCCACTTCGGCCATCGTGAAATCGGAAACCCCGACTGTCAAGGGGTGGAAGCAGATTGTGACGGAGCCCTTTATCGGCCGGGATTTCGCCCTTCTCTGTAGCCCGCGCTACCGAGAATTTCGGAGTGAGATCCGGCTACCAGATGGGAAGCCCGTTGTTTTGAAGTGCATCGCATTTCCCGAGCACGAGCACTATGCCCAGGAAATCTTGAAGATCGTCGGTCACGCCATCCCTGTCTACTCGTCGTGGTTCGGGAATTTTCCCTATTCCCAATTCACGATCGCGGAGTCTTACTTCGGGTGGAATGGAAACGAGTGTGGCGGGCTTGTCATGATCGATGAGCGTGTGTTTGGGATGCCCCACGTCGGCCACGGTTACGTCGAGTATCTCGTCTCCCACGAGACCTGCCACCAGTGGTGGTACAACCTCGTTGGCACAAACGGATACTCCGAACCCTTCATGGACGAGGGGGCTGCAACGTATTTCACCCACCGGATGCTCGACGAGAAACACGGCAAAAATAATCCGTTCTTCGAGTGGCCGCGGGAGCTTGAGTGGCTCCCGAACGTGAACCGGGAGAATTACCGCTACAGCGGCATGTTCATTGCGATCCGCAACAACCAGATGCAACCCGCTGCCCAGGATCTGCCAAAATACAAACACGCCTTCGGACTTTTCACGGGGGCCTACGACCGCGGCTCGAAGGTGTTCCGGATGATCGAGGATCGGCTTGGAGAGGCCGCGTTTCTCGATTTCTACCGGCAGGTTGTCGCGAAGTACAGTTGGCGGATTTTCCAGGTTGCCGATATGCGCCGAGAGCTGGAAGCGTATACCGGTCGGGACTGGGGAGAGTTCTTCGAGAAATGGGTGTACGGAACGGGGTTGACCGACTGGTCGCTTGAGCAGGTCGAGGTTGGGAACGCTGGCCCATTCGCCTCGCGATGGCTACCGCTCGGGGTTCCAACGAGCGAGAAACGGACGAGCATTCTGCTCCGTCAGAAGCGGGAATTTACAGAACCGACGACCCTGGGCATTCGGTTCCCGGGACAGACCGGTTATCCGATCCGCATCCCGATTGGCACTGGTCCTGGCATGATCCGTATGGCCATCCCTGTGCCGGACGGAGCACAGGGCCGCGATGCCGAGGTCACGGTTGAACCATCACCGGATGGGTCAACCGTCCGGGTGAGCTTTAGCAGCATGATCCCACCCGAGCAGATCACCGTCGATCCGGATGGGGTACTCCTGGATGCGAACCCAACGAACAACACCTGGAAATCGCCCATCCGTGCGCGACTCACACCACTCTACACGATGCTGGATGAGACCGATGTCACCAGCGATTATGATCGGCTGAATATCACCGCCGGGCCGTGGGTGTGGGGCGCATCCTATGCCGATCCGTGGTATACCCGCTCAACGATGGTGGGGCTCCGCGTCGGACTCAACCAGCCCCAGCAGTACAAAATCGGGGCTTACGCGACGTACCGGACGGATTTCCGCGATGTGGTGGTTGGAGTCGATGGGGCGATACTCGGGAACATGGAGGAGACGGGGTTTAACTATGAGCGGAGGGTCGCTGGCCCGTGGTTCGGGCAGGATGGCTCCAGTGGGCCACAGCGAGCCGATGTCTACCAGCGGTGGGTGATCCAACAAAGTTCGAGCCTGTATCTCCCACCGATGATCTACCATGAGGTGTTCGCAACGTATCAGGACAACTTTCTACCGTATTCCCGCACGACCGCCCCGGGTGCCGTCCGGTTTGACAATTTCGTGGATGTGGGCTGGCACGGTCGGGCAAACCTGTACACGCCGTACTGGAATCCGGCGTCTGGTGTGTGGGGCGACCTCTATGCGTCGGTGGGTGAAGCGCAGCTTCCTGGGACTTTTGGCAACGGCCAATTACAAGCCCAACTCGCAGGCGTACAGGAACTCCCGGACGGGTTGGGGCCTCTCAGCGGCTCCCGGATTGCTGGGCGTATCGTGGGTGAGGCGGCATTCCCGGGCCGCGGCGAATTCTTCGCCCTCGGCGGGGGCACCCTGTTCCGCGGTTACGACCTCGCACAGCGGCAGGGTAGCATGTTGTGGGTGGCGAACGCCGAATTCCGCTACCCAGTCGTCCGCGATGTCGAGTGGGATGTCCTCGATCACTGCGCGGGGGCTCGGAGCCTCTGGCTAGCGACCTTTTACGATGTGGGGGACGTGTACGCGAACGGCCACAGTGTTGCCGGTGGGGTCGCTCATGCCGTGGGTGCCGGTCTACGGATGGACATCGCCCTGTTTAGCTTCATCGAACGGGCCACACTCCGCTTTGATTTCGCCAAGACAATCAACGACGCCACCCCCTTCCAGTTCTGGTTCGGCGTCCAGCACGCCTTCTGAGCCACCTTGGCCTGGCCTCCAGAAGGGTCTGGGTCCATAAACTGATCCCGTCCGATGTTACTCTCCCGAGGTGAAGTCGATGGCCGATATCCGGGCGTTCCGGGGTTTCCGCTATGATCTGGGTCAGGTCGGATCGCTCACCGATGTGGTTGCCCCGCCGTATGATGTGATCGACCTGGCTCTACAAAAGCAACTCTATGACCAGAGCCCCCACAACGCGATCCGGCTGGAATTGACGACGGACGAACCCGGGGACAACGAGACCGAGAACAAGTACGCAAGGGCGGCTCGATCGCTCAAGGACTGGCTGAACCGGAATATCATCCAGCAGGACACGGCCCGCAGCCTTTACATCTACGAGCAGGAGTTCGAGGTCGAGGGAGTGACTTACACCCGGCGCGGGTTCCTGGCCCGGGTGCGACTCGAACCGTTTGGCAACGGTCGGATCTATCCGCATGAGCAAACCCTCTCCGGCCCCAAAGAAGACCGGCTGAAACTCTACCGGGCGACCGGCTTCAATCTGTCCCCGGTGTTCGGCCTCTACCTGGACCCGGATGGGGAGGTGTTCAAGCTCCTCGATCCGTTCACCCTCAAGTCCCCGCCGATCATCGCCAGGGACCACCTGGGAGTGACCAACCGGCTCTGGGTGATCACTGACTCCCATACGATCAGTGCTGTGATTGGGCTGATGGGACCCAGGCCCGCGTTCATCGCCGACGGCCACCATCGATACGAAACCGGGCTGAAGTACCTGGAGGAACGAGTGGCGGCGGGCGATGTTGCGGACGACGAAGCCGCCCCCAATTTCTGCCTGATGATGCTCGTGGGAATGAGCGATCCGGGGCTCATCATCCTTCCGACCCACCGACTCGTAAGCGGGCTCCCGCCTCTTACCACCGCACAGGTTCAAGCGGCATTGAAGGAACACTTCGACATCGTCGGGCAGTTCGGGCCGGACGCCCGGGGCTGTTGGGAGCACTTGCAGATGGATGGTGCCCAGGAGGTGCTCGGGTTCGGCTCCGTGGCGGACGGGGAGTGGTTCGCGGCGAAGCTGTGCAATTCCGCGATCATGGCCGAACTGGCCCCCGACCACAGCCCCGACTGGCAGGGGCTAGGGGTGAGCATTCTCCATAAACTCGTTCTCGACAAGCTGATCCGAGAGACGATCGGCGGGAGCCCGGTGTGCAAGTACGTTCACTTGCTCAAGGAAGTCACCGACTCCGTCGAGGCCAAGGAGTGCCAGTTGGCCGTGTTGGTCCCGCCAGCCACGATGGGCCACGTGGAACGGATCGCCGGGAACGGTGAGAAAATGCCCCCCAAATCGACGTACTTCTACCCGAAACTCCTGACCGGGCTGGTGTTTAACTCGCTCAAGAAGGACTGAGACGGGCCTCAGTTCAGACTGTCACATTCAATGACAAACGGACAGTATAACGGGAGGGCGAGGCTCCTGCCGAGTGAAAGCAATGCGCTCGGCAGGAGCCTCGCCCTCCCATTTTTGCGACACACTCGTATGATATCCAGTATGAATCATTATCGGCTCATCGGAGAACGTCATGTCTCGCCACACGCATCGTGATCCGGAGGACGAGGACTGGGACGGGTCGGACGAATTCGATGCGTACCGGGATTACGATCCGGACGAGCCCGAGACGTATCCGTCGGGTCTGTATGACGATGACGGTCCGCCGGTCGTCCCGTGCCCCTACTGTCGGGCCGAGATTGCCGAGGACTGCGAGCAGTGCCCACGATGTCGGAACTACCTATCGCGAGAGGACGCTCCGCCGCGCGAGTCGAAGTCGCGGTTCTGGGTCATCCTGATGATTCTGGCCTTGCTCGCAGCCACGTTCTGGGCGGTGGGCAAGTGAAGCGGGAAGGAACCCGTACCGGGCCAGAGCCTCGACGAGCCTGCTCGCCGACTCTGCCCAGGTGAAGGGAGCAGCCCTCTCCGCAGCCAGCGCCCCGAATCGGGCGACCTCGATGCGGTCACGAGAAACCCGGCACATCTGCGCGATCATATCCCCATCATCGGGATCGGCCCAATGACCGGAGTAAATGGCGTTGCGGGCCTCCACCAATCGGTAGCCAACCTCGTATCCGATCGACCCATCGAAGAACGCCCCCGCCCCACCAAAAGTGGTCGAAATTAACGGCTTACCGCAGGCCATCGCTTCGAGCAGATGCAGCCCGAACCCCTCCCCGAACGATCCATTCACGAAAACCGTCAGCGACCGATACCAGACTGCCAACTCAGCCGGCGACAACGATTGCCGGGTGACCTCGACCCGCGGATCGTCCTCGGTCCGAACGGGCGGCGAGCTCGGGCTGATCTTCACCCGAAGGCGGACACCCTCTTCAGTCGGAAACGCCCGACGGAACAGGTCGACCACCCGCTGCACATTTTTCCGGAGTCCACCCTCGTCCAGCGCTCCGGCGGTGCCGAAGACGTAGAGGGGTTCGGGAGATGCGGGTAAAAGTACCCCTCCCACGTCCAGACTGCCGACCGAAAACACCGTTGGGTCGTAACCCAGTGGGACGACCTCGATTGGCACCGTCACGCCGTTCGCCCGGAAGCAGTCCGCCCCCCACTGTGTCGGGACGATGACCAGCCCACATCGGTTGAGAGCAACGACAGAGGCCGCCGGGAGGGTGTCGGTTTCCCACATGGTGAACGCTGCGGTCCGGCGGTCGGGGTGGAACCGGCGTAGGAGGTGCGGGGGGGTGGCGGCGAGGCGAGGTTGGTTGGAATCGCGGGGAGCTTCCGCCGGTTGGAGCGCGGGGGGCACCAAGTCGGGCCGAATCACCGACCGGGGATCGCGATGGACATTCACCCCAGAAGCCAACAACCCCTTCAGAACCGCGAGGACGACGTGGTCATACCCACCGGGTCGAAGGATATGGCCGGCGAGAAAGAGCGGCGGGCCAGTTCGGACCGGGGCCGCTTCGGCCGCGCGGACAGTCGGTGTTTCGTTCAGCAGTTTCCCGGCGAATTGGCGGAACTGCCCGCGGGCGAGTAACTTCCCGCCACGCAGCACCGCCGGCCAGAAGGCCCCCAGGGCACTCGATGCGCGGAACTTGTGCCGCAGTGCCCGTGCGGCGAGGCGAAACCGGGACCAAAGGGGGGCGGTCGGACGAGTCACAACTGGCATTCCTTCGCCAGGGTGAGGGGATGGTTCGTCGCGCAGCGTCCAGAATACCGGGCGGGGTGTCAAGATGGGTCAGGCGATCGAGGCCAGAGTCGAACCCACGGGCGGGTTTGGGGCCGCGACGGACAAGTGTCGCCGCCAGAGCCGAGGCGGGTACATCACCAGCCCCTGGACCACGAGGACGAACATGGCTACGTGCAGCGTGTTGAAGAAAATTTCGGGCAAATCGGGATAGAACAGCACTCCGTGGAACAACCGGCCCATGAACGACTGACCGGCGTTCACATCCTGTCCGCCGAGGGCTCGGAGTTGCTCCTCCCAGACGGTCAGCGGGCAGCGGATGTCGTTCAACGCCTCATACGCCACAATCCCGATCGCCAGCAAGTGGCTGAACCGAAACCACGGATTCCTGGCCCACCCCCACCGGAACGGGGCAGCAACCATAATCACCAGTTGTCCGACCACTACATACCCCACGTACAGGACGTGGACGAACACCAGCAGATCGGCAAGATAGCCGTACCACATGATCGGGCCTCGGTTGGGGCGTCGAGAGAGCTGCGTGCGACTTGTCTCTTCTTTGAGATATGATCCCGGCTCGTGGGGTTTATTCCCTATCAACGACGACGCCCAAGTGTTGAGCCCGTGGGCATCGGAGGTCGATTACTTGCCGACGTAGACACCACTCATGATGATCGCCTTCTCGTAGGCCGAGTCGTATCCCTGGCAATCGACAAGGAGGGTTACCTTGCTTCCAGGTTGTGGCGGGTCGGCGTTCACCCCTCGTTCGTTCTGAATGGAACAATACAGGTCAACCTTCCCGGCTCCAATGATGAATTTGTACGCAACTCCGTGGCTGAGTTGGATCTTCTCGATGCGCTTGATTGTTGCTGTCATATAGTAGTACTTGCTAACAGCCTTCCACTTCTTGTCAAATTCGGACGGTCTGGACGCATAATCCTTGCCCAGTTGTTCCGGATCAAGTTCTGGCGTCGGGGCTCCGGACACCTCCAGGACGACGACATCCTTGAGGTCAATGCTTATTATTCGTCCTTCTTTTCGTACATTGACTATACCGGTAATCTTGACAAACCGCCCAGGGCTCATTTGCCGCCAGTCTGGCGGGTTGAGCAGTTCGCACGACAGAACTCCAGTCTCGGACGGGTTCGAGATGTGAAACCTCTCGCGGAGTGTCGTGAGATCCGCGAAGAGGTGACCCATCCTCCCCTCCACGACCGCGACTTTCCCATGCCTCGCTGGCCACTCGCTCGCGGTCGAGTCCGTTTCCTGTATTATGAAGGAGGAGAATTTTGTCAGGTCGATCTTGAAATCCGGTTTGTTTGGATCGTAAGGGATCTGATTCGGAGGGCTGCCCCCACCTGGGGTTCCTTTCGACCCTGCACTCGATCCCGGCATGTTACCTGGCCCGGTAGTTGTTCCGGGGCCAGCACTCGGTCCTGGAGTTGGGCTTCCCACATTCGATTGCCCTGTGTCGTTCGCCTTCTTGTTGCCACACCCGAGGCCGGCGAAATTGGCAAGAACGAGAGCGAGAGCAAAACAATATACAAATGATCTGTTCATATATTACCAATGTAAAATGAATCGTTTATATTTGTATAATAGTGACTATTTACGTCCATCTACTATCTAGCTGAATGAGATATCGCTCAGCCAGTAAGTGGAAAAATCTGTCTTCTAGCAAAGGTGCCCGCACCTCGGTCGCTACTGCAGGAGATACTCGAACCGTTTGCGGAATTCCTCGGGTGTGAGTTTGACCACATCGGCCAGTTTCTTGAGTAGTTCCGGCTTCTCGAAATCGCTTCTCTCCAGCCGGATCATGTAGCGGCGGGCGCACTCGTAGGATTGGCTGTCCACGTCCACCAACCGAGGTCGCATCTTCTTGGTTTTGAGATCGATCATGTCCTGGAACCTTTGGGGGGCGAGCTTTTCCCCCACGAAGCTCACGATCGCGCCATACTGCTCGGCGTCCTTGGACAGGAGGAATTTGACCGCCCCGTACCCCAGGTTCCGGGTGTATTCGGCATCAAACGGAATCGGGTCCGCACAGCGGAGCTCGTACCCCAGATCCTTGTCGATCATGGTAAACTTGAGCCCCAGATCTTCGAGTTGCTTGCCGAGCTTGTATCGGACCAGCCGCCCGAACTCGATCTCCCCGAGTCGAAGGTGGTCGAACTCGTCGAGTTCCAGGTTGCCGAACCGCCCGAGATCGTCGCCGATCTCGGCCTTGAGCCCCTCCGCCCCGACTACCTCCAGGAGCCCCTCGGCCAGAACCGCCACCCCATACCCCTTCCCCTGCGCCTTGCGCTTGATCATCGACCCAATAATGAGGTCGCAGATTAACCGGAGGGTGACCGGCTTGCCGCGGAACTCCTCTGCGATCACGGTGACGGTGGAGGCCGATGCCTTGCCGATCCCCAGAGCCAGATGACCCGCCGCCCGGCCCATGCTCACCAGGATGTACCACCGGGTTGTGGTCTTGGCATCCTCATGAAGGTTCTGGGCGAGTTGGACGCCGATGTGCCGGGCGGTCTCAAAGCCGAATGTCGGGATGCCAGGCGGGAGCGGTAAGTCGTTGTCGATCGTCTTCGGAACGTGGGCCACTTTGACCGTCCCGCCCGCCCGAGCGTGGACCTGGCTGCCGGTAAACGCGGTGTCATCGCCACCGATCGTGACGAGATACCGGACCCCGAGTTTCTCCAGCGAGGCGAGGACTTTCTTCATGTCCTCTTCCTTTTTCGTCGGGTTGGTCCGACTTGTCCCCAGTATCGAGCCCCCCCGCTGGTAGGATGGTGCGACATCCGGAATTGACAGAGTGCGGATGTGGGTCGGGTCGTCCGGGTTGATCCCGGCAACGAGGTATTTGAAGCCGTCCCGGACCCCGATCACTTCAAGCCCCTGGTTGATCGCTTCGATGGTCACGGAAGTGATTACGCCGTTGATGCCGGGGGCCGGACCTCCGCCGACAACGATCGCCAGTTTTCCGCGGGAAGTGATATCAGCCATGTGGGTTGCGCCTTTCCAGATACACCTGCCCGAGTCCGGTCAGCCTGGTGAGAGCCGGCCGGCAACGACGGTATCAGGATCGGGAATGGGCGACTCTTTTCAAGGGCTCACCCGTGGGAGGGCCGACCGGTCCGGCTCAAAATGCAATCGTGGAGAGAGGAGCATGAAGGGAGTGTGAAGAGGATGGACTCACGGGGACGATTCATCCCTCTTCTCGGACAATCGCCGCTCCAAAATCTCGATCCTCGTCGTCAACTGGAACAACACTTGACCGATTGCGCCGGTGATTATTCCGATCATCAGGAGTGTGGTTCCTGGCAAACCGGATGGTGTGATTTGGGTTCTTCCCTCGGATGCAAGTTCCACAATCATTCCGGGCAGGCCCCACAGGATGCACAGGCAGGACACCCAGAGCAGCCGGTTCACGCGATCCATGTCTTGACTCTCCACTCCGACATCGTTCGACAGCATGACCCAACCCGCAGTCACTTCTTCCCGGCTGGTCTGGGGTCCACGCTGGCGGTGAAGACGCCCAGGCCACCCACCTGGCCATTGTCCAGGAACTTCCCATGCACCCCGATAATCACAGACCCATTGAAGCCGAACCTGGCTTCGCCTCCACCGTTCCCACCGACCCACGGTGTGGTGGTCGATCCCCCCCGACCCCAACCGGTGCGGTTGAACGGGGAAAACGTGACCGAGAATCCATCCATCGCTCCGCCTCCTCGAACGGTCAGACCGCTAATCACCTGCCCTTTCTTCGCCTTGACCGTTTTCGCCAACTCCGGACGAGCCGTCCCGAACGCTTGACCCAGCTTCTCTCCAGAGACCGTCAGATAGATTGGCTGAAAATAGGAAAAAGTAATTAATCCCTGTTGGTGCAGAATATAATGAAAGCCGATTAGAACACCGCCGTCCGGCGGGA
The DNA here is from genome assembly GCA_003136315.1 of Gemmataceae bacterium. Classification (GTDB taxonomy): domain Bacteria; phylum Planctomycetota; class Planctomycetia; order Gemmatales; family Gemmataceae; genus Urbifossiella. Next base: position 12,730 of record PLDW01000072.1, on the reverse strand, counting down.
GGTCGAAGAACGGTACCTTCGCGAAGCCCCCGCCACACAACCGAGATTCGATGTATTTCCGATCCTTGATCACAGCCCTCAGCCGGGTCCAGAAAGCTTTATCCAGGCTGAATTCGGCGGGTAGTGTCTTTTCCAATTCCGCCAGGCGAGTGTCGACTCGGGTCTTGGTCTCACCCGAAAGATTTGGGGCCGCATGAGCATACCAGTGCCGGGCTCGCCGCTGCATTGCCGTCTGCCCGGCCGGATCGTTGCCTGTTGCCACGTCGAACCAGGCGTCGGCGATCACGACCTGATCCTCGGCTGTGGTAGGGCCCATTAACTCTGCCTCTGCCAGGATCTGGAGGTCTCCGTCGGGGCCTTTTTTGAGTAGCGGGAGGCCGGCGTCCCAGTCGCCTTTGAGGAAGCAGAGGTAGCGACCCGCAAGCAGATTCGCATCGGGGTCGTCTGGCCGCGTCTTGAGTAACTCCAGCGCGGGCAACGCTTTCTCGGCCTCCTTCTGCCAGGCCTCCAGCTCCTTGGTCCGGGACGAGATTGCAGCGATGAGCGCACTGTCTTTGCTTTTATCCGCCGAAACTCCGGCGAGTTGGAGGAGTTTCTGAGCGGATGACAACTCGTCCATAGCGATCACTTCGTCCGCAGCCGCCTCCAGTGCCCGTGCCAGGTCCAGGTGTGCGGCTGGTGTCGTTACTACCCGTGCGAGGACTTCGAGCGCGGGCAAGCGGGCGTCCATCTGTTTGAGGTCAAACACCTCGGCCAGGGCATCGGCCGCCTTCATCGCCAGGTTCACCTGCCCGGCCGCTGCTGCCACGTCCCGGGACTCACGGAAGAGGACGAACTGCGCGACAGGGTCGGACTTGGTCTGCACACCGTTGAGGAACAGTTTTTCGGCCAGTGCTGCCCTGGCGACCGGCCCCATCTTGGCGTAGTCGAATTTGAAGACATCTTTAACTTGTTTGAGCGTTCGATCCTGATCGTCCTCGCTGGGAATCGGGAGGGGGGGGTCTGCAACGACGGGGCCAACGACGATGAGTAACGCGAGAACGAGGAGGAATCGCAGACACATCAGGGACACCTTCGTCAGTGCTCAGATGGAATGGAGAATACCCTTGCGTGGTGCGTGGGTCAACCACCCACGCGGCAGCGCGGCGATCCCAGACCGGGGAGACGACGTGGGGACTTCAAGGTGAGGGCGACCCAGCCCGCAGTCACTTCTTCTCGGGTGAATTGGCGTTCAGGTTGGCGGTGTACACACCGAGGCCACCCACCTCTCCGCCCGTGAGGAACTTTCCATGCACCCCGACGATCACGGACCCGTCGAAACCGAATTTCGTCTCTTCTCCACCTTTCCCTCCAATCCACTCCGTGGTGGTCGAATCTCCCCGCCCCCAACCGCTGCGATCGAAGGGGGAGAAAGGGGAGTAGGTGAACGAGAATCCGTCCATCGCTCCACCACCTCGGATGGTGATTCCGCTGATCGCCTGGCCTTTCTTCGCCTTGATCGTCTGCGCAAACTCCGGGCGAGCGGTCCCGTAAGCTCTGCCGAGCTTCTCTCCATTGGCTGTCAGGTAGATTGGCTGAAAGTATGTAAAACTCGTGAGTATTCCCTTCTTACTCAGGATATAGTTGAAGCCGATCAGAATCCCGCCTTCGGGGGGGTAGTCGGAAAACGGGGCTTTTGCGAACCGCCCGCCACACAACGGAGATTCGGTGTATTTCTTGTCCCTGACCAGCGTCCGGAGCCGGCTCCAAAATGCTGAGCTCGCGCCCGCTTCAGCGGCCAGTGCCTTCTCCAGCTCCATCAGGCGTTTGTCGGCTTTGATCTTGGCCAATCCGGTCAGTTCCGGGGCCGCAAGGAGGTACCAGTGCCTGGCCCGCCGCCGCATGGCCATCCGCCCAGCTAAATCGCTTCCGGCTGTCTGGTCAAACCAGCCGTCCGCGAGGTTGGCCTGATCGGTCGGTGTGGTCGGGTTGGCCATCTCGCTGGTGGCCAGAGCCTTGAGGGCTGCGTCGGAGCCTTTCGCGAGCAGCGGCAGGCCGGTGTCCCAGTCGCCTTTGAGGAAACAGGTGTAGCGACCCGCGAGCAGATTGGCGTCGGGATCATCGGACTGCGTCTTCAGGAGTTCGAGGGTGGGCGGCACTTTCTCGAACTCCTTCTGCCAGAGTTCGAACTCTTTTGCCCGTGAGGAAAATGCGGTCGCCATCGCGGCGTCTCTGCCCTTGCCGGCCGAGATACCGGCCAGCCGGATGAGTTTCAGGGCGTTTGGCAGATCGTCCGCCGCAATCGCTCCTTCGGCAGTCTCCTCCAGAGCCTTCGCCAGGTCCAGGTGTGCGGCGGCTGTGGTCGTCACTCGGCCGAGAACTTCGAGTGCGGGCAGTCGTGCCTCCGCGGGCTTGATGGCGTATCCATCCACCAGGGCATCGGCCGCCTTCATCGCCAGGCTTGCGTTACCGGCTGCGGCAGCCAGATTCCGGGCTTCGCGGAAGAGGACGTATCGCGCTGCAGGGTCGTCCTTCGTCTGAACCCCGTTATCGAGTAGTCTCTCAGCCAGGGCGACCCTGGCGGCTGGCGCCGTCTTGGCGTATTCCGATTTGAACACATCTTTCACGTCTTTGAGGGCTCGACCCTGCTCGTCTTCGCTGGGAATCGGGAGGCGGTTGTCCGCAATGGCGGAGCCAACGACGATGAGCAACACAAGAACGGGGAGGAATCGCATACGCATCGGGGCCACCTCGGTCAGGGCTCAGAGTGATTTCAAATTACCCTGGCAATGTGCGTCGGTCAACCGGTTGCAGTCGCGCAGATGCGGGACTGGAGGAAGGCAAAAACCCTCCCCACAAGTCAACGTCGCCACGGGTTGACACTTGAATGGCCCACGCGACTTTGCGGTGTGAATGGAACGTAGGTGCCCGTGGTCGCAAGCCCGCTCCCTCCAGGCGCGCCGTTTGCATCGCACATGGTGGCCTTTGAGCGATCTCGGCGAAGAGCGCGATGGAAAGGCGCCGGTGGTTCCGGGGCGTCTTGTCTCCGGAGGCGGGGATGCAACGACCTACGGGTGTGCTGCTCGACGTGGACGGGACTCTGGTCGACAGCAACGACTCGCACGCTCACGCCTGGCTCGCAGCGCTGGCCGAGGCCGGTGTATCCGCCGACTTTGCGACTGTCCGCCGCCTGATCGGCAAGGGAGGCGACAATCGGTCCGCGGCGGGCACCTGATCGAGGCGACGGTGTGGCCAACGCTGGAAGTGGTGCTGACCGAGTCGCCGAGGCACCTTCTGCGGACGTTCCGGCCAGAACTCGGCCTGGCACTGATCGACCTGAAGTGACCGCGTAGCGATAGATCCCCTCATCCGCGCCAGGCCACACAACTCTCTGCGGGAGACCACATGCAAAACCCGGACGTTTTGATCGTCGGTGCTGGCCCGGTCGGGTTGACAGCCGTCGCTGCGCTCACCCATCACGGCCTGAAGTGCCGCATTATCGACAAGGCCCCTGCGCCCAGCGACAAGTCGAAAGCACTGGTCGTGTGGTGCAGAACGCTGGAACTGCTCGATGGGCTCGGCCTGGCCGAAACGTTCGTCCACACCGGCATGAAGATCAACGGCGGAAGCATGTACGCCGAAGGGAAGCGGGTGGTCCACCTCGCGCTGACGAGTGACGACAGCCCATACGGTTTCCCGTTGATGATCCCCCAGGATGAAACCGAGCGGCTGCTGACCGAGCACCTCACGCGACAAGGGGTGGCGGTCGAGCGTCAGGTCGAGCTTCTCTCCTTTGAAGAGGGCACGGACTCGGTGACGAGCAAGATCAGGCACCACGACGGGCGGGAGGAATCCGTCGTTGCGCCGTGGCTGATCGGGTGTGACGGTGCCCACAGCACGGTGCGACATACCCTCGGGGTCGAGTTCACCGGCCACGCCGAACCGAACGACTGGACATTGGCCGATGTCCATCTCCACGGGCCGATCCCCACAAACGAGGTGAGTGTCTTCTGGCACGATGTGGGTGTGCTGGTTTTCTTCCCGATCAACCGCGACCGGTTCCGGGTCATCTTCGATTCCGGCGCGGCGTCTGAGCACGCTTCACCGCCGACCCCGACACTTGCCGAAGTCCAGGCTGAGGTTGACCTGCGCGGACCCGGCGGCGTGACCCTCACCGACCCGATTTGGTTGGCCAACTTCCGCATCAACGAACGGAAGGTTTCCGATTACCGCAAGGGTCGGGTGATGTTGGCGGGGGACGCGGCTCACATCCACAGCCCTGCCGGGGGGCAGGGCATGAACACCGGCATGCAGGACGTGTTCAACTTGGCCTGGAAGTTGGCGCTGATCCAGCGCGGCGTGGGGCAGGCCGAGCCACTGCTCCGGAGTTATTCGGTCGAGCGGAGCGCGGTTGGCGACCAGGTCCTGAAGAACGCCGAACAGTTCACGACAATTGCCACACTCCGCAACCCCATTAAGCGGTGGCTGCGCAACCACATCGCCCCGATCCTGGCATCGTTCCAGTTCGTCCGGGACAAGATCCGGGACGATTGGTTCGAGCTGTCGGTCAACTACCGTCACAGCCCGCTGTCGGCCGAGACGTGGCCGCGGCTCACGGGCGGGCTAGCGGCCGGCGACCGTCTCTGCGACGTGCCGCTGTCGTGCATGGCGGATGGCCGCCCGACCACACTCTTCGCAGCGCTCCGCGGTACCCAACACTCGCTGCTCTTACTGCCGGGGTCGCACGACCGGGAAGCGGTTTCGCAGCTGCTGAAGATCGCCGCCGATACCGCGAGAACGTTCCCGGGCGTATTTGGTGTCCACCTCGTCCTGAAAGCCGACGCTGCGGCCGCGAACCCGGTGGCCTCGGGCGTGCCGGCGTGGCTCGATACGGAAGGGCGCCTGCACCAGAAGCTGCACGCGACCCGTACGACCTTGATTCTGGTCCGGCCAGACGGCTACATCGGCTTTCGCTGCCAGCCCGCTGATGGCAAGAGACTGGAGGGGTACCTCTGCGGCTATCTCCTACGGAAAGGCTAACCACTCCGTAACAGTCGAGCGAAGCATGACGAGCGTTTGTCATATGTACGCTTCATGGCCGCGGCTGTCGCGCACGCAAGGGGGTAGAGCGGTGCTTGACTCACGTCGAATTTAGTCGATCCGCTTCGATTGGTGCGTTTTGCTGATCATTCGGTCAACCGCTTACCCCGGCCCCTGATCCGGTTCGCCCATCCACGCCGGGTTCTTGGCCGTGCCATCGAACCCGTTGGTCGTCTTGAACCGCTCGAACTCGCCATTCGCCGCCGCCTTCGCCGTCCGGGCGAGCAGATCGGCCGTCTCCTTCTCCGTCAGCGGCTTGAAGGTCTTCACCACCTCCAGGGCTTGCTTCAGGATGTCCATGCTGTCGATCCCGGTAATCACGACCGAGGTCGGCAGGGTCATCGCGTAGTGCAGGCACTCCACTGGCGTCGCGGCCTTGCTCTTGAGAATGAGCCCGTCGCCCATCGACTTCATCCCCAGCACGCCGATTCCTTCCCGGATCAGCACCGGGATGACGTGTTTCCCGAAGCTCCGGAAGTGGGCGTCCAGGACGTTGAGCGGCATCTGGGCGGTGTCGAACTTGAACCCGCGCTCCTTCGCCACCTCCAACATCCGAAGGTGGACGGCCGGGTCTTTGTGCCCGGTGAAGCCGACATACCGGACCTTGCCCGCCTTTCGCGCTGCTTCGACCGCTTCTTGGGCGCCGTCCGAGGCGAAGATGCGATCCGGATCCTCCATCCGGATCACCTCGTGGTGCTGGACCAGATCGAGCACGTCGGTCTGAAGACGGTGGAGCGACTCGTCGATCTGTTCGGCGGCCGCCTTCTTTGTGCGGCCGTCGATCTTGGTCATCAGGAAGACCTTCTTGCGGTATCCGTCCCTCAGGGCCTTGCCCATTCGGACCTCGCTCCCGCCATCGTGGTAATCCCATGAGTTGTCCATAAAAGTGATCCCAGCGTCGATCGCAGCGCGGATGATGGCGATACTGACCTTCTCATCCTTCTGGCGGCCGATGTGGTGCCCACCCAGGCCAATCACCGACACCTGTTCCTTGGTGGTCCCGAGCTGCCGGTAGATCATGTCGCCCTGACGGGTCTCCTTCGGGCGCTCCGTCGGCGTGCCCGGTCTGTTCCTGGGCTCGTCCGCGGTGGCCGTCAGGGTTCCGGCCGCTGCGGTCGCCGTGATCGCCCCGATGAACTCACGACGCTGCATCGCTGGTCTCCTCATGAGTCGGGATGGGTGTTGGACGGGTGTGGGTGCAGCAAAGCCGATGCCGCCGGGCCTTGCGTCGCGCCGGTTAGCTGTACGACCCTTTCGATTTATCTTCTCCGTCGCCGTCAGGAGGATAGTGCTCCTCATACACAAGCTCTGTCGAACTGTCCCGTAGGCTTATAGCAAGACCTTGCGGGGGCAGATGGTTCAGGTACTGCCAATGATTAAGTCAATTAATATTATAATATTACTATTACAATAATAGCAGTCATTATGAAAGCTGCCCCAATAAGCAGCACTCCCGTTGGCACACCTGCAGCCCAACGGTCCTTGTGGATCGCATCGGCCGTGCGCTCAGGGGGCAGACCCCGAGCAATCACCTCTGCCAAGTGAACCGGTTTCCGCGCGGTGCCCTGAGCGATCTGCGTCTGACAGCTAAACCCATCTGCGATCACCAATTCATCAGGGCCGGCAGCCCGCACCGCCGGAAGGAGGTTCTTCTCACCGATCGCCATCGACACATCGTGATGCCCGGCCTCAAACCCGAATGATCCGGCCAGTCCGCAACACCCCGGCTCCGGCTCCCGGACCTCAACCCCCATCTTCTTGAGGAGGTCGAACTCGTCCGCCTTGCCAGCGATTGACTTCTGATGGCAATGCACGTGGACGATTGCCTTACCCCCGACCTGCGGCGGGGCGTATCCATTTGCGTGTCGATTCAAAAATTCCGCGAAGTAGAACGTCTGGTCGTGCAAACGCCTGGCGTCCTCGTCCTCCGGGAACAGCCCAACCAGCTCGTCGCGGAAAACAGCCGTGCAACTCGGCTCCAATCCGACCACTGGCACCCCAGCTTGAATCAATGGACGTAGATTCGTCAGAATGTCCCGGAGCAACCCCTTGGCAGTATCCAGCATCCCGTAGTCATACAGGGGTCGCCCGCAGCAGAGTGCTGCCTGGGGAATGCACACCCGAAACCCAGCGTCCTCCAGCACAGCGACCGCCGCCTTCCCGTGGTCTGGCTGGAAATAATTGGTGAAGGTATCGGCCCAGAGCAGTACCAGTGGCCCGGTCTCGTTTCTGGGAGGACGGCTGAAGAACCAACTCTTGAACGTCTCGTTCGCAAATGCCGGCATCGCCCGACGCTGTGACAGGCCCCCGAGCCACTTAGCCACGCGATTGAGGATCGGGGCATGGCTGATGAAATTGGCGACGCCCGGGGCGACCGACGCTAACCGTGCCCAGATGTGGATCAAACCCATGCTGTAGGCGTGGCGGGGACGGACACGGCCAGCGAAGTAGTGCGACAGAAACTCGGCCTTGTATGTGGCCATATCGACATTCACCGGACAGTCGTGCTTGCACCCCTTACATGCCAGGCACAGGTCGAGCGCATCCTTCACCGCCTCATTCCGCCAGCCGTCGGTCAGCACCTCACCGTTCATCATCTCCCACAGCAGCCGAGCCCGACCGCGGGTGCTGTCCTTCTCCTCGCGTGTGACCATGTAGCTCGGGCACATGGTCTGACCGCCCTCACGACGGCAATCTCCCACTCCCACACACCGCAGAGTCGCCCGGGCGAACGAGTTTTTGTCCGCCGGATAGTGGAAGTGAGTGTGTGGCTGCGGAGGGTTATAGTCAGGTCCGACCCGGAGATTCTCGTCGATGCGGTACGCATCGATTTTCTTCCCCGGGTTCATCTTCCCGGCGGGATCCCAGATCGCCTTGAACTCGCGAAAAGCCTGGTAGAGTTTATCGCCAAACATCTTGGGTAGGTATTCGCCGCGGGCTTGACCGTCCCCGTGCTCACCGGACAGCGACCCCCCATATCGGACCACCAGATCGGTCGCGTCGTCCATAAACGACCGGTAATTCTTCAGCCCGTCCGAGGTGTAGAGGTCGAACTGCACACGGCAGTGGATGCAGCCCTGCCCGAAATGGCCGTACACCGAAGGGTTGTACCCATGCTTGTCGAAGAGCGCCCGCAGGTCACGGAGATATGGCCCGACTTTCTCCGGAGGAACGGCCGAATCCTCCCACCCGGGCCAGGCATCCGGCAATCCTGGTACCCAGGCGGTCGCTCCGAGCCCGCCCTCCCGCACTTTCCATAGCATCTCCTCTTCGTGTGGGTCATCAAACAACTTCACCGTCGGCGGGTTCTTCATTTTTTTTATCGCCGCGATACACTGTCGGGCCTGGTCATCGGAATCGGCCTTGCTCTCGCCGCCGAACTCGACCATCAAGAACCCCCGACCATCCGGCAAAAGATCCAGGTCCACGGTCTTATCCCCCTTCTTCTGCACGTACTCGATCAGGAGGTGATCAAGGCCCTCCAGCGCGGTCGGCTGGAATTCCAGGATGTCGGTGAGATGCTGGCATGAAGCGTAGACATCAGGGTAGCCGAAAACAACGAGTGATCGGGCTTTCGGGACCGGGACGAGGTTCAGCGTTCCCTCCAGGAAAGTGACGAGTGTACACTCCGACCCGACGAGCGCGCGGGCGACGTGGAACCCATTCTCTGGCAGGAGGGCATCAAGGTTATACCCGGACACCCGACGAGGGAGCTTTGGAAAGCGGTTACGGATCTCGTCTGCATATCGATCCCGGAATGCCCGAAGTTGTGCGTAGATCTCGCCCCGGCGGCCACCTCCGCGAATGATCGTGTCGAGTTCGGCAGGCGACGTCTCGCCCACCCGCATCCGGGTGCCATCGTAGGTGAGGATATCCAGTTCGTGGGTGTTATCGGCGACCCGGAGCCCGCGCCCGTATTTCGCTCCAAGAAGGGAGTGAGACCCACATGAGTCGTTCCCGAGCATCCCGCCGAGGGTGCAGTGGGTATGGGTGGCTGGGTCCGGAGCAAAGGTGAGCCCGCAGTGCTTGATCGTCGCATCTCGGAGAGCGTCGAGTACGCAGCCGGGCTGGACGGTGGCGAGTTGCCGATGCGGATCGATGTGGGAGACATGGTGCAAATACTTGGAAAAGTCCATCACCACCGCGACATTGCAGCACTGGCCCCCAAGACTCGTCCCGCCACCCCGGGATAGGATAGGAGCATTATGCTGGCGTGCTGCCGCGACAGTCGCGACAACATCCTCAATGCTCCGTGGCACGACCACCCCAATTGGAACCTGGCGGTAATTCGACCCATCGGTCGCATACAGCGCCCGGCTACCGGCATCGAACCGAACCTCGCCCGAGACCGTCTTCTGCAAGTCGGTTTCAAGTGCGCGGACTGACTCGGGCGGGATCGCCGTCCGACTGTCGTCTTGCCCCTGACGCTCGAATCGGGTTTTCTGAGTCTGCTCGCGTAAGACCGTCAGGCTGATCGTCATCGCATTTCTCACAAAGTATACTCACCAGCCCAAACCTTGAAAGTCTCGGCGTCCGATTGCTTGAACTCCAATCCTAGCCCTGGGCGGCCTGGATCGGGGCGGAGTGCCCCGTTTGACGGGGTTGCAACCCCATCAAACAACATGCCTTCGATCCGAGCGTGGTCGTGGAAGTACTCGAGATGCCTCAGGGCTGTGGTCGTAGCACAGCACGGGTGCAGGTGCAGCGCGGGTGCGCAATGCGCCGAGAGCGACAGACCGAACGATTCACAAAGTGCGGCAACCTTCAAAAACCCGGTCACCCCACCGCACCGCGAAGCGTCGGCCTGGAGAACGTCCACAGCACCCGCGCTGAGCATCCGTCGGAAATAGTGCAGGGCATATCCGTACTCACCAGCGGCGATCTCCATCCCCGCCGGTGCGCGATCACGTAGTAGCCGGAGCCCATCAAGGTCATCCGCCGGCACCGGCTCCTCAAACCAGGTCACCTCGAGGGACGCGAACCGCTCAGCAAACGCCAGCGCCTGCTTTCGGGCGTAGGCTCCGTTTGCGTCCACGAACAGTTCGACGCCCTCGCCGATGGCCTCGCGGGCGGCCTTCACACGGGCATAATCCTCGTCTGGATAGGTACCGACCTTCATCTTCACTCGCTGGAACCCCTGCCGAGCCCACCCGCCGAGTTGGTCCCTGAGTTGCGTAGGCGAGTAAGTCGTGAACCCACCGCTGCCGTACACCGGGACTTTCTCCCGTGTAGCCCCGAGCAGTTTCACAAGCGGTAGTCCGAGTGACCTGGACTTCAGATCCCAGAGTGCCGAGTCGACGGCAGAGATTGCCATTGAAGAGACACCAGGGAGGCCGAGGTTGCGGACGGCCTGGTGCATCGCGACCCAGGCAGCGGGTACGTCGAAAGGATCACAGTCAGCAACGACAGGGGCAAGCTGGTCGTGAATGAGATGGGCGGTGGCAGCATTCGCGTAGGTGTAACCGATGCCGGTTGTCCCCGCGGCTGTCACCTCGACAATCACTAATGGGGTCCGATCCCACTGGTAAGTGCCATCGCCCTCGGGCGCATCGGTCGGGATGGCATAGGCCGATACCCCGACCCGCTCGACGACCTCCAGGAAATTCGTCGCTCTCATCTCGCCCTCAGATCATTTCCTTGACCATGTTCTCCAGTACGGTCGTAATGATCGCTCCACGGTCCGGCGTGCCCCGGACCAGCGCTTCGGCAAAGTACAGGGCTTGCTTGACGGTCGCCTTGGGGGGCATCGGTGGTTCATTCGGGTCGACCACCGCCTCCAGGACAGCCGGTCCTGGCGAAGCAAGAAAGGAATCGAGCACGCTCCCAATTTCCGCCGGGTCGTCGCAGGTGTACCCGCCCGCCCCGCAGGCATCTGCGAACTTGGCGAAGTCAATTGGCTCCAGGTCACATTCAAACTCCGGGTTCCCAAGCATCACGATCTGTTCCCACTTGATCATCCCAAGAGTGTTGTTCTTGCAGATCACCACCTTGATCGGAAGCTTGTACTTCACCGCCGTCGAAAGTTCGGCCATGAGCATCGAGAACCCTCCGTCCCCTACAAAGGCAATGACTTGCCGATCCGGGTAGGCGGTTTGAGCCGCGATCGCGTACGGCAACCCGTTGGCCATGCTCGCGAGCGTTCCCGAGAGTGAGTACATCTGCCCACGGCGGGCGGGGATGTGGCGGGCGAACCAGGTCGCGATGGTGCCCGAATCACAGCAGACGATGGCATCGTCACGCAGTCGCTTGCCGAGTTCATGCGCCACCACCTGTGGCTTCATCGGTTTGTCGGTCCGGGATGCTCGCTCGTGCATAAGGGCGTTCCAATCGGCCATGTTTTTCTGAGCCGTGGTCAGGAACGAGCGGTCGCTCTTCTTCTGAAGGAGTGGCAGGAGCGCCCGTAGAGTGGCAGCACAGTCGCCGATGAGACCAACCTCGACAGGATACCGCAGGCCGATCCGGGTCGGGTCGATGTCGAGCTGCACCCCACGGGCCTGGCCCGGCTTGGGCATGAACTCCATATACGGGAACGACGACCCAACCATGAAGAAGGTATCACAGTTCTCAATCGCCTCCTGGGAGGGAGCAGTCCCAAGTAGCCCAATACCGCCGGTCGTGAATGGACTATCGTCTGGCAGGCAGGCTTTCCCGAGGAGTGCCTTGATGACTGGTCCCGCGAGTGTGTCGGCGAGTTGCTCCAACTCATCGGTCGCGTGCAAGGCTCCACGGCCAGCGAGGATTGCCACCTTTTTTCCGGCGTTGAGAATCTCCGCCGCCTGATTCAAGTTTTCTGCTGCGGGCACGGGCATCCGTCGGCCGAGGGCGGTCGTGTTGGCGTGCCCCTTCAGATTCCGCTCGCTCCGCGACTGCTCTTTGAGGCTCTGGAAATCGACCGGAAAATTGATATGAGACACCCCGCGGCGACTAATCGCGATCCGGCAAGCGTTGTGGATCACGTTCTCGACATGCGCAACACCCATGACGCGGGTGCTGTACAGGGCGACGTCGGCGAACACCCGGTCAAGATCGACATCCTGCTGGGCGTTCGTGTCGATCAGGTCGTGGAAGTGGTGACCGGTGATAGCCAGGACGGGCTGGCCATCGAGCTTCGCATCGTACAGACCGTTGAGCAGATGGAGGCCACCAGGCCCGCTGGTGGCAAGGCAGACTCCGAGTCGACCGGTGAACTTGGCGTATCCGCAGGCCATGAAGGCCGCGGATTCCTCATGCCGGACGTGAACGAAACGGATTTTGTCTTTGCGGGTGCGAAGAGCCTCCATGATCCCATTGATCCCGTCCCCTGGCAGGCCGAAAACAGTATCAACCCCCCACTCGATCAACGCCTCAACGAGAATGTCGCCTCCGGTCCGTGCCATTATCTGCTCCTTAGCGAGAATATCCGAGCATTGCCGAGTTTGGGGCCTTCTTGACCAAGTCGTTCATGATTTTTTCACAACCGTTCCCGATTGCCTTGGCCGTGACCCTCTTCCATCCCACCCCACAGCGAAGAAATGACTGCTTATGCCATGCCAAAGTGACCGATTTCTGCCGGGTTCAAAGGGAGGTAACAACAGGCGAACCGGATACGTCAGTTGCCGAGTACCAATCAGCTCACCCGGCAACTGACATTGCCGGTAAGCCAAAGAGAATG
>PLDW01000119.1 GCA_003136315.1 Gemmataceae bacterium | reverse complement strand
GCACTTGCGGGAGAACTTCGCCTAGCTGAGACGCTTCACGCTCTCGCTCTTGAAGCAGCATCCCAAAGGTGACAGCATCGCGATGAAACGCCTTGCGTGTGGCTGGAGCGACGATTTCATGTTGGAAGTTCTTGTAGGAACAACAACTTAGTTGCCGCTGGCCCTGCCGTCGGCCCAGTCATAGATCTCGCTTGTGAGTGTTCCGGTCGCGCTCGGGCCGGAGTAGTTCTGAATGACAGTTGCGATTGTCGGACTCGGGCTGAACGTCTGGACCCGCGAGGTGCCACCTATGAAGATCACTGCCAATTGCGATTGCTCGATCGTGCTGATCGTTGATGGGCTTGACCTAGCGACAGGCATTGCCCGATAAGCGGTTGCGTCAGATGCCATGATCGCACAGGACCAGACGAGCCGGTTGCTGACGGGCTTTGCCAACCCGCCCGAGTAGATACGGGCTGCGGACAGCACCCACGACGGCCAAGGTTCCTTGCCCGCCTCTGGCCGTTTCATCCGGTCTTGGACTCGTTGCGAAGTAACCCCTAAATGAACTTCGTCCTGTCAGCGACTTGGCTTACAGGGCAAAATTCAAACTATTCAAATATAACTTTATTCCAATGATTATCAGGGCTTCACGGAATTGATCGCTGCTTCCAGTTTGTGTTCAAAGTCGCCCTTCTTACCTCGAAGTTGGCCGTTGACCCAATTCTGGATGATCCCTTGGAATGGCTTTGCAGCATCACTTCGCATCCTCAGGTTTTCGATCTTGAGTTCCTTGATCGACACTTTGGCACCGCTGAGTTGCGTGCCGAGATTGGCAGAAGCCTCGTTGACAACCATCTTGATGTCGGCATAGCCCCCAAAGTCGTGGCGTGCGATCACAACCCGTCTGCCAAGAATCTTTTTCTCGATGTTGACTTGGTAGTTGAAGGCAATCTTGCCACGGATTTCGCCGGTCAGTGCTGCCTTGGCACCATCCAGTTTGGAGTTGATGGTGACACTCAGATTTCGCCCAGGGTTGTCGAAGCACACCCAGTGCGGTCCGTCGCGGTATCCTTTATCCGGACTGTCCATCTTGCTTAGTTCTGCTTTGATCTTCTCGTCCAGATATTTGTCGAGGGTGGGGTTGTTCTGTGCTCTCGCCGGTTGGGTCGCAACTACGAGAATAAGCACTAGACTCACAAGCATACCTTTCATGTTGCACCTCCATTATTTAAGTTCTTGCTCTGGTAACACTCCGTTTAAGTATTCGCTGATCTTGGCCTTGTTTTTCTTAAATTCGTCTTTCAGCGATTGCTCCACGTTTCCCCGATCAACAACGACCCCTTTGGGAGCACTCTCAATTTGGATTGTTTTGATTTCCATGTTTCCAATCTTCGGCTTGAGGAAGAACTTCCCCTGCTTCGAGACGAGCGTGGCGGTTCCATCCACGCTAAGATCAACCATTACCCGAACTATGACCTTCTCAGAGCCATCCCTTCCTTTGAGCAATCCATTGAGTTCGTACGACGCCTTGATTATTGCTAGTACCGAAAGCTGATCTTTGTTCAGCTTTAGGTTTTGAATGTTAACTTGCAACGTCTTCTGCGGATCAATAGGTGCAATGGTGCCAACAAAAGCAGGTTGATCGATCGTGAATGACTTCTTGGCTAAGACGTTGCGCGCTTGGCCAGTGACAAATTCTGACAAAGGTTTCTTGAAAGCATCGTCCTGGCCACTGGCCGTTGCATTGAGAATTAGCACTGCCCACAAAACTGCTAATCGACAAATTGTCATTTGATTGCCTTCTTTTGTTCTTTGAAAAGTGATTTACCTTAAATTCTGCAACAACAAGCCCCCTCTCTGATCACCCACAGATCTCAACTACTCAGATTTTACTCGCCTGGGCGCAGAATCTATCGCGCGGCGAATCTCTTTTTCTTTTTTTTTCATCGAATCTTCATTCTGTGTTCAAACTGCATTCCTGAACACACCACGAGTCGCAGCTCTGCCTACGTCTCGGAATAGCAGGCCAGCCGGAATCGAGTTCCTGATTCCTGACAAGAGTTGCGCCGAATTCATGTGAGGGGAATCGACGTCAGTCTAATTAGTTAGTCGCGGCTCACCGTTCTTTTTAGATTTACCTGGATTCGCGCCCGGCATGAATTCTCGTAAAGTGTCTTTTTCTGCAATGTTTTCGTTCCGGGATAGCCTCTAAGTCATTAGGAAGGAAGTGTCCTATCGCCTTGCCACCAGTGAGATTGAGTGACGCCGAGGGTCATCGAGTCGGAGGCAATTTGAATCCACCTCCTGTTGCACCCCAACGAGGGTAGCGAACAGGCTTCTGACGTAAAATTGGGCCATCCAGGAGTTTACAGATCGCACACTTTGCCCGCAAGAGCAGGGTTGTCAGTCTCGTTGCTGCAAGTCACCAGATGCAGCCAACCGAGGTCCGAATCGGCGTGACTACTGGGTTACCTCGAAAGTCCGATACCTGATCTTGACCAATGCCATACAATCATCATCGGTGGTCTTCCCGTTGGGACGATGTGTCAGAGAAAGGCGGGCATCTTTCGTTGGGCGCGTTGTCCCAGTAGCTCTCCGGATCTTCCGAAACGAAAGCTATGAAACACTTCGTACCCCACTGTGTTCTTGCCGCCCTCGCGGCGGTGGCGATCGGCCCCGCGCGAGGTGTCTGCCAACCCAAAGCCGACGAGAACGCCTCCGTGGATGACCGGGCCGTCGTCGCCGGCATCCTCAAGAAAGTCCTTGGCACGGAACTCGCCAAGCCGACCGCGAAACTGACGGGCTCATCCGCCGAACGGCACAAGATCGAGAAGCCTCTCCCGTTGGGGCAGAACCTTGTGACCTATTGGCGGTCCAGCGTCGAGGGTTCGGCGGCCGTTGTGGAACCCGAGTCAAAGCTCGTGGTCGAGGTTCCGCGGATGGTTAAGGGGAAGGAATCCACAGCTGTGTCCGTCAAACTGTCCTCCCCGCTCGCCGGCTTGGTGAGCGGGAAGGCCACAACGGATGACGGGAAGGTTTCGACCGGGAACGTGAACTCGACGTTCAAGAGCAATCTGACTGTGGTCGCCGATCTGGTCGTAACGGATGCCGGAAAGGACGGTTTCAAAATTGAAGTTAAGAAGTGTTCCGGCGAGATCTCCGGCACCAATTTCGACAACGCGATCCTTGAGATTCTCAAGAGTGAGGTCGAGAAGGTGGTGAACCAGAAACTCGCCGAGGACGCGGGCAAGTTCAAGGAGCAGATCAACTCCGCGCTGAAAACGGCGGCCGTGCAAGGGAAACTGACCCTCCCCAAGTAGTCCTGACAGCACCCCAGGTTTCCCGAGGCCACCATGATTCGTCCAAGTCGCGGGTGGTTATCCTTGGTCGTGTTGATCGTGTGGACGGTTGGCGGCGCGCCGCCCGCCCGTGCCGACGACACTGACGCCGCGTGTCAGCGCGTCGCCGGCCGCCTCTTCCGCGTCCAAAGTTTGGACCCGAATAGCGCGAAGAAAACTGGCGCGGCCTACCTGCTCCGGGTGGATGCGACGCAGAATCCCCCAGTCGCGGAGTTCGCAACCTGCTACCACGTCGTCCAGCGGTGCGCGAAGGTCCGGATCTACACGGTCGATAATCCCCAGAATCCGCTCGCGTCGTTCGAGAAGCCCGAATCCGGCTCCGTGAAGGTCTTCCCGGATCTCGACCTCGCTCTGTTCCGGGCACCGATGCCAGGTCGCGACACGCTCGCCCTGCCTCCCCTCGCGGACGAGGGTAAGTCGGCGAACGCATTCGTGTTCGGGTTCCCGTTCCAGTCGCTCAAGCCCTTCCCGGTCGAGGTGCGTGTCGCGGAGGGGCGGAAGGAGGCTCAATACCTCGGGTTCCTCCGCCAGGCCGGGCCGATGGCCGTGCGGTTCCTGGGAAAGGAACTTACCTACCCCGGAATGAGCGGCGGGCCGGTCGTCACGACGGACGGGAAGTACGCGGGGATGCTCCTGGGCCGAATGCCCGAACCGTCCGCGGTCCCGGTCCTTCTCGTGGCAGAACAGGTGGTCGCGAGCATGAATGAGGGCAAGTGGGTGGCGTTTGACGCGAAGGCGTTCACCGATGACCTCGCTTACCGGACGGAATCGAAATTCCGGGACCAACTCACCGCCCCGTTCCTTGTCGCTGACAAGGACTGGTCGTCGTATGAGACGTGGACTCGCGCCTTGGGGGGGACGCCGGGGCCGTTCCTCCGCGACTTCCTCGAGGTTCCGGCCGATCTGGCTATCCTCCGCGGGCTGGAAGGGGTGGTGGAAAAAGGGCCGCTCCCGTCGCTGAGCGTGTCGGAGGGGGTTGGCTCGGTCCCGGATGGAGAGCCGAAAGCACGGCACGAGGTCCGGTTCCGGTGGAATGGGCACGATTGGGATCCGAAAAACCCGCTCCCGCTTCGGCCGGGTGAGAACCTGCTCGTCGTCACGAAAGTGTTCCACTCCGGCGCGAACGGGGTGGTGCTCAATGACCTGCTCCGCCCGAACCCGGTTCAGATCGACCTGGCGCTGGGGGGCACCAAGGTGTTCCAGGTCACGCGAACGCTCCCTGCGTTCATCCGGAACTACACAATCTTCGTGACGGTACATAACGGGAGCGCGGCGGACGAGGCGGCCCGCGACCCGTACACGGCCCGGCTGGCGGTCCGGCTCGATTACCTCGCTGACCTCATCAACCGGGTACCGTTCCGCCTGCCGATCTCCGGGACCGACCCGCGAACCGGGTCGGAGTACGCCGGCGCGGCGGTCTCGACCGGGCGTTACTTCACCCTCGGGTACGTGTCCCCGCAGACGCTCGACGCGACACTGTCATCGACGATCGAGGTACACCGAGTGGCGGCGAGCTTCGCCGGGGTCCGGCTGGCGTACCCGTCGGCAGCCGTCGCCCGCCAACTCGAGGCCGAGGCGACCGGGCTGGCGGCGGTTGCCGGGGGACTGGCCGGGACCACACGCCCCCGCCCGGTCCGGACCTACCCGCTGACCATGCAAGGGCGGCTCCAGTTCCCCTCCGAACAAGCAGCCGCGGCCCATGACGACACGTTCTTCTACGCCGCCCCGCGCGCCCACGGAGCGAACAGCGACGAACCGCTCCACCTGCCGATCTTTGGGAACGACATCGAGATCGACGTCGGGCCGGTACTCCGCGAGGCGCTGGTGTGCTACGTGAATAAGGAGCTGTTGATCCCGGAGAAGGCCGCGGTTCCGGGGCAGGAACAAGTCCGACAGGTTCTAGTCCAGGCCGGGATGATGACCCAGGTTCCCGGATACCGGCTTCGGCCGGTCCGGGCGTTCTTGAAGAAGGAACACCCTGGTGTGAGGGACGACGAGCCGTCGAAGATCTGGCTGGTGATTACATTTCGGACGGTTCGCGACGACACTGGGACTGGCGTTTTCCCGGACTTCTTTGCCCGCTTGTTTTCCCCGCCCCTGCTGCCCGCGCGAACGACAGACGGACGGGAGGTCGGACTTGACCTCGCCGCGAACTGGCTGCCGCTACGGGCCGCGGCGGTACACTTGGTGCCCGGTCCCGCCGCGAATCCGCTCGCCCGCGAAGTCACAACTGCCGATCGGGCACGGGTGATTTGGGCACACAGCATCCACCTTTGCCTGGACACCGCTGGCGGGGCCGCGGGGCCGCGGGAGCCCGTCGTGCTGGACCCGAAGGCCGAGAAGCTCGGCCCGGCTGTCGGGTCGCTCCTCCAGGCCGTGTTCCATGACGCGCCCAAGTCGCTCGACGCCGTATTCGCCGGGGACGCTCCGCTCCGCCTGTTCGCAGCGCTCCCGGCGGCACGGCCGCTCCTCGCTGTGCCGCCGGCCACGTCCGGGGCGTTCCGCGTGACGGCCGAGCTGCGTGCCGGCAAGACCGAGCTACGCCTCCGAACGGTCACCCCATGGGCGGCGGTTTGGGACGCCGAGACAAGACCGGCCGACCAGGTATCGGCCACCAAGTTGGCCTTCAAGATCTCGGAGTGCGACCTGACGGCTGACCTCGCGGGGAGGGGGTTCCGCGGCCGGATCGTTGGGCAGGTTTCGGCCGCCGCGCTGACGGTCGGAAAGGAGGGCTTTCAGGATCCGCACATCGCTTTCGAGTTGGACGTCGATTCCACCCGTCCGAACGATGGCCAGGTTCAGTTGAAGGTCACCGCCAAGGCCGCCATGTGGGGGGGGGTCGGTAAGTTGCCAGAAAAGACGTTCACGATCTGCGGCGGGGCCGGGTCGTCGTTTGACCAACTCCGCACCGAGTTCCTGCACCAGTTCACCCGCTCGTTCCTCTTCAAACCCGCCCACTAAACCTACCGAGTCCCCATGCCCCGGCACCGCCCGAAGCCGAAACCCCGGCCGAAGCAGCCCCATGCAATCGACCTCACCCCGCCAGAACCGGACAAGCCGATCGGAGCGAACATGGACCGGATTAGTTTCTTCTCGCTCTCCGCGTTCGGTTGCGGGCTGGGATTGCTCACCGCCCTCAACACATCGAACGGCCTCACCGCGACCCTCATCGGGTTACTGTTCACGTTCGTAGGCACCACGCTCATGGCGTGGTTCAAGCCGGACGCGATCCCGCCCGCCGATCGCCCCGTGCTGATCCGGTACATCGGGTCGGTGTCGTTCGGCCTCCTGTTCGGGCTGTTCCTCGGGTTCGGCTGCAGGGCGTGCGACCAGGGGTATCTCCAGCCGTGGATCGCCGAGCGGAGAGACAAATCGCTAACCGAGACCCGCGCCGAGTTCGCTAAGGTGCAAGAGGCATTCCAGGCGATCAAGAACGGCAAGCCGAGCGGCGACGAGTGGAAGAAGGTGGACAAGGCTCTTGAGCGCGTCGAGAAACTGCTCGCCACTCGCCCCGCACCGGGCACGTTGGGTGGGGGCGAGGTGAAGCCGGTGTTCTCGGTGCAGGCGTCGGAGGCGCAGTTGGGCGAGGCCTCGGCAGACATCAAGCGCGAACTGGACCGGCATGCGAAGTTACTGGACAGCGACCCGAAAAAGCTCACCCGCGCCGAGCGCGAGAGCCTGGAGAGTTTCCAAGCGGCCTTGCTGAAATCCAACCCGATGAGCCACATCACCGCGGATGTGGCGAAGCAGGTCCGCGCCCTGCTTGAGGGCGACAAGCTCAGCACGTCCGCAAAGGACGCGATCCACGGCGTGCTGAAGGAGCCCTCTTGACCGCCACGGCGGTGACACCAATCCGGCAGGGGCTTTGCGACGCCGACCCTCATGTTTGAAAGCCGGCGTTGCACATAGGACTCGCCGACAAAACCTCTGCCGGCGCAGAAAAATGCTGGGAAAACGAGAGTTGTCGGAGGTTTAATCAGTGAGTCCTTGGGTGCCCGCCTCATAGATCGAGGCGAACCACCAGACGTCGAAGGCGCGGAAGAAGGGCTTGCAGGGCATAGCATGACCTCGGGACACCGCAGGAATGCGGGTTTCCGATAGTTCATGCCTCTGGCTGTTACAACTTTTGCTGCAAGAATCGGGATCTTGCTGCTGAAAAATCAATCGTGCTGACAGGATTCAAACCTGCGACCTCTTGGTCCCGAAACATGTCAGAAAACCGAACTCGATCCTACCAAACCACTGGGATTTCTAGCATTTTAGCATTTCAGAGGTGTCTTGCAAGGCACGTTATCCATTGCGAGAAACCCCTTGGATATCACGAAGTCCGGGGGGTTTTGCGGAAGGTTCTGCGGAAGACTGCGGAACAGGGTCGTAAGGTACCCCCTCGATTGGTTTCGCCGTGAGGCCAGCTCATGCCGAGGCTCACTCCATTACCACAAACAGTATCTGAGAGGACTTCAGACACCATTTGAACGCAGAGCGAATGACAGAGGAAGTTTCATCCGAACTCTAATTCATCTTCGATAATAAAATCCGCCCCTGCTTCTCGATAGCCCTGAACGCCGTGGCCGATGACTGCGGGCCGGTCACCGATGCGGAGCAGAAGCCCGACGTACCTGACTTTCTCGCCGAACCACCCGCGGGTCCGGATCTCGCCGCACACCGCGTACAGGCCACCGGGCGAGCGAACGACCTCAGCGGATGTCACGCCCTTCAAGTCCTTGTCCAAGGACTGTAGCACCGGGATCAGCTTTCGATCGTTACGCGAGCCCTCAGCCCGCCCATCTAGGAGATCGGCCAAGGGGACGAGCTGGCCGGCAGTGTTCAGTTGTTTCTTCGCCACCGTTCGGCCCGTCAAGGTGCAGCGTCCGGCTTCCTTCCGGAGGACATTCTCGCCGAGCCACGTGCAGCGAAGCCCCTCGTCCAACAGCCCGACCCGGCCGCTGACCGACGACTGAAACGCCTCGGCCGGTATCCCGTACCGGCCCGACACGTCGCTGCATGCCATCCGCTCGCGCAGGCCACGGGTGCCGGTGATGGCGCAAGTTTCCATCTCCGAGGGCAGCACCGGGAGCCCGGTCAACCCGCAGGTTTCAAGCTCACTCAGGAGCACTCGCTTGCCAGTGTGAGCGCACTTGCCGGATAGCCGGGTCAGGATGCGCCTCCCGGTCAGGTCGCTTGTGGCGAGACTGCGGCGGTCGACCAGCGCCCCACTCTCGGAGCACCGGGCGACCTCGGAGGGAAGCAGGCGAGCCCCAGTCTCCGGACAGAGGACCAATTCGTCCGTCAGTGCGAGCTCGCCCGACGCGTCGGAAGCGGCCAAGAGGTCTCGGCCGGCATGCCGCCCCGAGACGACCGATACCCCGGCCTCGTCCCTCAAGAGGAACCGCCCGGTGACCTCACACCGCAACGTTTCCTCCGGCAGCCCGAACCGGTGGGGCGGAAGCTCAGAGCGTACCAAGAGTGAGGCGCGTACCTGCCGTCCTGACAGGTCGGATTTGGCGGCCTCGGTGTCGAGGATGAAGGCCCCGGAGTGATCGCAGGCCACCAGGCGGGATAGGAGCACACGTAGGCCGGTAACCTCACACTGGCCGAGCTGGTCAGGCATGACCCGCACGCCGGTAGCCTCGCAGGTTGCCAATTCAGCAGGGAAGGCGTGCGTGCCGGTCACGGCGCAGTGGTCGAAGAGTCTCGTCAGGCCCACTTTGCCGGAGAGCGCGCTGCGCGAGGTCGCCCGGGCGTCCACCGTGCTCCCGGTGATCTGGCAAATCACCGCCTCGGACGGCAACAATCCGACACCGCTTTCCGCACAAGTGACCATCTCGTCGAGCAGTGCCCACGCCTCCGAGGCGGCGGACTGGCGGAGCAGATCACGCCCGACGAGCCGACCTGAAACGGCCGACACGGCCAGTTCGTCGAGGAGGAGTCGGCGGCCGGTCACCTCACACGGCACCGTCTCCTCGCCCAATCCGAGCCGCCCCGGAGGTAGATGGGATCCGACCAGCAGGTGGCGGGCCACCGTTTTGCCGCTGTAGTCCGAGGTTCCCGCCTCCGAGCGCAACACCGGCTTTCGGGTGGCCTCGCACAGCACAAGCTCCGATCTGAGTGCGTGCTTCCCTGTGACCGAGCATACCTCCATCGCTTCGTCGACGGCACGAGTCCCCGTCACCTGGCACTCGGACAGTTCACGGGGGAGCACCTTCTTCCTGGTCACTGGGCACTCGGACAACTCGGTTCGGAGGGCATGTACCCCCGACACCTCGCTCCGACCGAGTAGGCTGGTGTCGACCCGGCGGCCGGTCAGTTCGCAGACCCCGGCTTCCGCAGGCAGTAGCCTTGCTCCCGACTCCTCGCAGTTCACCAACTCCTCCTCGAGTGCCAGCCGGCCCGATCTCGTCGACGGCTGAAGGAGTTCCCGGTCCATGACACGGCCGGAGGCGGCTGATGTCCCCAACTCGTCGCACAGAAGCCGCCGCCGGGTGACATCGCACGTCCCGAACTCGGTCTGCAACCCGAGCCGGTGTGGCGGTTTCTCCGACGGGGAAAGGAGGTCGATGCGTACGACCTTGTCGCTTATTGCGGAGGTTCCAGCCTCGCTTGGAAGCATGAGAACGCCCGATTCCTGGCAGCGGATAAACTCGGACCGGTGCGCGACAATCTCGGACACCGCCGAAGTTGCCACCTCGTCCTCGATCACCCGCTGGCCGCTGACCTGGCAGGTCACAAAGCGGTCCCGAAGTGCCCATCGGCCGCTCGCGGACGCTTCCAGCAGGTGTTTCAGGACGGTCTTCCCGGAGAGGTCGCACCGGCCGAGACACCCGGCCGGGACGGTGAGGCCGGTCGACCCGCACGCCACCCGCGGCGGCTCTTCGAGTACCTGGCTCGACGCGGGGACGGCCTGGAGGACCACCTCATACTCTCCCTCGCCTCGGAGTGAGAACGCGACCCGCAGCGTGATCTCATCGTAGCAGATCCCTTTGAGAGCGACGGTCTCGGCGTGGACATCGACCTGGAAGTCCTCGTGTACCTTGTGCCGGAGCCGTGGGTCGGTGCCGGCCTGAGCGAGTTCCTCGACCAGTCGCTCGGCGTAGAAACGGTGGAACTCACCAATCTCCGGGTCGGCCTGGATGGCCTGAGTGAGCGGCACGGTGTACCCACGGAGAAGCTCCCCGGGCACGATCTCGGCCGTGACCGGATCGGCGGCATCCGGATCCACCTCGACCGGGGCGTGAGAAGGGGGGCGATACTCAGCCCCGACCAGCTTCTCGAAGCTGTCGACGCCGTTGCTCGCCTTCGCCCTGGCCACCGCCCTGCCCTGGAATTTGGACCGCTGCTCCTCAACGGTGAATGAGATCAACTCGGCCTCAATCAACTCCGCGCACCAGCGGGCCGCGAGTTCGCCGGCGGCGGCGTGCGTCCGGGAACGGGAGTCGAAGACGCGGTGCCCGCAGCGGTCGACCCAGTGCTGGACCAGCCGCTCGAAGTCCCTCTTTCCGGGCTGGTACAGCCGGAGCCGGCCCATAAAAACGGCTTGGGCGGAACTCGCCTCGGCCCGTGCTTCGTCGAAGGTGATCAGTTCGGCCTCACGGTTTGGTACGGTGACGGCGAAGACACCCGGGTGGGTCTCCCGGACCGTCGCCCCCTCGACCCGCTTCGCCCGGAGGACGAAGTCCTGAGCCGGCATGGACGGGTCCGACCGCTCCAGCCGCGGCATTCGCGGCCCAGCGTCGTGCAGGTGTTCGAGGCCTCCGAGTGCC
The DNA here is from genome assembly GCA_003136315.1 of Gemmataceae bacterium. Lineage (GTDB taxonomy): Bacteria > Planctomycetota > Planctomycetia > Gemmatales > Gemmataceae > Urbifossiella. Next base: position 10,700 of record PLDW01000119.1, on the reverse strand, counting down.
TTGTCCAGCTCCGCGCGCTTCGCCTCGATCTCGCGCCGGGCCGCCTCGATGCTGTCGAGTTCCTTCTTGCGGGCGAGTTCGACGTCCTGCCCGATCAGCGACCGAACAACCAACTCCCGGAGGGCACGCTCGAAGGGCACCTCCTCACCGTCCGGGTCGTCCCGGCCCTGGTCGACGGCCTCCAGGATCGACTCGATGTCGCCGATCGACGCGACGACAGTCTGGAGCTTTTCCGTGAGTCGGCCGACTACCGCCTCTTCGGCCGTCCCGGCGGCCACCAGGCTGAGGATGACGACGTGTTGGTGGACGGAGCTGAGGCGCTGGACCCGGCCGATCCGCTGCTCAACCTTCATTGGGTTCCAGGGCAGGTCGTAGTTCACCAGCACGTTGCCCGCCTGGAGGTTCACGCCCTCGGCCCCGGCGTCGGTGGACACGATGACGTGAACGCGGGGCGGCGTTGCCTGGAAGTCCTCAATCGCTTGCTGACTCGTACGCGCCTGGCCGCCGCGGATGAACCCGGTCGGGATGTTCAGTGCGGCCAGAGCTTCGCCGATCATGCCTTGGGTTTCACTCCGATGGGTGAAGACCACTACCCGCCAGTCCTGCTTTTCGGACCGCAGCTTCTCGCAGACAGTCAACAGTAGTCCGAGTTTGGCCGGTCGTGCGCAGGACCCAGCCAGGCGGCGGGCCTCAGCTGCGGCCCCGGTGAGGGACGCGTCCTTCCCGGCCATGTTCGCCAGTTGGGTTGCGAGTGCGGCCGGGCTGCTCATCATCGCCTGGGCCACCGATGACTGGGAGAGCGGGTTCAGGTGCCCGATCCGACTGCTGACGAGTTTGATGAGGGCCTTTTCCTCAGAGGTCAAGCCGACCGGTCGGAGTTCCACGATGCGGGTAGGGAACGACAGTCGAACGTCCCCGCGGCGGGTGCGTACCACGTACTGGCGCACGACGCGTCTGAACTCCTCCACACGGGCGTGGACCAACTTCCGGCCGTCGCTGCCCGGCTGGATGAACCGCATGCGGAAGGCGTGTGGCGGCCCGAACGGGTTGTGGTGCCCCCGCGTCACGGCAAGGCAGTCGATGAGCGAGTACAAGTCCCACACCCGGTTTTGAATGGGGGTGGCGGTGAGCATGAGGACGTATTTGAATAGCCTCCGCTCCAGGGCACTGCGGATGACAGTCGCCACTTTCGGCGGCTTTGGGCTTCCGTAGAGGTTGCGGAGCTTGTGGGCCTCGTCGAGAACGAGCATATCGAATGAGACAGTCACGGCGTCGGCCAGGTGGCCCGTCGCGCTCTCGTAGGTGGTGATGACGACCGGGGAACCGCGGTCGAGTTCGTCCACAAGCTGGTCACCGAGTGCGAAGCTCGCCTGAATACCGAACTTGGACGAGAGTTCTTCGACCCACTGCGGCCCGAGGATCTTGGGGCAGATCACGAGGGCACGGCCGACTTTCCGGCGGGCCATCAGCTCACACAGGATGAGGCCGGCACTGATCGTCTTGCCGAGCCCGACATCGTCGGCCAAGAGGGTCACCGGAAGCCGACGGCAGAACGTGATGAGATTGCGAGCCTGGTGGTGAAACGGCTTCAGCCGCCCTTCCCAGCGGGGCCGCGACTGAAAGTCCTCCGAGGACTGAATCACGAGCGGGTCAGCGAGGCCCCACTCGAGCGCGGCAGTGTGTAGCCGGTACTCCTCGTCGTTGCGAGCCGGGCGAAGTGGTTTGTCGTGAACCTGTTCCAGCTTCCATGTCGTGTACATCGTGTAAGTGCTTCGCAACCCGTCCTGAGATGGGGGCTGGACCTCAACGGTCAAAGTCGTCATTGTAGCCGGACACCGCCTGCTCGGCCTTGAACCGGTTGCCGAGCCAGCTTCGGTACGGTATTCACCATCTTGGGCCGCGCGAGCAAAAAGCCATTATGAGGATCGTCCAATAAGGATCGTGCCTCCGGTCCCGACGACTCGCCACCATTGCAGCGGTTCGTCGCCGCGGACGCCACCCGCCGCGGCGTAATCCGGGTCTGCAGGCGGCTCGCCGCAGACAGCGTTCCGCCACGCAGTTACTTATCGAAGCACAGAGAACTTAACCCTCGCGGAAGGTTTTGCCAAAAGTACGGAAGACGGCCCCGAACCTACCCGATTGGGCGACCGCAGGGCGTGAGTGGATGGGTGGATTCTTCGGAGAAAGGGAGCGTCCCGGCCGATCTGTAAACAGCACGGGAAACAGCAAACTTCCAGAGGTAGCCAAGCGTGGAAACTGACCCGAGGGCCGCGAAGCTCCGCGAGTCCGCGAGGAGGTTGGCAATCGCGAAGGCGCGAATGGTGAAGGCGAAGAAGGAAGCAGACGCGATGGAGATGATCGCGAACGCCTACAGCGATTATCGGGGGAAGGAGAGGGAGAAGGGCTCAACGACCAAATAGCGAATGGGGCGTGCTTCGTCCCGAACCCGCTATCCGACAAGGTTGAGTCGGCGGAGCAACCCGCCCGTTGCCAGCGCTCCGAAATGGTCGGCCAGACTCGCAGCGAACCGAGCCGATCGGACGATTACCCCGGTTTCGATGTTCCGCTCCTGCGCTGCTTCGGTGAAGTTCGCTGAGGTCACCAGAGCCACCCGCCGGTCTACCACGACGCATTTCGCGTGCAGTCTCGATTGCTTCCCGGGATCGGCCGCAAGGGATCGGGGATCGAAGTACACCTCCGGCAACGGATAGCCTTCCGGCCAGTCCTGATCGACGAACCGCCGAGCGAACCGGCGGACGATCTCCTCGTCCGAGGAGGAATCCGGACGGTCCCGGTGGATGTCCAGAAAAAGCCGAACGAGAAGTCCTGGGTGACTGGCCAAGTGTTCGGCCAGCCGGCGGAAAATCTCTCGCCCCTGATAGACCACATACCCAACCACGACAACCGAATCGACCGCCTGGGCAAACAGCTCTCGGACCACAACGCCCGTATCCCGGTTGGCCATGCCGACCGCATCCGGACCAGTCCAAACCAACTCGACCAAGTCATCAGCAGTCGGACGAGCTAAACGAGTCGCGAGTATCGCCTCGACCACGACAGCGACATGGTTGGGCGTCATCCCCAGTCCCGCCAACTCCGACAGCCTGACCGCCACTACTCCAGCCTTGTCCGAGCCGACGAGTCGGGCAACTCCCATCGACGTGTACGGGAGCGCGAGCCGGCCACCGATCAGGGCGGCAACTAGCGCTCGTAGTTCGGCATCCCCGAGGGCCTGGAGCGGGTCGCTCATGTTCAGCCCGTAAAGAACTCGGCTCCCACTGCCTCCACGGTTGGAACAGCCAGTGAGCGGTCCAGGAAGTCGTTCTGCTGTTCGCAGGACGTCTCGGCGACGAGGAGGCAGCCATGACAGGCCGCGCCATGCAGGAACCGCCCCTCGTGTGGGGCCGGTGGGTCGTGTTGAGCACACACAGGGTCATTGGAGCAGAGCCGGGCCAACTCCAGGGCCGCCTGGAGGTGTCTGTGGATCTGTCGACCGGTTTCCACCAACCCTCCCAGCGTTCCTTCCGCATCTGGCGATCCCGTGTACAGCAAGATGCCGTACCCCGCCTCCAGGGAGTAGACACGCTCGCGGATCGAACTGGCCGGGTAGCCACATTCCAATGAGACGGCCGTCAGGAGCATGTGAGAAACGGTGTGGAGCAAATAGTAGGACAGCCCGGGGAATAACCGTCCACTCTGCGGGTGTGCCGCCTTCCAGGCTTCGAACCCAGTGTATAACCGCTTCCCCCGATCAATCACCTCGGGTCGCTTGAGCCAATCATCAATCGCAGCTTTTTTGAACTGGATGAACACCCCTTCGCCGCGATTTTCCACGGCAGGGAGCCAGGTTGCATCCATTGCGAGAGGGGCGGATTTCACCCCCATCTGAAGCTCGCCTTCAACGTCCGGGCTGCTGGCCTCAAACCGAGTGAAGCCGACCTGGGCAACGACCTCTCGCAGCCGATGCACGAGGACCACCCGCTCGACAGCACCCATCCACGGCTTTTCCCAAACCTCCTTCGCCAATGCTCGGGCGGAGAAGCTCGTATCGGTGATGTCGATTCCCGCTTGTTCGGTCGCACTACTGAGAACCTCGAACTCGGCTTGCTTGACCGACTTCGCTTGGCCTCCGAGTGTCGCCCCCTTGCGAGACTGGATCTCGGCCCAGATCTCGTCATCGGTGAAACCATCCAGGGCTGCCTTCACCTGTGCGATCTTCTTCCTCATGAACCGGAGTTCGTCGACACTCTCCAGTTCGGCGAGGTTGTCAGAGTACACGTCGTTGACTGCCTTCTCGATCGACTCGTTTTTGTCAGGTAGCGATATGACACTCATCACCCGTGCGAAATAGGCGTTGCTGGCCGATCGGACGAGTAACCGGTTCGGCTGGTCACACCCCTCCCAAGCAACTGGCCCGAGCCAGGGTCGCTGTCCCTCACACATCCCAAGCACCTTCTGGCCGGTAATCGTGGCATCGCTGAGACGTCGCTCCTTACCACAATCGCATCGGACCACAATCTCGGCCAGGTCTCCACTTGTTCCTCGCTCATCCATCCACAACGGTTTCCGTCGGCACTCGGTCGCACCCCGGTGAGCGAAGAAGCGCCAATCGAGGTCCGCGATATGCCCGTTCCGACACGCGCGGACGAACCGGACAGGTACGACGGGATGTTTCCGTTTGCGGTCATCAATGTACCGTGTCCCGTCCAGGCTGGCACGATGGACCAGCATCCGGGACCGGGTCAACCCACCCCTCGGACCGATTTCAACGTCCTGGGTGACGAACCACGACGGGAACTCATAGACGTGTATCCCGGTCTTCGCGGCGGTCGGGTCGTCGGGATTCGCTGGCGGGGGGTAAAAACGAAGTTGCCCGAGATTCAAGAGACGACGGATTTTTTCGATGAGCCTCGGCTCGTGAATTTCGTCGGCCGATTTGAGCCATGTGTCGAGCCCACCGATGATGACGGACCGTGTCGGCAGATCGATCATCGAACCAGGGCCGAATGTCGTAATCACCTGACTTTGACGGAGTTGCCCGTGAGGGCGGGCGTTTCGTTGAGGTTTCATTCGCTGTCCTCCGGCACTTCGCGCCCATTCGAATCCAATACCCACAAGTTGACACTCGGCTCGACATCTCTCATCGAACGGTTCGCGCGAAACGCTGAGTGACCAGGGTGAACTCGCTTCAGTTCGGGATCGAGAAAGGCGTAGAGGAGTGGACGAGCTGCGCCCTCCTCGCGTTGGTACTGCAAGGTCGCATCCTTGTCCTGATAGTACTTGGCGATCCTTTCCCAGAGGTCCAGGAGTTTCCGGGATCGTTCAAGCACCGTGAGCCGCATTTCCTCCGACTGTCCGCTCTCCGCCACATCGGCCGCCCGCTTCGCAAGAGCCTGGGCGACCCAGTCGAGCTTCCCCCGTTCCTTCAGGATCTCTGACGCCCCCTTCGCAGGTGTTATCGGCGCGGACCCCTGCCGGGTCAGGGCGACGAGCGCACCCGCGAGCCCGCGGTCGAGCGCCCGCGGCGAGAATGGGGTTACACTCGTCGCTTCGACGCTCCGGTAGAACGTCTCGTGATAATACGCGAACCGTTCATAGTGCGATCGATCCCGGGGGCGGTGGATGTTGAGGATGGTAACCACCAGCCCCGGCTTGGTGTGGTCCCGACCGACGCGACTGGTCGCCTGGATGTACTCGGCCGAAGTCTTCGGCTGACCCAGGACAACCATCAGTCCGAGTCGGGTGATGTCGAGCCCGACCGAAATCATGTTGGTGGCGATCGCCACGTCGACCGGGTCGTCCTCGTGGAACGCGCGGGCCAGTCGTTGCTTGGCGACTGCTACACCTGATGTGTTGACCCGGGAGGTGAGTTCGACCGGTTCGTAACTGATCTGCCGGTTGGCGAACGGCCCCTCGACTTCCCCTTCTCGCTTCCGATCACTGTAGCTGGTGAGTTTGGTGACAACCTCGTCCTCGACGATCCGCCGACTTCCGCCCAACTCCCGGAGGCTACCGAAGTACCCGAGAAGGGTCATGTAGGGATCGGCGGGGTTGCTCGGGTTCTTTTCCCCTCGGTTGGCTACGAAACACTTCTGGGCGACCGCGAGCAGGGCGAGGTACACACGCAGGAGCAGTTTCTTCGGACTCACACCCTGGGCCGCCACGCCAAGGTATTGCCGGGCGTTGCTCTCCGCGACTGTCAGGGTCCGGGCGAAAAACGAGTCCCGGCGGTCCGGCCCCGGGGGCGGGAAGATATCGACCGTCCGTCGGCAGAAGAGTGCCCGGATCTGGTTCTGTGCCCGCCGGACCGTCGCGGTCGAAGCGACGATCTTTGGCCGTACCTTCTTACCATCCACGTCCCGACAGCACAACTCATCCAGCGCGGCCTCGTATAACCCGACCATCGTCCCCATCGGCCCACTGATCAGGTGTAACTCGTCCTGGATGACCAGATCGGGGGGCGGGAGTGCTCCACCTGGAATCAGTAACCCTCTTCCTTGCTCACATGGCCCGAAGAAACCCATCTTCTTCTCGTAGCGTTCGACTTTCCCGAAGAACCCGCCGACCGGACCTGTCCAGGGCATCGCAGCAAACTTGTCCACGGTTGCGATCAGGAAGCAGGGGAGTCGGCGGTAGATCGGTTCGTCGACCGCGAGAATGGGCAGTGGAGTGTTCCGGGTGAAGTCGCAATTACTGTTGGCGCAGGTGATTCGCAGGTCGGTCGGCTGATCCAGATTCGGGACCAGGGTGAACGAAGTGGGTTTGAACTTCGCACCGCACCACGGGCAGTCTTCGAGCGGGATGGGGGATGGTTTCCCATTCGGGTTGTTCTGATAGGCGATGGTCCGGGCGCGGGCGGTGTTCTCGTGGTCCTTGTGCCCCTTGTACCCCATCTCGTTCGGGGTGGCCCCACGGCCGACCCAAAGCCCGATCTCGAATGGCCACTCCCCGAGCCGGTCGACGTTCTTCAGGCGTTCCAGTTCGAGAGCGCAGATGAGAGTTGCCGCCCGTCCGAGCTGGTCGAGGGTGAGTAACCGAAGCGTGTACCGCATCAGAACACTCAGACCCGCCCCGCGGATGCCGTGGTTGGTGAGCCGACGATACACCATGGTGAACGCGGCCAGTCCGAGGTACGCTTCGGTCTTACCCCCACCGGTCGGGAAGAACATCAGATCCACGACTTCTCGGTCGGGATTGTGTGGCCGAGCGACTCCCTCCAGGTTCATCAGTAGGAACGCCAACTGAAAGGGTCGCCAACTCGGGGCGTCCACGTCCTCCGGCTTCCTCCCTTTCATCACGCCAAATCGCCTGCGGGCAGCCAGGGCCATGACCTTATTCGCTGTCTTGAAGGCATCGAGCACTAACGGATCGGCGAGTAACTTGATCCCCGCCTCGATCCGCTCGGCCGCTTTCCCCGCATCTCGAAGGAGTTGATCCGCCGTGTCTCTCCGTGGCTTCGGTTTGGCGGGGACGTTCGCAGCCTGATTCCCGATCCACACCCGATACTGCGTCACCAACCCCATCAACTTGGTCGCCGCGGTGGGTGCGTCCGGGACAGCGGCGAGTTCCTCCATTCGCAATTCGACGTTCTGGATCTTGGCAGCATCCACCCGCTCGACCTCGGCCGAGGGGAGCCACCGGGTCTGAATTTCCCGGCACGAGCTGACACTATCCAGGACCGCACAGGTCGAGATCCCATGTCCCACGGCATACTCGCAGGCGTCCCGGAACTGGAGGTCGGCGACGCGCTCGTCCCAGTCGTTCGAGTCGAGCCCGCGGAGGTTTGGGCGGGCAACGAAAGGGACATTGGTCCGGACTTCCAGCGCTGCCTGAAATGCCCAGGCCGCATCCCGCACTTCCGACCCCCGTGGCACGCGGCGGTTGACCAGGAAGAGGGAAACGGACCGGGCACCTTTGAGCCCCGATTCGGCGTACTGGGGGATGTCCTTGACCGGACGGATAGCCAAAGCGATCGTGAGCCCGTTGCTGTTGGGAACGGGCACCTCGATCGGCTTCTGTGCGTCCTTCAATGTGAGGGTGAGTTCCTCGGCCCGATCGCTCCGTCGCCATCGGGCAAACTGGAGGTTTCTGGGTTCGGGTGGCTCGGCCCCGGCTTCGGCTCCCTGGAGGGGCGGTTCCAGCGCTTCCTTGATATCTGGAATCCCATCGGGCAGGTAATCCCCCCAACGTACCGTGACGAGTAGTTCTTTGGCCCCTTTCGCGACCAGCAGACTCATCCCCATCGACGAGGGGAAATACGCCTTCCGGGCGGCGGCTGGCTCGGGCGCGGCATTGTCATCGATTCCGCCATTGCCCTGCGCTTCGTTACCCTCATCGGCCGTATCGTCGCAACGATCGTCCTCGGCCGCATCCGTTGGGACAAGGAACCCGGTCAAGTACCACCGGGACGGGGCTTGTGGGAGTACCTCGCCGAGGAGGTCGGTATCGTCACGGTCGGGCCCGACCAGGTCGAGCCCGAGAGCGTGAACGAGTTTTTTGCGGACGTCGGCCGACGTCATGGGCAGTCCTCCCGGCGATCCCCCGGTCCGATTGTAACGTATAGAATAGCAGGGTCGGATGGCCCGACCTACACTGTCCACCATCGGCCGAACACGCGATGAGGTAGACTGGCCTACGGAGATTGAGTTGACCTCAGTGCCGTCGGGCGGCATGATGCGGGCTGTACGAGGTGCCCGACGTGGGAGGCGTGGCGATGGCGTTTCCTGACGTGCCCCGAGTCTTTTATCGGCTGAGCCCACTCGAAGAGGTCATTTGCCAAATCCAATTTCCCCCGGTCCTGCGGATCGATGCCGAAGCACCAGTTGGGTTCCAGGAAGCCGTGCGGTCTCAATACCCGTTCTACGAAACGCGAGCGGCATCCCGCATCCCGGTGGGCTTGCCACCAGAGCTGGCCCAAATCTTTTCGACCGCACTGCCGGTGGGGCCGAAATCGCACGAGTTCGCGTCACGTGACCGGAACTGGGTGGTGAAGCTTGGTAGCCAGTTCCTTGCCCTGACATGCCGGACCTACGATCGGTGGGAGGGCTTCAGCGCGCGGATGAGCGAAGCCGCTGCCGCCCTGGTCGGGCAATTCTCCCCAGCATTTTATACACGGCTCGGCCTCCGCTACCGAAACGTCGTCCGGAGGTCGCGGTTGCCGGAAAAGAACCAGCTCTGGGAGTGGAATGAGTTGATCCAACCCTGGCTGACCGGCCCACTTGGTCCCCCGGAAACGGCTAATCGGGTCGAGGAGACCCGGACAACAAGCGTGTTCGCACTCGACGATGGAGCCGGTCGGTGCATACTTAATCACGGGTTGGCTGTAGACGCGGCCACCCAAGAACAGGTCTTCGCAATCGACGCCGATTGCTTTACCGAAGATCAAACGGAGCCTGGCGATGCCCTCCACCGCCTTGACACCCTTCACCGGCAAGCCCACCTCCTCTTTCGGTGGTGTATTACCGAGCGCCTACACGACGCGCTGGGGCCGCAGCCGATCGGTTGAGGTGCGACACGACAACGACTTGGGAACTCTGTGCCAATATCCCTTCGCCTCACTCCTGGGTACTGCTGGTGGACCGGCCGTGCAGGTCGGATTTCACCTGATCGGCACGACTGATAGTGTTGAACTCCCCGAGCCGGTACTCTGCCGTCTTGCCTGCCTCGCCTTTATTCAGTGGTTGCCCGACTCCGCCCTCGCCGACGCTCTGTCCGCCCTGACCGATAGCTACGAAATGAACAGGGCCCGGCTCACCACACCACGGTCTCATCCCGAACCCGAGGGCCAGCCGGTCAAGGCCCGGTTCCTGGGCGAGCGAGTCGAAAGCTACCCAGACACGCTCGACCTCGAATGAGGGCCGAGTGTGTCTTTTTATCACATCTCGCACCACCGACTGGCCCGAACCTCGTTGCGGCAGTGCGAAATCCTCACCGACGTCCGCCGCGGGCAGTTGGTCGCCGCTTCTCTTGGAAGCGCCGAACTCACATTCGAGACGGTCAGCGTTGAATACGCCATCACCCTGACTCAGGATTGTGACCTCGAACAAGATCACGCCGTCCGTTTCGTGAAACCAACTCCTGGGTCCGACAAACTATTGCCGGCCGTGCTGCTGGCGGTCGTGCGGACCGCGACGGACATCTTCAACGCCATTGCCGAGGGGAACAAGAGACAGTGGGACCGGCTGAATATCGAGAAGAACAAGAACGAGCGGTTCCACTTCCTTCAGAAAGTCGAGAAGGCCGACGACAGGCTCGGCGAGGGACTGCCAGAATTGGCCATCGACTTCAAGCGGTATTTCACCTTGCCTACTGACGAATTGTACCGGCGGATCGATCTAAATGAAACCCAGCGTCGGTGTGTATTGGTCAGCCCTTACCTGGAACACCTCAGCAGCCGCTTTGCCTACTACCTCAGCCGGGTTGCGCTACCATCCGACCACATCAGCGAATGATCCCCTCAGAACAGCCTGTCGTCGGGCAAGCGGTCAGGCTTTTTCCGCCCACCCTTCTTCGGCTTCTCGGCCGGGGCAGTGAGGCGTTCCTGCTCGGCTCGCTGTTTGTTCAACTCCAGGAGCAGGGCCAGCACCTCGTCGCGGAAGGCATCCGGCCAGCGATACCGCCACGGCTTCTTCCGCTGTCGGCCAGTTTGCGGCTCGTCCTCGTCCTCGTCGTCCTCATACTCGGGTTTCGGACTTATTGGA
>PLDW01000083.1 GCA_003136315.1 Gemmataceae bacterium | reverse complement strand
CCTACCCCTATCCCCCCATGATCATGGGAGGTCATTTCCTGGCGTCTGCCCTACGCCAGTTGGGGGGTGAGTCGGAGGGCCTCCAGCGGGTGCGCCGTGGTCAGATTGGCCCAGGTTAAGCGGAGTGGACCAAATTTCTGCTGCGCGGCTGTGCGTTTGGCACGCAAGCTCCGGATCAGCCCAGTGAGCCCGGGCCGGAGGCGGACCCAGTCCCCCGGGGTGACAGCCTGAGCCTGCTCTCGAATGCCTTCTAACCGTCCCATCCGAATGGTCGCATCCCGCCAGGCACCGAGCGTGGCCTGGATCTCCTCCAGGGCGGGGTAGAGATCGCTTCGAAGTGGTGGGGCAAAGCACTCCGCGACGATCTCGATCGCGTAGCGGAGTCGTTTGGCCCGGATCCGGAGCCTGTGGAGTTGTGTCACATCATCCGACGATCCCAACACGGCCTCGACCTCGGATCCAAACTGTGTGAATAGCTCAATCAGATACGATTGAGCCAGGTCGCCGAATGTCCCCAAGGCTGATCCCCGGTCCGGCTCCTGGACGTGGGCGGCCAGGGAACTACTCAGCTCGGAGAACTCCGACCCGATGTCGGCCGCAATCGCGACCAACCGGGCCTGGGCGGTTGATCGACCCGCCAGTGCGTATCCAAGCAAGAAATCGAGAGCCGGCTTCCCGGTTGGCGTTGCCAGTGGTCGGGAGGTCGGGAGATCCTCCAGGAAAACGTCCCAATCACGGGCGTCGCCGGCCGCCTGGCGGATCATACGGAGGTGGCGTTTCACGATTCCGAACCGTTTCTTGGGAAGTAAAGGGGCAAATCCCTTGAGCGCGGCAGCGGCTCGCCGGGTGCCGACACGCAACTGGTGGACGTGCTCGCGATCCTTATAGGGTTCCCCAACCGCCAGCGGAAGATAGTGCCGGACAACCTCGAACCGAGCCGTCAGGACTGCCTGGGCGGCAACGACTGCCGGAGTATCCGACGTCATCCCGCTCATCCATTTCCCGTCGCTCATGAGTTCCCTTCCGCCTGTTACCACCTGGAATTGTGCCGACGGCGGTGGCATCCGCCGTGGGTTTCCTATCAAACTCCTCACCCGACCGAGTTCCCTTGCCTGGGCAGTTCCGCTCTCCGGGCGGCTTTCGCCACCCTGGCCAGGTCGTCGATGGTCGCCAACGGCGACACAGCGTGTTTGCTTCAGGACCACCGGACAAAACCCCTCTGCTGTGAGCAAGGGGGAGTCCAACCGCCCTCCGGCTCCCCCTTCCTTCTTAGGGAAGGCGGTTGGGGAGTTCGGTTTTGGCCGGAAGACCTCAGGTTCTCTGAAATCCATTGCCTGGATTGAAACGCCTCGCTCCGCCCCCGATAACACTCGATCTTCCGTACGGGCTGGCGGCTCTGGCGTGCCTTCTCTTCGATTCTCATATGTACGGGCGTTGTGATCGGCATTGCGGCGATTGGCTATTACCGATAACATCACTCCACCCGTCGGCCGGCCCTCGGGACACTTTCAGGAGCCGGACGAAATGGGTGAGACGACAGGGACGACGTACCCCCGATTCGCTGCGGTGAATGGTCTGACCACGATTGTCACCCTGGCCATCGGGGCTCCGGTCGCGATCGGGGTCGGGGTTATCTGGGGAATCCCAACCCACGCGATCGTCGGCCTGGTCGTGATGGCTGGCCTGGCCGGTTTCGGCGTCACTCTCGGACTCCATCGCCTCTTTACCCACCGATCATTCACCACGCCACGCCCGATCGAATGGGGGTTGATGGTCCTCGGCTGTGTGGCCGGGCAGGCTCCTCCGTTCAGTTGGGTGGCAACCCATCGGAAGCATCACAAACACAGCGACGCCACCGACGACCCGCACTCACCCCACACATGCGGGGGCCGGCAACTCGGGTTTATCCGTGGGTTCTGGCACGCTCACATGGGTTGGACCCGTGGCGGGTCCGGCTACGATGCGTCGGCTATTAGGGATCTGACCCGTCGCCCCGACCTCGCCTGGATCGACCGTTACTGGTATGTCTGGTATGGGCTTGGGCTTTTGGCACCGGCGGCCGTGGGCTACCTGATCGGGGGAACGGCCTACGACGCCCTGATTGGGTTCCTCTGGGGTGGGCTACTCAGGCACGCAGCGACCGAGCAATCCACCTGCGCGGTCAACTCGGTCTGTCACGTCTGGGGCCTACGGCCCTACCAAACCGCAGACCAGAGCCGCAATAGCTGGCTGCTCGGTCTTCTTGCACTGGGGGAGGGTTGGCACAACAACCACCACGCTTTCCCCTACTCCGCCCGACACGGGTTACACTGGTGGCAGCCGGACACGAGTTGGTGTGTGATCTGGTCGATGGAGCGGCTCGGCCTCGCCTGGCGCGTCCGCCGGCCGGTACTTCCTGAACACAAGCTCGTTGAGCCAGAGCAACCGATCGCAAAGGCCGGCTGAGGATGCCAGAACCTTGACTCGGCATCGCGGGGGTATCCCCATCTCATACAGGAACTCGTTGAGGCTGTCACATCTGTGGAAAGACGATTAGACGTATAAACGGGAGGGCGAGGCTCCTGCCGAGCATCACCAGCCTCACGCTCGGCAGGAGCCTCCGCATCTCAGGAAAGACGAATGAACG
>PLDW01000326.1 GCA_003136315.1 Gemmataceae bacterium | reverse complement strand
CCGTGGCACCCACAATCCTGGTCGGTCAGTTCCGACCGTCTCCCTCAGAGGTCGTCCACCTTCACGAGGAACATCATGACCGCCGCCCACCCGGCACCCGCCCCCGTAGCTGATCGCCGCGTCGCCACTCGCCGCCAGCCCGCAATGGGAACCATCTGCCGATTTGAGACTGGTCCAGGTGGGAGGCCCGCGATCGGGCTCCTCTGGAACATCTCGGTGACCGGTGTGAGCATGCTCCTTCACGAGCCGTGGCAGTCGGGAACGATCATGTCTGGCGTTCTCGAAACCCTCACCGGGAATCACGCGCTGGCCGTGACTGGTCGGGTTATCCATGTCAAACAGCTCGAGACTGGCGACTACTTCGTGGGCGCCCACTTCGTCCAGCCCATCACCGACGAAGAGCTAAAGCCTTTCGTGAGCTGATTCTCACGTCGATCGATCTGGTGTGATCTGGTGGACAGCTCGATCAAATGCAGATGTCAGGGGCTCATGGCGACGCGGCCAACTGAGGTGGGTCGCGGAGGTCGTCCGGTCGGGTCAAGCACGTCACCCCACAGAAGTGCCACACGTGCAGGTCTCGGTCGGGGCGCAGGTTGTACCACTGCCTGCTGACTGCACGCCACCCGGCGAGCGACCTCACGAACTCGTCCTGCCGCTCGGTCGCCGGGCGGCTCCTCGAAAACGTCAGCACCCACACCCGACCGCTCACCTCAGTGGATGAAACCGGCTTCTCCCAGACCACCCGATCACCAAATCGGCGCAGATACCACACCGTGGTCGCATCCATCTCCGCCCCCGGCGCGACCACAATCACGTCGCCGGGAGCGAGATGCCGATCGAGTTCCTGGGTGAGGCTCCGCGACCACTGGCAGACCACATCCCGGTACGGGAAGGCACAATCGGACATCATCCCGGCGAGGGTAAACACGATCAGGATGGCCGCCCCGGCCCAGACCCAACGGCAGCGATCACGCAACCGCGGGGCAAGGCGCTCGAGCACCGCGGCCCACCCGAGCCCAGCGAGTAGGCAAATGGCCGGGGCAAGGTTCTGGGAGAGCCGACAGCACCCTCCATAGGGGTATTTTTGGAGAATCGCCGCGATGAGGTTGAGCGCAAGCGGAGTGAGGCAAAGCACCAGCAGTGACCGAGTTCCTGGACGTCGGCACTGCCACGCCCCGAGCAGGAACAGGAGGAAGGTGAGGAGGCTGCCCCCGTTTGCATCGCCGATCGGGTAAGCGAACATCCGCCCGGTGTGGACCTGGAAAAGCCAGAGCGGCACCCCAAGGGGGGAATCCGGTGGGAATCCCCCCTTCCAGTAATCGAGCATGACGTCGCCGGTATTCCCCACCTCCGGGTCGATCTGAGCCTGACCCACCAGGAGAAAACATCCAACAAAGGTTCCCATCATGAACAGGTTGTAGAGACCGAACAACACTCGCGCTCGCACTCCTCCGCGCCAGGCGACCGGGAGGAGGTAGAGACTGATCGCTCCGGCAACGAAGACAGTCGGATATGACCCGGCCAGAGCGAACGGGACGGCCAGGACAAGCCCAACGAGTGGCGTCAGTCGCCCCGGCCGCTGATACCACCGTACCGCCAGGGCGAGGATCAGAGCCGACCAGAACAGGTCGCCTGAGTACGGTTTGAGGCTGGTGGCCAGGGTAATCGGCCAGCGGGCTGCTGCCAGCATCCCGACAGCGAGAGTTGCGGCGGTGGGCGGGACGAGCCGACGCGCAATGTCCCAAAAGAGCAGGAGACCACCGATCCCCGCTAGCCACGGAAGCAGTCGCAAGGCCCATTCGGACCCACCGAGCGTTTCGAAGACGAACCGTTCGACCCACAGGAAGAGGATCGGTGCAACCTGGGCGAGGTCGAGTTGGCGGGTCAATCCCGCGTAATCGCGGGAGATCACGTTGAGCCCGACGGCCGCCTCGTCGCCCCAGATCGGGAAGTTCAGACACTGCCGGAGAATCCTGGCCGCGAGGCCAACGGCAACCAGAAGCAGAGCGATCCAGGCCATTCTCCGGGCGTAGTCGCGCCGATCGAGATCGGGGGCACGTTCGGAGAGAGATGTGATCCCTGTCGCCGGCCTGGAGGAGTTGAGCAGGGGAGCGAGCACGGACGGTCCCTCAATGACGGGCAACCACCGTGTTTGACCCGAACCCTCACAGGGGTGTCAATGCCATTTGCGGCCCGTGGGTGGTCGATCTAGGGCGGTTGCATCCCGTCCAGACCGGACATAAAAAGGACAAACAGGTCCGAAGTACCCCTGGTGCAGGAACCCACTGAGGCTGTCTCACTCCAGGAGTAAGCATCGGTCTAACGGGAGGGCGAGGCTCCTGCCGAGCGTGAGGGTGGTCCGGCTCGGCAGTAGCCTCGCCCTCCCGTTTATACGTCCAATCGTCTTTCCGTAGATGCAACAGCCTCTTCGGGTTCCTGTATGGGAGTTGGCCATGCATAACCGAGCAGTGACATTTTTCCGCGGGATTCAGGACCGGATCTGCGAGGAGTTGGCACGGGCGGACGGGGGCGCCACCTTCCGGGAAGACACCTGGGAGCGGGCAGGTGGTGGTGGCGGGCGGTCGCGGGTGATCACCGACGGGGCGGTATTCGAGAAGGGCGGCGTAAACTTCTCGGAGGTGTTCGGGGAACTCACCCCGGAGTTCGCCAAACAGTTACCCGGAGACGGCACACGGTTCACGGCCGCGGGTGTGTCGCTGGTGCTCCACCCCCGCAGCCCACTCATCCCCACGGTCCATGCGAACTTCCGATTCCTTACCCACGGCTCGAAAGCCTGGTTCGGTGGCGGGGCCGATCTCACCCCTTACTATCCCTTCCAGGAAGACGTCGTCCACTTCCACCGGACCTGGAAGCGGGTCTGCGATGCCCACGCGGGGATCGTGGACTTCGCAAAGATGAAGCGAGACTGCGACGATTACTTCTTCCTGAAGCACCGGAACGAGGCCCGGGGAGTCGGGGGAATCTTCTTCGATTACGCCGACGCCACCGAGGCCATGTTCGCTTTCGTGCGAGAGGCAAGTGGTGCCTTCCTGGAGTCGTACGTGCCGATCATCGAACGGCGGAAATCGCTGGCGTACACACCCAAGGAGCGTGCCTTCCAGGAGTACCGGCGCGGACGGTACGTTGAGTTCAACCTGGTGTACGACCGCGGGACCGTGTTCGGGCTGAAGACCGACGGCCGGACCGAGAGCATCCTGATGAGCCTTCCGCCGGTCGTGCGGTTCATTTACAACTATCACCCCGAGCCGGGGAGCCGCGAAGCAGAACTCACCGACTACTGGCTCAAGCCGAAGGATTGGGCGGGGATGGAAGAGTGAGTGGCGATCCTGTCTCCATCGAATAGGTTCTCACGTCCGTGCTAAGTGGGGGAAACTGACATCCGCTTGACCGGGGACAAGGTTGGTAAGACGGTTTTCGGACAGCACACGATGCGAGACAGTGCCGCCGTGCGAGCCGAGGACGGGGTCTACTTCGCGATCAACCTGGATGGTCCCCCATAATGTGCCTTTACGCGAGCGCCCCCACCACCGCGACGATGGAGCCAACTGCCCCGAGGCTGGCTTTCACACTGTCCCAAAGACTGCCCAAGTCGATACTTGCCCTTGAGGACCAATTGGAGGTCCAACCAGCTGATAGATCCCCCCACGCTGCCGCGATCGCTGAGTTCACTCCGTTCAAGGCGAAGTCAGCATTCCCTGAAGTGAAGATGCCGCCCATGCTTACGTGGTTGCCGAACGTGAAAACGGTTCCGCTTTTGCTTTTGATCCACCAGATCACACTCGTCTCGTAGGGTATCTCCCCGGAGTCGTGGAAATGACCGCTGAAGCTGTACCGTCCGTCGGGGTAGATAGCCACATTGGACCAACCGCCCACTGGCACCCCGCCGTCGAAGTTGATTGGCCCACTTTGTACGAAGATGACGTCTGGCATTTACGATTTCCTCGTGTAGTGTATAGAGAATCTCCAGGAGCGTACACCCATCCGCCCTCAGCGGCGAGGGACTGAGTCAACTTACACCTGCTGCCGATCGCTTTTGCCTTTATTCCGGGTGGCATTCAGCCGTTCGGCGGGTTACTGCTGACCAACAGGGCTCAGGCGTTTGTCACTTGGCTGGTCGGGTAAGGAGATGCTGGTGACAGCATCTCCTTACCCGACCAACAACGAGGGCACGTTAGGGATTCGGATTCAGATTGCGTAGTTGGTTGAAAAAAATCCAGCCTTGATGGGAGCTACCGTCGTCGAGTAGAACAACCTGTTTGGTCACATTTGCTTCAATGGGAAGCACCTCATGAATCTCGGTGAGGGCCAGATTGTTATTGTCTCCCACGTTCTCGGCAGCACTCCCTATCAACTGAATATCCCCGTTCTGAGTACACGACGCAAAGACATCACACCAGACGAACACACGATTGTTTGCATCGGCGGGTGTAATGCCCAACTTCAGCGGGGCATCACCTTCCGTTAGAACGACATCGATAGTCGTGTCTTTTTGGTCGAAGCTATCGGATCCAGGAAAGTGTGGATCCTTTGCCTTAAGCGTGATGACCCCTGAAAGCCGTCGCGGCATGAAAACCCCCTCTGGCCGCCAAAGTGTTTGTCAGGGAGAAGGAGGCGGCTGTCCATTCCCCCCGGTCTGCACAGGAGACCTACTCCTGGCAGGAAAGACTGGGTTGTGAACATCAGGCCGGCGGAAGCCGTCCTGCGTTCAGGAGACAGTCGCCGGTTCTCACCCAAAGTTGACAGCTGAGGGGTCGATTTTTCTCTTTTTTTCCGCACTCTTGACTTTGGGGACAGACACGTTGTCTCGTGAGGCTGCAGCCGGGATAATGGCCTTCACTCTTTTTTGGGGCATCCGTGGACTCCTCTTCCGATCTGCGAACGAGTTCGACCCTACTACTACGGCTCCAAGGCCGGGATGTGGACCAGCAGGCCTGGGCGGAGTTTGTCCGCCGGTACGGCCCTTTGGTTTACCGATGGTGTTGCCACCTGAACCTCCAGGAAGCCGACGCCCAGGACGTAACTCAGACCGTCCTCACCAAACTGGTGGTACGGCTGCGGGAGTTCTCCTACGACCCGCAACTGAGTTTTCGGGCGTACCTGAAGACGGTCACCCGGTACACCTGGCAGGATTTGATCGAGGATCGCCGCCGGGTTCCGGTTGGTGGAGGTGATACTTCGCACCTTGAGTTACTCAACAATGTCGCAGCTCGTGACGAACTCGAACGACGGATCGAGGAAGAGTACGACCGTGAGCTGTTTGATATGGCGTCTGTGCAGGTAAAGGCTCGGGTCGAGCCACACACCTGGGAGGCGTTCCGCTTAACCGCTTTTGACGGCTTGCCCGGGGCCGAAGCGGCCAAGCAACTCGGGGTGACGGTACTCGTCGTATTCAAAGCCCGGAACAGGGTCCAGAAGATGCTCCGAGACGAAATCGCTCGTCTCGAGTGCAGTGCGTCCTCGGAGTAACCTCCCTCAGAAGGCGAACACCATGAACGATTGCCCCTCCCCAGAGGATTTGCGTCGATTGATCGAAGAAGCGGTCAACGGGCCAGAGGACAACACGTTCGCCGAACACCTGCAACATTGTGAGGATTGCAAAAGAAAACTCGACGAGTTGACCCAATTGTGTCCTCATCCGGATCCTGAACCGCTTCCACCACCCGGGATGGAAGCGTTCCTTGCTCAATTGGCAGCGGGGGTTCCTGCCCCACAGGAGGTATTCCGCGAGGACACCGACACAGATGTCTCACCTGAGATACCGGGTTACAATGTTGAGGCCAAGATCGACCAGGGCGGCATGGGAGTCGTGTATCGCGCTCGGGATACGAGCCTGTGCCGGGACGTAGCGGTGAAACTCTTGCGAAAAAAACGACACTCCTCGCTGGACGCGAC
>PLDW01000374.1 GCA_003136315.1 Gemmataceae bacterium | reverse complement strand
ACGGTACATAAAGGACGTTATGCCCCCCTATCCCGGCCCTCCTCTTCGGGGTGGGCGAAAGGTCATCCAACAGTGGGAAGTGCCCGTACACGGCGGCACGAGTCTCCTCCATTGTTGATTTCCAACCATCCTCCCCCCTCGTGCAAGGTGGGTGGCAGGACAGTCGACCTGGCCAGTGTGAAGGCCGTGCGTTGGCCGCCCAGCACCCCGATCATCAAGTCTCACCCATTCCCGTCTCGCATCCCGATCGGTCCGCTGGGGTCAAATGTGCGTGTTTGGGGCGATCTCAACCCCGCCCATCTGCTCGACGCGACCTCGGGTCCGTCGGTAGGTACTCCCCGGGGGAAGACGAGCGAGAGGCCGGGTGCATCCATCTGGCATTCACGGATGCCTCAACGATCATGATGGCCCCGGGGTGTTGGGCGAGTAGGGGGATGGGGTCATCCGAAGTGGTGTTGAGGATCTGGAACAACGCCTTATGGTGGTCGGGTGGGAATCGCAGAAGAAGCTCTTGTGGTGGCCCAATTCGATGGCGAGAATGATCGAAGAATGGAGCGAACCTGACCGGTGGGGAAGGTCGACCCTGGAGGAAGAAAACCCGCAGAATTCACTGCCCAGGCTTGAGGAAGACCTCCATAAAAGGCAAATCGGGAAGGCATCTCATGGCAACTGAGCAGCGAGTATCTGGATGGTCAAGGTCATCACTATGGTTCGGGATGGTCTGGCTTGCGATTGCTGTGTTGGCAGTGATCATTGACCATCTCAATGGACAGCCTTGGTGGGAGCAGACCGACATCACGAATGCCAAGGAAGCCCTCGAAGCTGGCACGTCAAGGGCAGCAACCTTGATTGCTGTATCAACTGGGGCAGCCTTGGTGGGGATTATGTTATGCGTAGTTGGGATTGGCCAGTGCTGGCGATCCCTGGGCAATGTGGACGGGCTGGGACAGGCTTGTGTTGGCATGATGATGACCGGCCTGGGTACGACAGCGACGGTTTACGTCGCCATCAAACAGGTAACTCGCCCTAACCCCTTGGTTTTTGCCGCTATCCCCGGGGCGCTGGCGATCATGGTGAGTTGGGTGGCCTGGCGCCTGAGCCACCGCGTGAACTCCACTTTTGCAGCAATGGCAACAGCCGAACCCCTCACATCGCCCACCGACTTAAGAAAAACCGAATTCCCTGGGACGGCCTGATCCTGCTTCGTTGCTGCGAGCCTGAAGCGCCTGCATGGGGCTAGCGGCCTGCCCGTTGCTCGCGTGGCGGGCTCCTCCTAGGTCGGACAAGACTATTTGTCTTGATTTCCTCACTCATCTGGTGACAATGCGGTTGCACCGGATACGCGAAAGATCGGGCATAGGGTAACCGCCCCGACGAGGATTCTACCATGAACGCCCCGCTGATGGTCTTGGTTCTGCTAGGTCGTGTTGAGTGAAGCCAGGAGGTATGGTATACGTCCCCGGTAGGCAAGGTAACCTTTCGGGGCATAAGTAAACATGAGTAGGCACAATATATCTGACGATAATTGGGCCAAGATCAAGCACTTACTTCCAGGCCAACCTGGTCAGCATGGTGGCGTAGCGAAAGATAATCGTCTGTTCATTAATGGTGTCTTGTACATCGCCAAGACAGGAATTGCCTGCCGAGATCTGCCGTCGATGTACGGCAAATGGAACTCGGTTTTTCATCGGTTCAACCGATGGAGTAAGCAGGGGCGATGGCGGAGGATATTCGATGCGTTGCAGGATCCGGACTTGGAGTGGCTCTTGATTGATAGTACGGTGATCCGCGCGCACCAGCATGCTGCCGGGATGAACACGAAGGGGGAGGATCAAGACCTGGGGCGGTCAAGGGGCGGGTTTGGAACTAAGATTCACGGTGTATTTGATGCCTTGGGGAACCCGGTTGATTTCCACCTCAGTCCGGGTCAAGACGCCGACATAACTCACGCTGAGGCGATCATCGGGGATCGGACGCCGGACGTCGTGATTGGTGACAAGGGGTATGACAGCGATCCGCTCGTGAACAAACTCAAGGACCGTGGGATTGACGCGATAATCCCTCCGAAGAAAAATAGAAAACAGCCTCGCGAATATGATAAAATCATCTATAAGGATCGAAATAAAGCAGAACGTGGGTTTAGCTTCCTCAAGCAATATCGCCGGATAGCAACTCGTTACGAGAAAACCTCTCGGAATTTCCTCGGAATGATATTTTTGGCCGCTAGTATGATCTTACTAAGGTAAATTTACTAATTAGCCCAGGTTACCCAACTGCATTCAACACGACCTAGGCCCTGGTCCGAGCCAGCCGCCGGGCATCCCCGCCGCAGAGAAAGCTGACAACAAGGTCGAGGCGGAGGAGGCCCGAGCCATCGCGAAGAAGCTGGCCGGCGAATACGTCTTCCAACGCGACAAGTCGTCCGGACAAAATCTGCGGCTGGAGCCCGAGCCAGTGTTTCGCTGGCTCCTTCAGCTTGATCGCCGGTTTTACAGCGATGTGTATGTCTGGACGCATGAGGGGCGGCCCGAGGTCGTGGCTGCGATCACGAACATTTACGGGGCACGCCGGGCGATGGAAACGGAGATCCACTCGCTCTCGACGAGACTGCCGCTCCTGTCACACGGCGGGAAAATCGTCTGGGAGCCCGAACGCCCTGGGGTGGAGTTGAAGCCGATTCCCGGTGCCCCGAAACCAGGACCGACGGCGGTCGTCCGCTCGACTCAAATGGGCACCCTGGCAGCCCAGCATTCCGTGGTCGCGGACTACGGGAATATGAAGAAGGAGGACATGCGACTGCTTCCCAAGCCGATCTACCGCTACATGAGTGAGAAGCAGGGCGTGACGGACGGTGCGCTGTTCGCCTTGGTCCGAGGCACGGACCCGGAAGCCTTCCTGATGATCGAGGCCCGCAAGGGCCAAAACGGTGTGGAGTGGCAGTACACGTTCGCCCGGTTCAACGGCCACTGTTCGCTGCGGGCCGAGCGCGACGGCCGCGAGGTCTGGCAGGTTGACGCGCTCTGGACCAAGGTCAACACGGACCCGAAGCAACCGTATTACGGGTTGCGGAAGTATTCCGACTTCCCCGTCGTGAAGTGAACATCGATTCGGTCGGCCTGGCCGTGCCAGGCGTCTTGCGTCGGCCGGCCCGACCTGAGATGGTCATGCGGTCATCGGGTTTGGCTGCCGTCGTTTAGCAAGATGTTCTCACGGCACCCCACCCGCAATGGCATGCCGACCCTCGCCACTGTGGTGGCTTCGGGCATGTGAACAAGAGTTCAGATGTGCGGAAGGCGACCGATGACGCAGTTGGGAGCACAACGTGAGATCCTCCACTGGACGGTGGTAGCTGGTGTGGCGGGTGTTCCGTGGGTGCTCGGCGGGGGCATCAACTGGTGGGTAGGTCTGCTCACCCTCGGGCTGCTGTGCTGGCAGTACGACCGACTGTTTGTGCCTCCGGGCGCGAGATGCATGGGCATGCCGTTCATGATCCCGTTGGCCAGCGGGCTGGCGTACGTTGGGTATGGAGGCATTCTGTTGGTACTTTGGTTGAGCGGGTCAGCGGGGTGACTCCTGTTTCCAAACGCCGAACCGCTCTCCTAGGGGGCCGTCTGCATGAATGACAGGTCTCCCGATAGAGCCGACGGGCACGCCGCCACCGAAGGTCACCCGCTTTTTACAACCCCGCTGGTCACCGGGCCTCTTCCTGACTCAGGCGGTCCGGCGTCGGACGGGGGAGTGTATCCCTCGCCATTCGGGAAGGGGGCGTTGAGTCGTACATCGACGGTCTGCGTTCGAGGTGCTTGGCGGCAAGATGAGCCGGTAGCTGGTCGATAGGGGTGATGGAATTCGTTGGCGGCGCAGCCTGACTCGTTGGCGCGAGTGCCGCACTGTCCGCCTGTTGCTTTCGCTACCGGTGACCTGCGAGATGCCAACTCGCCTATCGCTCCATA
Organism: Gemmataceae bacterium; assembly: GCA_003136315.1. Taxonomy (GTDB): domain Bacteria; phylum Planctomycetota; class Planctomycetia; order Gemmatales; family Gemmataceae; genus Urbifossiella. The sequence goes on along the minus strand of PLDW01000374.1, from coordinate 1,672 downwards.
CATTCCCTTCGAGCCTTTCGTTCATTTCTGAAGCCCTAGCCGAGAATCAACCATGAACAAGCTTGCTGCTGGACTGTTAATGTCTACGACGTTTGCGGTTGCGATTGCCGTCACGGAGCCGGTATCAGCGCCTGCTCAGAACAAAAAAGTCGACAAAGAGATGCCGGCTCAACCACTGGATTTAACGAGTTTTTACCAAACGCCAGCCTCCCAGTTCGACAAGAGCAAGACCCATCCCTGGCGGATCGCACCTCGTGGGTCGAAGACGTTCGGCAACGTACCCCTTGCCATCGACGGCATGATTTGTCTTTGGGGCGAATCGAATGCCAAGAACGGTTTGGTGTTTCCTGAGAAAGTCGACGATATTCCCGTGAACCGCAAGTTTGACTCGTTGTATGTCTATCACACCACATTTTTTTCATCTCGCGACGGCTCGCCGGTTTACCACCTCACCCTGAAGTATGCCAACGACATGGCATCGATGACCACAATCTGTTATGGCGCGCATCTCAGGGATTGGTTTATGTCGCCGCATGAGAAGGTCACGGAATTAACCGATTCGAAATCGAAGATGGTCTGGAGTGCTGACAACCCGGACAACAAGACCATAAAGATTCGTTTTTTTATCAGCCCGATCACCAACCCTCGGCCTGCACTTGAGGTGAAATCGATAAGCCTGGCGTCGGCGAAAGGCTCCTCCGCAGCCTGTATCCTGGCGATGACCACAGGCCCGGACGATCTGTTTAAGATCGACAAAACCAGCGACAAATGACCCTTACTCGACTGACTTTTGCCGCCTGCTTGGGAGGCTGAACAGTACCAAGGTTCCTACTCAGGAAGCTCATAGCAGTAGAGATTTTTTACCTTTTACGTAAAAGGCAGTTGCCGACGAGGGCGAGCTGCGCCCATGTCCGGCGAACGACTGCCAAGTGTACCAGTAATGCCGGACTGGCGGATGAAGGTGGACCATCCGGAGAGTTCGGCGAGGTCGTCGGGTGAGAGACCGATTCCGGTCTCCGAGACACACTCGGGCCTGACCTGACGACTCGGGGGACCTTTTTACGTGAACGCGGCACAGGTGCTTTCGGGGTTAGGACGCAGTCTCGGGAATGACTGCCGAGAATCCAGCCTTTCCGACCGCTCCAGACTGCCTCTGGGTAAGCCTAACTGCTTCGGCCTACGTTACTACTGCCAGCTCCCCGTGAAGGACTTGAAACTTAACAAACCGCTTAACAGGAGTGACGGCACAACAAAGCAACCTACCTCCTTCGGTTGCAAGGAACCTATCAAGCAGGGCCAGCGCGAACTTTGGGTAATCTGGGGTAATTGGGTAATGGCGGTTTTGTTTGTAACCAGTCCCCCTTTGTTTGTATATCCTCCTCCGTAGGACTGTGAGGACAACCGGTCAGGGAGGGTCCAGAGATGGCCAAGATCGAGCATGTCGGTTTGGATGAAGTCGTCGGGTTATATTGACAACCTGGAAGAACCCCGATCCACCATCAATCGTCAGAATCCGCTGGTCAGTGTCGTGGTCATTGCGATGATGGCGGTGTTGGCCGGGGCTGGTGGCTCGAGCGCGATCGCCAAGTGGGCTGTGCTCAAAGATGAGTTGCTGCTGCGACTGCTGAAGTTGCCCAACGGCATTCCTCGCAAGGACGTGTTCCGACGCGTC
>PLDW01000011.1 GCA_003136315.1 Gemmataceae bacterium | reverse complement strand
TCTGAGGCGGAGCCTCGTTAGTTGTGGTGCTATGCCGTTTCCGCGATGTGGCACTAGCTTGATGTCGACCGTCTGGCCGGCTAACAGATTGTCTAGTTGAGTAAGTCCGGCGAGCTGATTCTCTTTCAGGTGGTCGACGCCTTTGACCCGACCCACAGAAGAAATTCCGAGGGCCAACAAACCGCCCTCCACGTTCGCATTAGCGAATGCGGAGACGGTGTCGACGATTTCATCCCGTACGCTGTCCATCTGGCTTTTCGAGGTTCCGCCGCCGGAGTCGATCAGCCCGGCTTCCTTCCGGTCGAAGTGCTGCCCCTCAAAGTCCTCGTCGCGAGCAGTCGTCAGGAATGCCCAGTGGCGATCCGGGTGGTCGAAGACGTCGCGGGGTGTGGGAGTTCCTGTCAACGTTTGTTCCTATCCCTTCACCCTAACGCTGGTGTCCTACGGGAGGGACCAGAGATATGGCATGAGTCGCCTTTTTGCGACTACCGAGGCCGCTTCAACGAGGAAAACACCCCGGTCCGGATGCCCGGCGGATCAAGTCTATTACTGTTGAGCTGCCGTCCTATCTCGGTTGCCGTCCAGCCTGCCAACGGCCGAGAGGCCACGGTGGCCGCGAACGCAGTGAGTCGGTGGCGCAGTTGTTCCAGTCCCGCGGCCGTCAGCACTGTGGCACCGGTTGGAGCAAACGCGTCCTCTGCTAGGTCGTGTTGAGTGAAACCAGGAGGTATGGTATACGGCCCCGGTAGGCCAGGTAACCTCTCGGGGCATAAGTAAACATGAGTAGGCATAATATATCTGACGATAATTGGGCAAAGATCAAGCACTTACTTCCAGGCCAACCTGGTCAGCATGGTGGCGTAGCGAAAGATAATCGTCTGTTCATTAATGGCGTCTTGTACATCGCCAAGACAGGCATAGCCTGGCGTGATCTGCCGTCGATGTACGGCAAATGGAACAAGGTTTTTCATCGGTTCAACCGATGGAGTAAGAAGGGGCGATGGCGGAAGATATTCGATGCATTGCAGGATCCGGACTTGGAGTGGCTCTTGATTGATAGTACGGTGATCCGCGCGCACCAGCATGCTGCCGGGATGAACACGAAGGGGGAGGATCAAGACCTGGGGCGGTCAAGGGGTGGGTTTGGAACCAAGATTCACGGTGCATTTGATGCCTTGGGGAACCCGGTTGACTTCCACCTCAGTCCGGGTCAAGACGCCGACATCACTCACGCTGAGGCGATCATCGGCGATCGGACTCCGGACGTCGTGATAGGTGACAAGGGGTATGACAGCGATCCCCTCGTGAACAAACTCAAGGACCGTGGGATTGACGCGATAATCCCTCCGAAGAAAAATAGAAAACAGCCACGCGAATATGATAAAATCATCTATAAGGAGAGAAATAAGGCAGAACGCGGGTTTAGCTTCCTCAAACAATATCGCCGGATAGCAACTCGCTACGAGAAAACCTCTCGGAATTTCCTCGGAATGATATTTTTGGCGGCTAGTATGATCTTACTAAGGTAAATTCACTAATTAGCCCAGATTACCCAACTGCATTCAACACGACCTAGCGTTTCGGCAGGATGAATCAGAGCCAGCATCAAAGTGGCTGACCCATACTCTTGTCGAAACCAGTTGTAGCTAACCGACAGTTGCGCGACCTCACTCTTGAACACCTCCCTCCGGTCTGTCGACACTTCACTCTTCGCTTCCGTCACCAAGATGCTGTCGTCGGCAAATCGCCAAAGGTTGTCTGGCCCCTGGCCAAACTCATCCTCAGGTCGCTCGCTGTCGAACCCTAGGACGGTCCCCAGTTCTTTCCATGCCGCTTCGAAATCTTCGCTGCCAGCACCGAACACTAGCCTTGATGTTAATGCTTGCGCGGCCACTACCACGGCGTTCGGCTCGGTGAACTCCTGCACCCAGTTGAGCACCCGTTCGGACTGAAGCCCTGCCCGGGCGCTCACCTTCCGGTACTGAACGCCCGGTGCAGGCTTCAATAGTGACCGATTCAGCTCGTGTGCCTTACGCTGAATCTCTTGCGCCTGGGCCGGGTCGGCAGGGTGGGCGTAGGCCGCCGCCAGTTGCAAGTACCAACCTTTGTCGGCGTCGTCCTTCAACAGGTCTCCGTTTGTTAGCCCGCGGACTAGTTCGGTCGCCTCCAAGAAAGCACCCATTCGGAACAGTTCCCCAGCCCGGCGTTCGGCTTTCGCCAGCCTGGTGTCACATATCGGTGGAGCGGCGGTAAGCCCGGTCATCATCCGTGCGTGATAGTCGCGCCAGTTGGGATTCCTATGGAGCGATTGGGCGAGCAATCCCTTGAGCTTCTCCCATCCGGTCCCGGCTTCAGCCTTCGTCAGCTGTGCCGCGTGGCGGCCAATCTCCACTTGTTTTCGAGTTTCCGGCGAGAGGAGGGCGGCCATGCGGGTGGTGCCAAGCAGGCTCACCACGTCGCCACAGACCAACACGGCACAGTGGTCGCTTCCAGAACGGATACCCCGCCCGAGACCCTGCTCAACCGTCTGCACCAACCTACCTCGGAGGAGTGGGGAGTCGGCACGGACTCCGGCGACGTACTGGTCGATGAGCGACTCGCCGTGCGGCAGACCGTCCAGGACGAGAACTCGGCAGGCGTCGTCGGGCAGATCAATCCCATCGTAACGATTGGCGAGGACGTAGCAGTGGCCCTTTCCGTGTCGCAGAGCGGCCACCGCGGCACCGACATCCTCGTTTTTGCAGACCTTAGGACCCGTCGGGAAATAACT
>PLDW01000048.1 GCA_003136315.1 Gemmataceae bacterium | reverse complement strand
CATTCCTGGCCGCGTAAAGTATACTTTGTTCGGGCTCACCACTCTCGGCCTCTCCGGTGAATATCCGGTTGCCCCCGCTCCGAGGACGGTCGAGGGCACACCGTTCGACCTGACTTACCTCCCGCCAGACTGCTGCGAGCCTGGCAAGATCCAGTTGCTTGTTGCGGTCCGTCCTTCGGTCGTGTTCGGTCACCCGGATGCAGGCACGCTCGCGACCCGTTTCGACCGCTCCTTTCTGCGGTTAACGACGCGGTGGTTCGGGACCAATTGGGTCGCCGGACCCGGTGTCGCAGCCATCGACAGCATTCTCTTGAGCGGAGAAACCTGGGTGGAGCACTCGGGTGACAAGGAGCGGCCATACCAGGCGATCGGGTTCGCAAGAGGGATGGTCATCCGAACGAAAACTCCCTTCGACTGGTCCGCAGCGATCGCCGCATGGTATCCCAAGGCGAAGAAGGATCGACACAACGGGGCGGTTTTCACCGGCATCCCAATCCCAGCCGCTCTCCTGGCTCTCTTCGCACCGGAGGCTCGATCAGACGAGTTCGCCAAGGCGACCATCCCGATTTACATTCCAGACGATCGGACACTTGTCATGGGGCCTGAAGATTCGATCCGGAAGCTGATCGATCGAGTTCAGGCTCGCGAGAAGGTTCCGGTGCCTGTTGGCTGGGATGATGTGGAGCGGTCCTCCCTGGCAGTTGCGATCACAGTTCCGAATCGCGGGCTGGTCGACAAACTACCGGGCGGGGATGTCGAAGAGGCGAAACTGACCTTCCAGATCGCCCGGCGGACCAAGTCCGCTGTGTTCGGTTTGTGGGCCGGTAAAACCACTTCCATTCGGATGGCTTTTGCAACCGAGAATCCAAACGCGGCGAAGGAGGTCGAAAAGCGTCTCCGGGATTTTCGCCCATTCTTTGCCGAGGCTGTTGACGCTTCCGCGAAAGACATCCCCGGATCGACCGAAAGCCGATTCACCAGGATGATCCCCGATCTGGCCCATACCGGCCGGATCGAGCGAAACAGTCGGACAGTTCGCGTCAAAGCGGAAACTAGTGAAAGTCTGCGTGATCTAATCATTCCAATGCTCGATGAATTCATTCGAGAAAATCCCGTGATTGAGGATTGACCCGAGGATTCTTCCGTGACCCTGTTCCACGATTGGCCCGGAGGGAGTATAATCTTGCATGAGCCTCGCGGCGGCACAGGATAGGCTCGCCAAACAAACCGCCGCACCCATCCCAATGGCCGATGCCAAGCTCCGCCGGGCGATCGCGTTCGAGGCCGCCCGGCTCATGTACGACCGGATCGAATCGGAATACTTCACCGCCAAACGCAAGGCCGCCCAGCGGGTCTGCCGCGGGTCCGTGAAGCCAACCGATCTCCCCAGCAACGCCGAAATCCGCGACCTGATCCAGGTCTTCGCTCGCACCCAGGAGGGCGAGCAGCGGACCGTCAACCTCAAGGACATGCGGCTCCACGCACTGCGGCTCATGCGGCTTTTGTGCCGGTTCCGCCCCCGGCTGATCGGGAGCGTCATGACCGGGCACGTCCGCAAGGGCTCCGACATCGACCTGCACCTGTTCAGTGACCACATCGAGCCCATCACCTCGCTCCTTGACGAGGAAGGGCTTCAGTACGATGTCGAACGCAAGCACATCGAAAAGCACGGCGCGGCCCGCGTCTTCACTCACATTCATGTCTTCGACTCGTTCAACTTCGAGCTGACCGTCTACGCCGAAGACAAGGCCCATTACGTCTTCAAGAGTTCAATCACCGGGAAGGCGATCGAGCGGGCCAGCACCCGGGAACTCGAAGAGTTGATCGCCCGCGAACATCCGGAAGTGCAGATCGAGGATGCGATCGCCGAACAGGAAGAGGCGGTCGATCCGTACCAACTCTTCCGCCTGCTCTTGCTCCCCCTGGAGACGGTGAAACAGAATCCGAAATGGCACCCGGAAGGGGATGTGCTCTACCACCTCCTCCAGGTCTTTGAACTGGCCCGCGACGAGCGGCCCTGGGACGAGGAGTTCTTGATCGCGGCCCTTCTGCACGATGTGGGCAAGGGACTCGACCCCTATGACCACGTGGCCGCGGGGCTCCAGGCGCTGGATGGGCTGATCACGCCGCGGACGGCGTGGTTGATCGAGAACCACATGCTCGCGCAGGAATACAAGGCGGGCACCCTCGGTCACCGCCAGCGGGTGAAACTGGAGGCGTCCGACGATTTCGAAGACCTGCTCCTGCTGCGCGAACTCGACGACCGCGGGCGGGTGTCGGGGGCGACCGTCGGCACCGTGGACGAGGCCCTCGATTTCCTCCGGGAGTTGGAGCGGAACAACCGCGGAAAGTAGACGGGTTCTTGCATCAGGCCAGGAATCCAGTGAAACTGTCACATTCCCGGAGCAAGCATCGGTCTAACGGGAGGGCGAGGCTCCTGCCGAGCGTGAGGCTGGTCCAGCTCGGCATGAGCATCGCCATCCCATTTATACGTCCAATCGTCTTTGTGTGGAGCAACGGCCTCAGTGGGATCCTGTATCAGTGAACCCGTTGCTCACGGGGAGGGAGCCATGTAGGAGACCTGAGACACGGGAGGCAAGTAGGAGACCTGATAGGCATTCGCGGTCGACACCGGTGCGACGGCCACGCCGTTGACTGCTGCGATCGGTCCGTTCGCACCGCCCACCGCGAAGCCGCTGTACGTGGGGGCCGGAACCGCTCCCACGATCGTGTTCCCCATGTTGGTGTACGCCTGATTGATGGCGTTACGGGCGGTGACGAGCCCCGGGATGATTCCGCTCACCAGCACCCCCCCGATGAGCACGTACTCCGTCGAGATGATGGCCCCTGTGTCGTCTTGCCAGAGCTTCATCGCTACCTGCCCAGCGCGCACCTTGAGCGCGGCCAGCACGTTTGCCAGACCCATGATGGACCTCTCGCATGTTGCGTGATTTGGCTGGTTCGATGGGGCGTCGATCAACAGCCGGACGTAGGGTTCTGGCGGGAGAGACACCCGCAGAGCCGCTCGCCTGGCCGCAGGAAATCACCCGCGAACCCAGCTCGGTGTGAGGGCGGTGCATCCGCCCGTCTGCACCGGTTATCGAAGTGCAGTCTCAAAAATTGCTCGCTTGTTTGCGCTTCCAGATCCAACGGAATCTTCACTCCAGCCGATACCCCGCGAGAGATGAAATGTGAGCAAGAAAATGACCAGACAGTTTAAAATTACAATCGTGAGATTTTATTGATGGCCAGATTCAGGATCATACTGTGAGAAGCGAATTTTCCTATTTCTCGCTGGATGCGACAACTTCTCTCTCCGTTCAATCCCCTGGTTTCCAGGCACTCTCATGTGTCGAGCCTGCGAGGTTGCTTCAGGGAGGGACGGAAACTTCGCACCTGCCCATGTAGCACGAGACGTGACAATCGAGGTAGCCTCAATTGTGATCGATGAGAGGAATCGATATGAGATGACATTTGGGTACGAGAAATGAGGTGAGGCGGTGAGAACCCTGTGGCCNNGGCCACAGGGTTCTCACCGCCTCGCACCGCTCGACTGCGCATTCACAGTTCAACGGAAGCCACCGCCCAACCCACCACCGAGACCCCCGCCGCCGAATCCACCACCACCACCGGCCCCACCGCCTCCGCCGGCCCCGCCGCCAGCGCCGAAGCCGCCGAAACCGTCGGGGCTGCGGCTGTACAGGAGTTCGATGTTGTGATACCGGAGCCCTTCGGCCCGCGTTCCGCCGATCACCACCCGGCTGGTCGCCTCAACCGTCGACACTCCAGACTGGACCAACTGTTCCGCCAACGCAGCCCGTCGCTTCTCGTCCAGCCCAGGATCACCGGTCGGTTCAATCCGGACTGGAGCTGCAACAATACCCAGTCGGCGAATGATCCCGCCGAGGTGTCGGGCTCCGCTCGGATTCAGAGTGGTTGTCGAATCCAGCCAGTCTTCGCGATAGACCACAAAGTACTCGGCCATCGCGTTGGCCCGCTGCATGTCGATCACCGCGTAGATGCTCGACCCCAGGGGCGGCGCGACCACAGCAGGAGTTTTGGCACACGGGAAGTGACTCCCCCCACCATGTTTCCCACCCTGTCCGCACGTCGCACATGTCCCGGCCGGGGACTCGCCCGAAGAGGCAGGCGGAGCAAGCATCGCGGCAAGCGGCCCAGAAGCGGGCGGCGGCGGAATCAGATCCGGGAACCGACTCGGCTCCGGAACTGGTGGAACCTGGGCCGAGGTGACCGGTCGCGATACCAGGACCGGACTCGGATTCGGCCCCACCGGTGCCGGCGCTGGTGGATCGACTGAGACCGGCGACGGTGAAGCAACCGCGCCGGGCACCTGCGGAGCGACAGTCACCGGGGTCTGTGGGGTCACAGTCGCTGGTGTCTGCGGACCAACTGAAACCGGCAGTTGTGGAGAACTGACGGCTGGTGCCTGGGGGGCGACCGCGGTTGGTGCCACTGGAGTGACCGTGAGCGGACCTTTCGGAGTCCCATCGCTCGGTGCGAGTGGAGTACCTGAGGACTGTGCCTGCGGGGTTCCCGCGTTCGGCGCCGTCGGAGTGACAGCGGGTGCCTGCGGGGTGGGCGCAGAGCCGACGCGGATGTACTGCACCACGGGTGGTCCTCCGTCGGGTGGCTGGATCAAGACAGCCTTCAGTGGCCTGGGTTCGTCGGCTCCCGCCAGGGCCACGACACTGCCTCCGACCAACCCGGCTGCGACCCATCGGGTGGCCCACCCCCACCTGCCCGGGCAGCGTCTCTGCTCAACCATGATTGTTACCTTTCTGGTTCCCGGGTCTGCCCCCGTCGATCAGGCCGCAGTTGCGGCCACGGCCTTCTTGGCCTTGTCCCCAACCTGGGATTTGAGGGACGTCCACCCGTGGCTCGGCATCCCCATTGCCAGCTTGAGAGCCCCGACCGCCCCGGCGTACGTGGCGTCCGGAACTCGGGTCACTTTCGCCCCGCCGTACTCCTTCAGCGAGTTCTCGATGACCCGGTCGAGCCCCTTGAGTTGGCTCCCCCCGCCGCCCAGGATGATGTTGTTTCGGAGCCGTTGCTGAAACTCCGGGTCGAAACGCCCGACCATTCCGCGGACAGCGTCCACGATCGGCCCGACGATCGACAGGCAGGCCGCCTTGAGCGGTTCCGTCACGTCCATCTGAGTCGGCTTTCCGTTGACCGTCAGGCTCACGACCGCGGCGTCGGCCATGTCATTCACGAACCCGTGCCGTTCCTTCAATTCCCGGACCATGTTCCGGGACACCTGGGCTCCGGGGAATTTCTTCGCCAGCCTGGCCTCGAACTCCTCGTCGATCGCGTCTCCACCAAGTGGGATCGTCACCTGCTCCTCGTCTGAGGGGTAAACTCCGTAGATGGGGCAGATGTCGATCGTGCCAGCTCCGATGTCGATCACCAGGGCGTCGGACAGGCGGTTCATCCCGTAGGCGATCGTGAAAGGCTCGGAGACGATCGCCACAGCATCGAACACCCCCGCCGCCGCATCCATAATGAATTTCTTGTTCTTGAGGCTGGCTCGCGACGGAACGCCAATGACTCCGTACACCGGCCGGCCCTTCTCCGGCTGGACAGCGGTGACCGCGTATTCGATCACCAGTCGGGTCGCCAGCATGTGTTTCTCGACCTGCTTCTCGGTCATCCCGGCAGCAGCCGCCTCGACGTACTTGAGTGCCCCCTTCTCGAACGGTCGGACCACATCCAGGGCGAGGCGGTGCTCGGTCAGATCTTTCCCGAAGACGACATCCCGCCCCAGCATCGTTCGGGCAATGTGATCCTTCGGCCAGCCGACGGCGGTCGGCATCACATCCCGATATCCCGTCGAGCTGGCGACGGACGTCTTGAACGTCCCGAGATCCATTCCGACATACACCGGATTCATCTGCGACATTGCTCGAACTCCTGGTCTGACTGGACGAGGAACGGGGTCATGCGGAGGGCAGTTCTTCGACTGCAACAATGGCCCCAGAAACCGCGGCTGGGTCGTCATTCGGGACGGTGAGCCCAGCTGGGTCCACGGCCGGTGCCGAGTCGATCGCAGCGAGCAGTGCCAGGTTCTGGGAGAGGATGAATTCGACCGCGGCCTGGTTGTTCGCGACTTCGATCTGCTTCTTCTGCTGCAACTCCTCGTGGTACGTTGGCCCGAGATCGAACTTCTCGGCTGTATCAGGGAGCGGCCCGGCATGGTACATCCCGAGCAACTTCACCCCGGTGTCGGGTGGCGCGGGTGGGGCTACAGGAGCGGGTGGGGTTGGGATGGCAACCGGCAACTCGCGTCGACCGCCACGGACCCACGACACCAGGCCGAACACCAACCCGAGAGCGCCGAGACCGATCGCAACAAGTGAGTCGACCCCAACGGACAGCCCGCGAGCAGGTTCGGAAGGTCGTGGCTCGGCAGCAGGTTCCCGGATGACCACCACCGTCGGTTGGGTCGTGGCAGTAGGCGGGGCAACCGTGGGTGCCGGGAGAGTGGGGGTGGAGGGCGCAGGCGTCGGGACGCTGTTGGGGCCAGGGGCTGGGTAGGGCACTGGTGCGGCGTAGGACGCGAGGACGATGTGCTGTGGCTCGGGTGGCATCAGCACCCGTGTCCCGATCTTGCCCAGCAGGTTCACAGCCGCAGCCGACACGGAGGCAGTCCCATCACGGACGGCGTGAAGCGTCTCGACGAGGGCGACACCCGGCCGAGCCGGCTCGTGGTAGCTCGGTCCCTCCTTGGCCGTGGCCGGAGCAACCAGTTCCAGGGGAGCGGGCTGAGGAGGAATGACGGGCTGGTGAGGGATGATCGGCTGCGGAACCGGGCTCACCTTCTTTGTGCCGTAATAGATCTCCAAAGGGGGGGGAGAGGTGGAGGGAGTCAGCGGGAACGTTCCCGGCTCCTCCGCACCCACAACCCCAACTCCACCCCATACGACCACCGCGGTAGCGAGTCGTCGCACGCGCCAACCCCGGGTGCTTCTGACATCCATGCCACATCCCTCGATCCGGCGTCCGGGTCCGGTCCGTGTCCGGCGACCCAGGCGGATGGTAAAATCGTTATCGACAGATTTCTCGGCGGCATTGATTCAAAGCGACTGATCGGCGCAGCAGGCGGCACCCGCCTGGAATCCGCCTTTTGGAAGCTGGCAAAAGGGTGGTGTTGGCTGGTCATGAGAGGAGCCCCAGGGCTTCGCCCCTGCGCTCAGTCACAGTTTCGGTGGGGCCTTCTCAGTTCAGGAGCAAGCATTGGTGTAACAGGAGGGCATAGCTCCTGCCGAGCGTGAAGGTAGTACGCTCGGCAGGAGGCGAGGCTCCTGCCGAGCCGTACCACTCACGCTCGGCAGGAGCCTCGCCCTTCCGTTAGACCGATGCTTGCTCCTGGAATGTGACAGCCTCTGCGGGTTCCTGTATGAGAGAAGGCGAACTCCTCGACGCCCCATTCCATCATCCTTCTCCACCAGCCACGAGCCACCCTTCAAGCGTTGGGGTTTTCCCCCGTGATGATCGACATGAGGACGATGTCCGTGCGTTCGCTCCAGCCGAGATGGCTCCAAAACCCTTTGCCGATCTCATTCTCGGCTTTCACCCAAAGGTGGACTTTCTCGATCCCCCCCATCTTTAGCGCGGCCAGGCAGGCCTCCACGAGCCGACGCCCGATGCCCTGCATCTGGTGCGCCACCGCCACCGCAACGTGGTGGAGATATCCTCGCCGACCGTCGTGACCGGCCAGGCTCACTCCGACCACTTCACCCCTGGCGGAAATGGCAATGAAACTGGTTCCTGGGTTCCGACGGAGGTAGCTAGCAAGAGCCGACGGGGTGTCGGCATCCCGTAGGCCAATCCCGGCTAACCCTTGCCAGAGCTGTAAGGCTGCGGGTATGTCTTCTTCAGTCATGGGTCGAAGCTGAATCACCGCTGCACCCCTGAGATCCCGAATGACTGCTACCACATGTGTGATCTACAATCCAGCCGCCGGTCGCGGGAGGGCAGAAAAGCTCATCCAACACTACCGCGATGCGGCTGGAGTGGACGTTGCCTTTCGACCTACCAGCCGTGCTGGTGAGGCGGTCCACCTGGCACGAGAGGCCGCCGAGCAAGGGTTTACCCGGATCGTGGCCGCTGGCGGAGACGGGACTGTCCACGAGGTCGCCAACGGCATCCTCGGGAGTGGTCGCAGGGAAACCGTGTTCTGCGCCTGGCCGCTCGGCTCCGCGAACGATTACGCATTCACATTGGGCATGATTGAGTGGTGGGCGCGGCGAAGCGAACAGCTCCCGACCGAAGTCCTGGAGGTCGATGTGGGGCGTGTGAGCGGCGGTGGGCGTGAACTGTACTTTGTGAACGCGCTGGGGGTCGGGTTTAACGGGATGGTGACGGTGGAGTCGCGCAAGATCCGGTGGCTTCGAGGGATGCCGCTCTACGCGCTGGCGTTCCTCCAGGCGATGGGCAGGCACTTCGCAACCCCGCGGATGCGAATCCGCTTCGATGAAACCGAGTACGATGGCCCAACTCTGGCCCTGACGATCAACCTCGGACAACGGGAGGGAGGGTTCCCTCTCACCCCCGCGGCCAGTTTGACGGATGGTCGCTTCGACTTTATGCACGCCAGGAAGCTCCGTCGCTGGCATCTTATCCGGTATTTACCAGCGATGGCGCGGGGCCGGCTCCCCCAGAACCACCCACTCATCCGCCTTGGACAGGCCCAACGGATCGAGGTCCGAGCAGATCATCCGCTTTGCGTCCATGCAGACGGCGAATTCTTCTGTATCCCCGAAGACAAGATTGAGGAGTTGCGGGTGGAAGTGATCCAGCGACAGTTGCGTGTTGAGGTGTTCCCGGCAGGACTCTATGGAGGGTGGGGGGGGGCGAAAATCCAAACCGCCCACCTTGATGGTACGGGGTGACAGCCCCCGGACGATCAAGATAGGCGGTTGAGAATGGATCTTGGCGTGAGTTTCAGTTATCGAGAGCCGTATGTCAAGCGGAATACAAGTGATATGGTTCAGAGCTAGTTTCAAGACTCTGATGTCAACTTTTTACTTTGAACTCGAAACTGTCACCCTCGCCGTGATCCCACCAATCAGTTGTGCGGGATCTCGATCCGACACCAGCCGAGGTCGAGGTAGGTCGCCTTGGCGTTTTCGTTATTGAAGATCTTCGGGTGCAGGGAGTAAACCACAAAGCGACCGTGCTTCTCGTCTTGAACCAGTCCAGCTTGACGAAGCACACCGAGGTGATGGGAGACGTTGACGATCTCGACGTTGAGCAACTTGGCGAGTTCGGTAACGTTCTTCGAGCCAGACCGTAGGCACTCGATAATGCGGATGCGGTTCGGCTCCGCAATCGCCTGGAGCAACTCGGCGCACGTCTTGGCCTGTTTCGGGTCAGTCATAGGATCGTTCCTGACAAAAAAAGGAGTGGGAGAAGGTAGTCGCGCTTGTGCGACAATTCCTTCTGGTCTGGACGGGGGCGCAACTCGTCCGCAACTTCCCCACGGCGATATAGCAGGTGGCCGCAGGGTTATTTAATCATCTTACCTACGCAATTGCGGGATGCAAGGTAAGTCCGCTTAATTATTGTTTATTTCCAGAGGAACGCTGGGAAGGCGCCTGAACCACAAAGCTGGGACATTCATCTAGAGTATGCAAACGTCTTGATACGACAAGAGTTACAGCCAGATTTGAACTGATTTTTCATGAAACTGTGGTGATACTAACGCCGCCGACCACACCCAAGCGCCCCACAGGGAGGTCCATTTCCGCGACAATTTGTGGCCGTGACGGAGTCAGTGGCCCGACTCCGGGCGGGGAGGCCGATGAGCCGGTCCGTGGCAGTTGCCCCGCACTGAGGGCATGGGGATTCCTCGCCGAGTTGGCCGGACGCGAGGATCTCGAAGGTGTGTTCGCACTTCTGGCAGCGGTACTCGTATAGGGGCATGACTTTACTTCCGTCGCTTCTTGTACAGCTCACTCGCCCGGAAAAGGATCTCGCGCTCCTCGGAAGTGAGGCTCTCCTGGCCATACTTGGAGACTTTCTCCAGCACTCGGTCGACGCGGGCCTCGATTTGGGCGTCGGCTGGGGGACTCGGAGGAGGCGATTCAGCCACCACTTCGGGTGATTCGTCCGGTTCAGGAGTTACAACTCGAAGTCTTGGGGCCGCACGCGCGTGGGAACGGGATCGGAAGGTTGGGATTACCGCATCGATCCGCCACCCTACTTGATAGTATAGCAATCCAAACAGGGCACCGCCCAGGTAAGCCGAGAAAGCGATCGGAGTTTCCGGCACACGGGAGGCGTAGACGTCGAACGCAACGTAGAGCACAACCAGGAGCCAGACGGGAATCGGGATAACCATCATCAGAAGGATCTGCTCCCGAGGGTAGTGGCAAGCGAACAACACCAAAGTGGCGATGATCGCGGGGCCAGGGCCAAATCGAGAATTCGGAGGTAGTAGCCCCACGAGCTGTGTCAAAAAGTAACTGGTATACGCGAACAGCCCGGCCGCGAGAAAGAAGAATAAGAACTCCCGACCCCCGTACCGGTCTTCTAGCCGTGACCCGGCCCAGTAGATTGTCCACATATTAAAAGCCAGCGAGAGCAGACCGAAATTCAGGAAGATCGGTGTCAGCAATCGCCACACTTCGCCGCCGACCACCCCTTGATAAGAGTATTGGGCCAGGTGCCTCAGTCTCGCCTCAGGCGGGTTCACATCCTGGGTGACCAGATCGGCCAAGAAGAGCCCACAGCAAACGACGATCAACCAAACAGTCACTCCCTGGCGGCCCCAGGAGTCGAACATGCCGCGTGAACTCTCCCGGTAGTAGTCCCGGTCGTGAATACCCATAGCCCACCTCCCCGAGCCGTTGCCACCGGAGTGCCCCATTCGAGCATAGCAAAGAAAGAACTCAGGTGGAACGCTTTCGTCGCCCGAGAACGCAGTTGGGGAGGGACTTCCATCCGGTGTGTCCCTTGACGCCTACCTGGGGGAAGGCTAGGTTATCGCTACATCGAGAAGCGGCCCTATCGTCTAGAGGCCTAGGACGTAGCCCTCTCAAGGCTAAGACTGGGGTTCGAATCCCCATAGGGTCATTCAAACGTCAGGACAGGATGGGACAGGAGCGGACAGGATAGGACTGAGTTGTTGCCCTGCAAACACTCCGACCTCCCCCTCCTGTCCTCTCGTTTCCGCTCCTATCTGTGCCATGCACCACGCAGAGCGTGGGAACGCGGGAGATGGGAACCCATCGTCACAACCTGAGGGTTCTCAACAAGGGAGTGGAATAGGGTGTGGCCCAGAGGACCGTGGAGGAACTCTGGCGGGTGCTCATCCTCCTCAAGTCGGAAGCGTTTCGGGGCAGTCCCGGCGACGGCCGAGGCCGCGATCCGGGGTGGGCGACCAGGCCCACTGGAGCGGATGGCCGAGCGGATCTTCGACGCCGCCAACTGGGACGACATTCTCGCCACACCCTGATCGCTCGGGGGAGAAGGCGTGACGATCGGACGGTGATAGGTCCGGAATCTATCGCGTTGCTCTTGGTGTATGCAACGCCGTAGGCATCATGAACCCAGGGCGTTGCCCTGGGCTGAGAGATTTCACCCTTTCAGGGTGAAATCGAACAGATGAACTCGATACCATGTCGGACTAACCAATCGTATCTCAATTGATCACCCAGCATCATGAACCCTGAGAGATCTCACCCTTTCAGGGTGAAAACCGACAGATGAACTCGATACCATGCCTGGCTAACCAATCGTATTTCAATTGATCGCCCAGC
Organism: Gemmataceae bacterium; assembly: GCA_003136315.1. Lineage (GTDB taxonomy): Bacteria > Planctomycetota > Planctomycetia > Gemmatales > Gemmataceae > Urbifossiella. Next base: position 9,016 of record PLDW01000048.1, on the reverse strand, counting down.
ATCATGAACCCAGGGCGTTGCCCTGGGCTGAGAGATCTCACCCTTTCAGGGTGAAAACCGACAGATGAACTCGATACCATGCCTGGCTAACCAATCGTATTTCAATTGATCACCCAGTGTTCTAAACGTTAAACGTTATTCTGGTACCGCCAACTCATCGACCACCGTCTCGACTCCGACGGTGTTCTCGGCGATCGCAACCGCACGCTTGCGGGCCGATGCGTCGGGGACCACGCCCTGGAGTTTGATCGTTGCTCCGTCGGCGGTGATGGTGAACTCCAGCCCGGTCAGTCGCTTGTCGGTGTCGAGCCGTGCCTTCACACGGTCTTCGAGTCGCTCGGGGAGTTCTCGCCGCAAGGCGTTCACTGGCCCTGCCATCTTGGTCGCCGAAGGGAGCGCATCGCGTACCTTCGCAAACGTCATCCGACTGATCGCTGCGAGCCGGTCCCCGTCAGATGGCTCGAACCGGCTGCCAACCAGCGTGATGAACAGGGCCAGCAGAATCAGTACCGCCGCGATCTGACGCATGACCGGACCTCAGTGCGCAGGGAGTCCAGTTAACTATGCCGCATGAATTTCACTCCGGCAAGAACTGTGCGACCTGGTGCGAGTGGGCAACTCATTCCCCCGGGATCGGATCCTGGTCCTTCCCCGCGATTGTCGCGAGCCCATAGAGAATTTTCGGGTCGATTTGCTCGGTCAAAAATCGGACCGATCCGTCGGCGAACGCCCAGTTCGCTTTTTGCAGGTGGCAGCCACCGAACTGCCCACCGGGACCAACCAGGAGCCGGGCACCGGGCGCATCATCGATCCCCCGGACGGTCGATGGCCCCCCCTGGAGCCACGGCCCCAGGTCGCTCGACCGCTCGCCCAGAAGAATCGTCTGACTCAAGCCATCCGTAATGGCCTCGAACGGGGTTGGGGCGTCGTAACGGAAGCACCCGGCCCGCGGTGGGGCAACTCCTGTGAGTGGATCCAGGGTGAGTGTCGCAGCGTCGGCCCCGAGTCCCGCGATCCCGACATACTGGGTGGGTGCCGGAGCGTCGGAACCGATGTCCGGCGGGGCACCGGGGCAGAGGACAACACGGAGCTTGATCTTCGCAGCCTGTCGGTTCCGCTCGGCACTCCACGGTCGGGTCTTGTCGATCGCAGCTAGGATGGGTTCCATGTTCTGCCGCTTCTGATCAAGCCCTGGCAGCGTGGGGACGAGCCAGCTCAGCCTGTTCTCAGGCGGTTCATCGGAGAGGATGATGGTTCCGGCTGGGATCTGGTGCATCAGGGGGATACCGTCCCGACCCGGCTTCGGGGCAGCGTGGTGGGCTGCGAACAGGGTAATCTCGCGGAGGTTGTTCGTACACACCACCGCGTTCGAGTCGCCCCGAGCTTTCGCCAGTAATGTGAGGACGATTCCCACCACCGCGAGCAGGAGCAACCCGAAGAAGCTGATGTACACCCATCGCCGCATGGAACACCCATTCGAGGGAAAGGAGACATGGTCGGTGATCGATCCTGCCGGCCGAGTCGCATCGACTTGTTTTACGGACTCCTCGTTGCGCGACCTATCGCCGGCTCCTGGACCCGTTTCCGGCCATCGCAGCAACTCCTCGGCATGATGGGTAGATCATGGGAATCCCCAAGTTGGGTTGGGAGCATTCCGACATTCCACGGAATGATTGGCCGTGTTTTATTCGGCTTGCTGAGTCCCTTTGCTTGACGAGTGGTCACCGAGCGACAACAACAGTGACTACCCCTGGGCCTCTCCTCGCCTATCAACCGGAAAGGACGACCTGTGCGCTCGACCAGACCCACCCGCCGTGACCTGTTCGCCGCTGCCGCGGCACTTGGGATCGGAAGTTCCACGTTCCATCGTGCCGTCGCGGCGGAGGCCGATGCCGCCGCGGACCCCGTGGCCGTCACCCCCGAAATGATCAAGAACGCCGAGTGGGTGGCTGGTGTCGAACTCACCGAAGACCAGCGAAAACAGTTGGCCAGGGCGATGACCCGCGTACTCGCCGACTTCGCTGCGCTCCACAAAGTCGAAGTTGGGAACAACATCCCGCCTGCCATTCACTTCCTCCCTGCTGCTCCTGCCCCAGCTCTCGCGAAGGCCGTCCCACAACCGCTTCCAGGCGCGCTGGCCGGCCCTGCGGGCAAGAATGTGGATAAACCCGGCACCGAGGAAGACCTCGCTTTTCTCCCGCTCCACTCCCTTGCCCAACTCCTGCGGTCAAAGAAAGTCACTTCGACCGAACTCACCAACCTGTATCTGGCTCGCCTGAAACAATACGACCCCGCTCTCAAGTGCGTCGTCACCTTCACTGATGAACTCGCGCTGAAACAGGCGGCGGAGGCAGACAAGGAGATTGCTGCCGGAAAGTACCGCGGGCCGCTACACGGGATTCCCTGGGTCGCCAAGGATCTGATTGGATATCCAGGATACAAGACGACCTGGGGGGCCGGGCATTACAAGGACCAGATGATCGAGGAGAAAGCGACCGTCGCCGCCCGGCTGGATGCGTCTGGAGCAGTGCTCGCAGCGAAAGTGACACTCGGGGCACTCGCGATGGGCGACGGGTGGTTCGGAGGGATGACCCGCAACCCGTGGAACGTGAAACAGGGATCGAGCGGCTCATCGGCCGGAACCGCAGCGAGCGTCTCGGCCGGGCTGATTGGTTTCGGGATCGGGAGCGAGACCCTCGGGAGCATCGTTTCCCCGTGTACCCGCTGCGGGGTGACCGGCCTGCGGCCAACATTCGGCCGGGTGAGTCGGCACGGTTGCATGGCCCTGTCGTGGAGCATGGATAAGCTCGGCCCCATCGCCCGGAGCGTCCAGGACTGCGCACTCGTGTTCCAGGCGATCCACGGAGCCGATGGGAAGGATCTGGCTGCGACAGACCACCCCTTCGAGTGGCCGCTTCGGAAGTCGCTGAAGGATCTGCGGGTCGGCTATGTGGAGGGAAAGGCCGGCCTCGACGAACGGGCGGAGTTGAAGGTGCTCAAGGAACTCGGGGTAACACTCGTGCCGATCACTCTGCCGAACAAGCTCCCGCTCGGCGCTCTGCAAGTGATCCTAACTGTAGAGGCCTCGGCAGCGTTCGACGACATCACACGCGAAGGGGTGAGCGAGGGGATCGGGACGTGGCCAGACACCTTCCGCCGGGGTCGATTCGTGCCGGCGGTGGAGTACCTCCGGGCGCAGCGGGTGCGGACCCTTCTGATGCAAGAGATGGCAAAAGTGATGGAGGGGGTGGATTTGTACGTCGGTGGGAATGACCTGCTCATCACGAACCTGACCGGCCACCCGACGGTCGTGATGCCCAATGGGCTACGGAAAGGAAAAGCCATCGAAACGCCGTTCGCAATCACATTCACAGGTCGCTTGTGGGGCGAGAGTGAACTACTCGCTGTCGCGATGGCCTATCAGGAGGCGACAGGCCACCACCTGAAACGCCCGGATATGAGCAAGGTCACGAAGGAGATTGCGGATGGGAAGTGAGTGAAGTCCTTCTCCTTTGCTTTGACATGATACAGGAACCCGTTGAGGCTGGCGCAAGTATGGAAAGACGTTTAGACATGCAAATGGGAGGGCGAGGCTCCTGCCGAGCCGCACCACCCTCACGCTCGGCAGAAGCCTCGCCCTCCCGTTAGACCGATGCTTACTCCTGGAATGAGACCGCCTCTGCGGGTTCATGTATCAGGGCAAAGGCAGAAATCACTCTTCGCTGACGGTGCTCGGGAGGTCTGTCGGGGGTTTCGGGTCGCCCTTTTCACGGGTGATGGAGTCACGCAATTTCGTTTTGCTCTCCGTGTCCCCACCGGTGGCGAGGAAGAATCTCGCTCCGATAGCGCCGGCGTCGATGTTCAGGACCGGGTTCGCATCCGCTGTGAAACGGGCCTTATCCAGTGATTTCCAGTCTCCCTTCGCGAGCTTGACCCACCCGTTCCCAAAACTGGCCTTCCTCACCTTTGTTGTCGACACCTTGTTGCGCCGGAAATCCTCGATGAACGAGTAATACCCCCGCAAGAGTTCTCCCCTCGTGAGTGTTGAGAACGTGATCAGATGCCTCCACTCCTTCTTCTCGGGGAGGTAGAAATACCCGGCATACGCGGTCCGCTCGGTGCCGTCAGGCCGGGCAGTGACCAGGAACCGGTACGTCTGCCCAGTCTTCCAGTCATAGTCGAAGAACGATTGTCCACCGGTTCCCTCGTTCATGAATCGCCCGACACGGACGGATTCATCCTTGTGGATCAGTTTCACCCGCTTCTCCTCGGGTATGGCCTTCGGGTTGTCTCCAGCCGCCGGTTCCCAGACCGAGAACAGGAGCAATTTTTTCCCGTTCGCCAGTTCCTGGAGACCGAAATACCCCTTACCCCAACCGCAGACCATGAAAAAGGTGCCGTCCGCTGACCTGTCGACAGTGACCTCGTTGGTGAACGTGACCCCCTCTCCGGCGGTGTAACCGAGATGCACCGATCGGCAGGCGATCCCCTTGAGTTTCTCGTCTGCCGGGGTGTTCAGGGCAACGAGGCAGAGGACGAGTGGCAGGAGTAACGCACGATGGGGCAACGGAGGCCTCGGGTTTGGGACAAGGAGCGCGGCGCCACCGTCCGTTCTCCTCGGGGGTTGTGTGGAGGAACACCCTTGGGAGAGATCGAATCGGGCGCGACCGCCAGATGCAGAAACACCCGCGGGGTTCACGGACCGGTTCGGGTCATGAAGGCGGATCGAGCGGCGACGTCTCGCCCGGCCGGACGAACGTGATTCTGATCGCCGGGCGACCGTTCTTCGCAGGCTTCGTAATGGAGTGTTTGGCGGGGTTCCGGGCCGGTGGCGCAACAGGCAACTCAGGTTTGCTCGCAGGGCCGAGCGGTTCAATCGGGGGGGCGGGCGTGAGGGTGTTCGGCATTGGGTGGCTGGGGGGTTCGTTGACGGCCGGAGTTCTTGAGGTGCCCGCAGCAAGCGGAACACTTACTCCGACGGGGTTCGTCGGGCCGAAGTTTTGGGCGGGAGATGTGACTTGCAGACCGCTACTGACTCCAGAACCGGAGGGATCGGTCGTGGTCGTGGGTGAAAGGGCCGCCGGCATTCGGTGCATGGGAGAATCCTGGACCGTGGGAACGGGTGGAGTGCCCCTTACATCTCGCGAAAAATGATCCCCCACAGACGCGGCCGGGGTGGATGGGCTCTTTCCGGCATCGTACAAAGATCCGGCCTCATCTGGCTGCGGGAGAGGCGATGGAGCGGACGGGCCACTGATCGGCTTCAGGTTCAGAGCCGCTCGAAACAGATCGCGTGAGAAGAGGTTCTGTCCATCAGCCACGGTTGGGGCTTCAAAATCGAGTTCGATCTGGCCGCCGGATGGTGGGGAGGTCTTGGAATCGAGGGACAAGAGATCTGCCACCGGGTCATCGAAACGTGTGGCCGAGGGAGTGTGAGCCGGTTCCTGGGTCGGTTGAGGCTCGGGATCGAGAGGTGGCAGGACAATCTCCGACGGCTTCGGAGCCATCGTGGTATCGATGAGGGGAACAATCTCGCCAACACCACCAGAGGGGGGCAGGGAGAGCGGGGTTGGCTCGGGGTTGGGGATTGGACCGGACACGATCGGTGGTTCGGACGCCGGGAACAGGCCGCTCAGAACAATTGCCGGTGAAACCAAGAGGGGGGTTGGGGAAACCGTAGCACCTGGTGATGTGAGCACCTCCAGTGCGAAGACGGGTTCAGGAGTGGAAAGCGACTGCTGGAATGCCTGCGCGTATGGCGTCGGATCGAGCGGCGCATCAGGCGGGAGTATGCGTGGGTCACTCCACGGATCTTCGACTGCCAGAATCCTCGGCTCCAGGCGATCCAGGATCTTGGGTGGCGCGATCAGGACGGCTTCGACCACATCCAGAGCACCGAAGACATGCGCGTCGATGCCCGTGACATCGACCACCCGCACAGGGCTCGGTAGCGACTGCTGGGATACCTGCGTGGAAGGCGGAGAAACCAACAGTGGCTCGGGCGGGAGAATACGTGGGTCACTCCAAGGATCTTCGACCACCGGGGGATTCGTCTCCAGGTGTTCCAGGATCGGCGGAGGCGAGACTCGCGTAGTAGCCGCGTCAGTGGCTTCGACCACCTCGAGAGTGTCGAAGACCTGAGCGTTGGCGACCGTGGGAGCGATCATCGGCCCAGCGATCGGAAACGACTGAGCGGGTGGGGTACCAGCTTTTGGTTCGGTGGGCGAGAGAATGCTTGGGTCGATCCACGGATGTGCAGCCACCGGACTCTCCGTCTTGCGGTCAGCCTGGGCGATGGGCATCGAGCCCACCGTGGTATCCGCCACTTCGACCGCGTCAAGCCCTGGGCTTTCGACAACCTCGGCATCGACAACTTCCGCGTCGACAACCTCGGCATCGACGACTTCCGCATCAACGATCTCAGCATCGACGAACTCGGAGTCGATGAGCGATCCGCCCGCAAGCACCCTGGGAGCGTTGGACGGTTCTGGCTGGGCAAGTGCGCTGGTAACAGGCTTTGTGTATGGGATGCCTGGTGCTTTGACCCCGGTTGAGGCCACGAGGTGCAGATCCTCGACCACCACTGCGTCAACCGGAGCCTGCGACGCTTGCCAGGCGAGGGCAATCTTCTCCTGAAAGGCGAGGATCCCACCCACGCTCTTGAAGTGCAAGCGGAAACAACGCGATTTGACGGATTGGAGCTGGTTGAGCAGTTTGATCACCCACTTACCCTTGATGTACGACAGAGGTGGTTCGGCCACCAGTTTCTCTTCCAGGATAAAGTCAGCCAGACGCTCTCCCTCCTCGAAATTCCTCATCGCGGGGAGGTTGACATCGCGGGCATCCTGGATGATCTTTTTGAGCGCTCGCCACGCTTGCCGGAGAACCTGCATCACCTCGGAGACAAGTTCCGGATGGACGTCGTCGGGGTTTTGGTTGAACAGGTAACTGGCATACGCATCTGCCTTACCCTGATGGAAGCGGGCCTCCTGGTACATTCGCTGGACTTCGAGCTGGAAGCGGTATCGCTCCACCAGTTCATCCCGCCAGTCCCCGTTTACGGTCGCAGCCATCTGGGCGTGGACCAGATAGACACGGCGGTCAAGCGATTTGTACCACTCCCAGGCATGCTCGATGTCGTCGTTGAGTTTCTTGATTTTCTTCTTCAGCCGGGGGCTTTTCTCGCCTGGTGTATTGTCCAGTGTGGCGAGTTCCTTCCGTAACTCGTCGTACTCCTCGGCCTTCCCTCTCGCACCGTCGTACAATTTCTCGAATACCTTCTCGATCCGGTCTGACCCCCACGGAGATTCGCGGATCAATTGGTTCAGATCGGCCAGTTCTCCGGGTTCGAGCACCCGGTCGTCGTAGATGCCCTGGTATTTCGGGTCGTAAGTCGTGTCCGCGTGCTCGTTGTCGATGTACCGTTGGACCTCCTGCGGATCGGCGAGTTCAGTATCTCGTGGAATGCGCATGCTCATTCGGTAAAACTTGTAACTCAGCCGCTCCTTCAGATCCACAGCGTCAGCGAACAGTATCCACGGGGAGCGGATATCGACAACTGCCGGGATGAACGTCTCCTTGGCGTTTTCCTCCGTCTCGTGGGCGGGCGGGTGGGTCCGCCGCATCTCCGGGATCTCGTCGTGCTCAAGCTCCTCCTGCTCGGGGTCGAACACCCGTGTGGTCTTTCCGGCCATTGGGTCGGAAGCGTCTGGCCGGAGTCCCAACTCCGGGGCCTTCCGGAGCCGACGGACAATCGGCTCGGCTCGCTCCTGGTGGTGGAAGATGTCCCGTGTGTAAAGTTTGTGGTCCGCGGCCTTGTGGAGATCTTCGATCGCCTGCATCAGGCACAGGTTCCCGAACCGTAGCCGCATCAGGCTGAGCACCACCGCATCGCTGCCGGCCGCTTTTACTGCGACTTTGTCCGCGTGGAACTCCTGTTCCCGCATCACTGCCAGCCGTTGGAGGGTGATCACCTTGAGAATCCACTCCAACACCTTCCGCCCGACCCAGAGACACGCACCAACGACCAACCCGAATACTGAAAAAATATTGTCTTGTCTTTTGCACCAATTAATCATCCTGTCAAACCAGTCCTCACCAACGACCAAATCGATGATGATTTTGCTGGCCACATAGGCGTAGCTGCCCGAGTGGGCGGACTGGCTGAAGTGTCCGAATTCGTGAGCCAAAACCGACTTGAATTCGCTCAGGTTGCACGCATTGACCAGTCCCATGCCGATGATCAAATCCTTCTTCGGTTCAATCATGAAGAGGTTGAGCAGGCTCGTCCGGGGGCGGACCGCAGCGTTCACATCGAGAGTCAGGTAGACTCGGTTCGGCTCCGGGGCTTCGAGTTCGTCGCAGAGCCGGTGGATAAAGTTGAACAGGACCGGCTGATCCTCCTCGGTCACCTCGATCTGGAGTTCCTTCTCTTCTGCCTCGCGCTTGAAGAATCCTTTGACCAGGAACAGAAACGCGACGGTGCAGAAGACGATCCCGATGATCTTCACCACTGGGAGCTCATTCAGCGTGACGACGAAGTATGTCCCCAGGAGCAGGCACAGGGCGATTAACCCAAAGTAAAACATCAAAAACACGAATAGACCGGCGAGAAGCAAGTTTTGCTGGGACCGGTACGACGCCGGATAGTCGGTCAGGTCGTCCGGGACGTTGGTTGGGGTCGGCGGGTAGGGGATCTTTTGGATTGCCATGAGTACCTCGACGACCGCGTGCCGGTACGGGGGAGTGGGGTAGTCGAGTCCGACCACCGAGGTCCGCAACGAGCATTAACACTCTTCTCTCTCAAACGATGGCGGACACCCCTGGCTTCTGTCAACCCCGGAGGGGCCAAAAGTGAGGGAAAGAGGGGGCCATTTCTCGTTTTACGCTCCAGGTTCGGAGTTGAAAACCTCTCCGGCCTCACACAGCGAACGGAGCAAGCCGACATAGTCTCTCTCATACAGGAACCCGTTGAGGCTGTCGCATCTAAGAATAGACGATTGGACATATAAACGGG
>PLDW01000435.1 GCA_003136315.1 Gemmataceae bacterium | reverse complement strand
TCGCCGGTTCGCCTGTTGTTACCAGGCCCCGTTTTGTAACCCAGTGCGTGAAGCGTGACCCTGGGCTTTGTGAGTCAACCTCTTCGCGATAATAGAACCCAGACGCATACCCTCATCCCGTCGTCGCCACATCGGGCGTGGATTGACGCTCCTGGGCTGTGTCACCGACCACTCGCCCGTCCTTCATCCGCACGACCCGGTCGGCCCGGTCAGCGACTTCCGGGCTGTGCGTGACGATCACCAGCGTCAGCCCTCGGTCCTGCTGCATCGCGGTCAGCAGGTCCAGCACATGCGAAGCGTTCTCCGAATCCAGGTTGCCGGTCGGTTCGTCCGCCAGGAGGAGCGGGGGGTCATTTGCCACTGCCCGGGCCAGTGCTACCCGTTGCCGTTCCCCCACCGATAACTGCGACGATCGGTGTCCGGCCCGCGTGGACATACCCACCAGTCCGAGGAGTTGGTCCGCCTTCTTTGCACGGTCGCGGGCCGAAAGCGGCCCCCCAAACATCGGGATCTGCACATTCTCCCGGGCTGTCAGCGTGGGGAGCAGGAAGAACGACTGGAATACGAAGCCGATCTGCCGCGCCCGGAATCGATCCAGATCACGCCGCTTCGAGAGCGGCTCGCCGCGAAAGTAGATTTCTCCGGAATCCGGTCGGTCGAGCGCACCAAGAAGATTCAGAAGCGTCGATTTCCCGCACCCGGACGGACCAGTAATCGCGACGTACTCGCCTGCCTGCACGGCGAGTGTCACCCCGTTGAGAGCGCGGACTTTCCCATCGGGATACTGTTTGTGCAACTGGTCCGCCAGGAGCAAGCAGTTGGTGGGTGTGTCAATCATGGCGGAGCGCCTCCGTCGGAAGAAGGCGGGCAGCGCGGAAAGCAGGGTATGCCCCTCCAATCAGTCCGATCAGGATGGTGAGCCCAAGCCCCTCGGCAATCACCACAGGGGCAATCCCGCCCTCAATGAACCCGTTGACTTGCGGGAACAGGGTCAGCACATAGCTGGCTGTCACCGCCCCGATCGACCCGAGGAACGCAGCCGCCAGACCCAAAACGACTGACTCCCCAAGGATCATCAACATCACCCGTCGCGGCGGCCATCCGACCGCTCGCAGGATGCCGATTTCCTGCGTTCGCTCAATCACAGACATGACCATCGTGTTCAGCATCCCGATCACTCCGATCAGGAGGCCCACGGCCGATACAACCCAGGTCAGCGCCCGGACGAGCTTGATCTGGGAGACGGAGTTGATGTACGTCTCGGGCGTCTGGGCCGTGAGCCGGACCGAGGGGTCGTTCGGGTCGCGGAGATCCTCGATCTGCCGGCGGACGACCTCGACTTCGGCGGACGAGTCGGGTTGGCTCTTCTTTACCTGGACCGAGAACCCCGTGACGTGCTGGGAGGTGAGCTTTCGTGCGTCATCCAGGTTCACGATCGCCCCACCGTCTTCGAACACGACGAAGCTCTTGAACACCCCGATCACCTCATACTGATTTTCCAGGTTGTCAGGGTCGGGCCGACCGAACACCATCGTGTCCCCAACCCCCATATTGAGGTTCTGGGCGAGGGTACTGCCGAGCATGACCTTGCGGTGGTCGCTGGGTTGGAGTTGCCGGCCAGCCAGAATGTGGAGATCATTGAACCCGAAATTGTCCGGCCCCCAGCCCTGGAGCATGACCTGCCAGGAATTCCCGCTCTTGCGGGTGACATCCATGAGGCTGACCACCGCTTCTGCGACCAGGGCGACCCCCGGGAGGTGGCGGGCCTGATCGACGAGATCCTCGGAGAAGTCGCTGTTGAGCCCGGCCGACTTCCCGGCCTGGGTCACGATGAGATCGATTCGCCGCTTGTCGAATGAGGATTCGACCGAGCTTTCGACATTGTGGCTGATGCCGATCAGGGCGACGACTCCGCCGACGGCAACGGCCAGACCGAGCACGGTCAAGCTCGTCCGAACGGGTCGGCGAATCAAGTTTTTGGTGATGAAGGTCACGAAGTACATCAGGGTTCGATCATCCGCATGGCGGAAGCACAGGTCTTAGCACTCGTCCAAGATCAAAACCGTGTTTTTCGCCGATCAAACGAACAGGAGAAAACCAGGCATTTTCTCCGTGGCCTGGGCATCCTGGGCCAACACGCCAGCGGTGTGGCCGGGGTTGAGTCTTCGAAACCCCGGCTGCGTGGGGATGGCGTNNCCCCGGCCACCCGTCATCGTTCCATGCTGGGCCGATACGGGCTGCAAGCCCGTGCCAGCGAGTTCACGGTTTGGATTCTGGACAACTCCTTACGATCTGTGGGGTGTGACGAATCCTTTCGGTACGGTTTAACCCGGCATCGGCTCGGGTTGTCCAACCTCGGCAAGACGCCGGAGGTGCCGACGGACAGCGTCGGTGAACCCCGCGGTATTGTCGAGCATCGCGAGGTGCTTGGCCGCGGGAATGATCTCGGCCGTGCAGCGGGGTAGGTGCTGTTCTAGCCAACGGCAGGTCGCGAGGAACGGGGAGAATTCATCGTAAAGGCCAACCACCGGTGGCACCACCCCCGCGATGACCTCCGCGGTCAACCCGGCCTCGGCGAGCACATCGTCCCCGCAGGTGGTCTCCGCCAACGGCGGGAGTTGTCGCAGCCAGCCCCGGCCGAACGTCCCGTAGATCTCTTCCAGGGCTTTCATCCGGTCGGGCGGCAGATCCGCGGTGGAGCGGAAGAGGCGGGCAAAGTCGACCGTCTCTCCGAGGTCGACTCCAACTCGTCCAAAGGTTTCCCGAAGGTTGGTCCAGATGGTCATCCGCCCGAAATTTGGCTCGATATGCCGCAATCCGGGGAAGAACGAATCTGAGAGTACGACTCCCGCCACCATCTCCGGGAAGAGGGCGGCTGCGTGGATGGCGCTAACCCCGCCGAAACTATGCCCGACGAGCAGCGCCGGCCCGAGCCCGATGGCAGCGTGCAGTTGCCGCAAATCCTCCGCCATCACGGCGGAGGTGTACCCGGTAGGCGGTCGGTCGCTGTTTCCATGCCCGCGGAGGTCGTAGGACGTGACCCGGAATTCGGTGGCGAGCGCATCCATCAACCCCGAGAACATCCAGATCGCCTGGTTGCTGGTCACCGCGTGGATCAGCACCACATCCGGCCCCGTGCCGGCTTGCTGATAATAGAGCCGTGTGCCATTGACCTCGACTTCGGGCATCGTTTCTTGGTTCTTTCTTCTCTCTTAAACTCTTCTCTGTGTTCTCTGTGACTCTGTGGTTAATTCATGTATTTAATAAAGCATTGTTAACCACAGAGTCACAGAGAGCACAGAGAGAAAACCGAAAACCGAGGAGATTAGGGAGACAGCAGGAAATGACCTCCCACGCTTGTGGGTGCCACGGGCGGCTAGTCCGCCCGTGAAGGCGTCGCACGGGCGGACTAGCGGCCCGTGGCACCCGATCCCGCTCGTCGATTTTCTCCCGCCGCCTGCCTTACTTCCCCCCAGCCGGGATGTCCTGGAACACGGCTTCGCTGTGGGTGACCGTGGCCCCTCCCTCGCGATAGGTCACCGAACCGTATCCGCGGAACAGTTTCAGTGCAGCGATCACTTTTTTCGCGATCTGCTCGGCGTGTTCGCGGTCGTCCTCTGGAGCTTTTGTCCGGATCGCATAGTCGACCCACGGGGCAGCCGCGTCCACGATCCCCGCCCAGTTCAGGTAGAATGCCGAGTCGGCTGACCGGCTCCGGCTGGCGAACGGAGCCAGCTCGCCCCGAAATGGGGTCTTGGTCAGCAATCGATCCGCGTGAGCGCGGGACAGGGTCAGCACCGCGACGGTATCCGACAGCCCACCGGTTGGCTGGACCTGTTTGTCCAGCCCCAACTCCTGTGGAATCGGGTAGTAGGCGAATGTTCGTCCGTCCTTGGTCTCGACCTTTGGCTTGGGGATCTCGAACTCCGGGATGGTGTCCGGTGGGGCCAGTTCTCGTGCCTTGGCCAGCAACTTGTTCGCCACCGTCCGGTAACTTTCGAGCGACTTCTCCAGTTTCGCCCGGTCGCTCACCCCAACGACGATCCCCAGTTCTGGGAGTGGGAGGGACCGATCGGTTTTCGGAGCGGCGACGTGCCACTGCCGACTGGTCCACTTCGCATCCAACACGAAGCCTTCCTGACCGTCCGCCAGAGCCGGGAGCCAGAGTCGCTCGGTGACATCACTCAACTCGTTCAAGATCGGGTAGATTTCCGTGCGTGCGGTTTTGAGAATCTCCTCGGACCCAGGAGCCTTGACCGCGGCCACCTTCTCCACGTGCCCAGCGATCACCTTGATCCACTTGACCAGGCCGCGGTAATCGTCGACAGTCGTGCCGGATCGCCAGACGGCTGCCAGGAGCGGGTCTCCGCCCACGTGATCGAGGAGGGTGAGGGGCCGAGACGGTTCGGGGGACGGGGTGGAGTAGTCGTGGGCATAGGTTTCCCACCCGCGGGGTGTGCGAAAACTGAACGATGTCGCCGCCCCCGGTTTCGGGAGATTCCGGGCAATCGACTGGAGCAGTGTGTTGGCGTCTTTCTCGATGCCCTCACGGATGTTGTCGGGGAGGTCGGCATGTTCCAACCCCAACTTGATCAATTCGCTGAACGCGAGCACGTCTTCGGGGGTGGTGGCAACCGCCTGCCGCAGCGTCGCGCTCGTGTACCCGATGGCGGTTAGCGGCTTTCCGGCAAATTCCGCCAGAGGCTTGAACTCGGGTCGCCCAGCGAGTTTTGGGCCTGGCCCCCCAAACTTCGCCAACTGGGCCGTCGTCGAGCCGATTCCAATCAACAGATACCCCTGCCGGACCCCGACTGAGATGGTGAGTTTCATCTTTTTGAGGTGCTTGATCAGCGGCGCAAACTCCCCCTCCTTCTCTTCATACATGGCGATTGGCAGGTCATCCCACGGGACCAGCGACCCGTCCAGCTCAAGAACCAGGAAGTCGTCGCCGTCGACCTTGACCCGTTTCGCCCGACCTTTCAGTGGGGTGTCTGCGAGGGCAAGCGTGAGAACCAGATCAATTCGCCTCAACTGCGCTGCGACCTTGGCCGGGTCGGTCAACTTGAACCCGATCAGCACATCGGGAATCCGGACTCGCTCGGGTTTTTCAGTGAGCCCTTGAAGCAGGATTCGGATGCGAGCCTTGGTGGGATCTGCGGGGTTCTCGCCGAGAAGTTTCTGCAAGGCCGGGCCGTATCGGGCTCCGCCAGCCATTTCCTGGACCAGCGAGAGCAGATCCCCTGTACCGGCCCCCACGGAGACGAAAATCTCATTCGAGATCGCATCCAGCGCCAGCGCGGGGATTTCGGCATTCGCGGGTTCGGCGAAGAATGCCTTGAAGGGAGCAGTTTTTTCGTTCTCGCCCTCGAATGCGGCCTTGGCTTTTTCCCGGAGGGCTTTCACTTCCGGAGCATTCCATAGTTGCTTCCAGGCTCGGCTCTTGCCAATCGTCTCGACGGTTTCCCCGAGGCGGAGCATGGATCCGAACGATTCGACATCGGCAGGGACTTTGCCCAGGGCTGTGCTAGCCGGCGCGGGGTCGGCCGCGCGAACGGTCGGGGTGATGGCGAGGAAGATAGCCCCGGCGAGAACAGCCAGGTGGGGGGCTCGGCAACGGGCGGTCGCAGGCATCGTGGAACCCTCGGGATGGATCGGGCCATTCTGGCCCGGACTGCGACCGGTATTGTAGTGTGGCAGCCTCCGAATGTCGGGCCGATCCAACACACCTGACTGAGAGCGGTCGTGATCCCGCCACTGCGCCAAATGCCAGGCCATTTGCGTCAGGGTGGCCGGGGTTGAGTCTTCGAAACCCCGGTCAGCAACCTCACACGTTCGATTCCAAGCA
>PLDW01000436.1 GCA_003136315.1 Gemmataceae bacterium | reverse complement strand
TTGGCCATCGCGTCTTCCGGGCACAAATCGCCCCAGTCGCCGCCGGCATGGCGGGCTAGCGCGGTCATGACTTCCTCGGTCGAAAGCCGCAGGCTGGCATTTGCCGTGATCGCGAGTTGGCCAAGCGGAAAGCCTACCGGGCGGGTCATGCCGCGACTCCGAGATCAACACCCTGATCCACTGCTCCGCCGGGTTGTAGACCATGCAGGAAATCAACCGCCCTCTGAGCGTGGGCGGCTGCCTGAAAGATCGCGCGTTTGTCTTCCTTCAACACGCCGAGCCAGTGGCCGAGATACGCAGAGTGGTCGGGACGGGGTTCCGGCGTGATGCCGAGGTCGCAGCACAGAAACGCCGCCCCGATCTCCGCCACCAACTCTTCCCGGGCATAACCTTCGTCGCCGAACCTCTTCCGCCCGAAATCGCGGTTGAGGCGGTTGGGGTGCTTGGTCCAGTGGGTCAGTTCATGCCCGAGGGTCGAACTGTAACTTTCGGCGTCCTTGAATGACTCGAATGGCGGCATCTGCACGTAATCGCGCTCGGGGGCGTAATATGCCTGGTTCCCGCCGTGGCGGATGTCGGCACCGGTATGGGCGAAGAACCGGTCGGCCGCCTCAATGCGTTGCACAGGGTCAATCTGCGGGGCGGCAGTCGCGTAGAAGTGCGCGGGCAGTCCCTCGATCTGCTCGACGTTGAAGACGGTGTACCCCTTCATGAAATAAATGTCCCGCCCGCTCTCCTCGCCGTTTTCGCAGGTCTCGGTTTTGGTGATGCGGTCGGCGTAGACGACGAGCGAACCTTTGGAATCCTTTCTGACGCTGCCCTTCAGTTCCTTGGCCTGTTTGAAGGTCATCCAGATGGGGGCGGAGAAGTTGTGGGCCAGGGCCGATGTCCACAACATCAGCACATTGATGCCCTTGTAGGGCTGGCCGTTCGCCCGCAAGGGCCGGGTGATGCGTCCGGCAGCGTGCTCGGCGTTCCACGGCTTGAGCCAGGGACGGACGCCCTGTTCAAGGTCGGCGATAATGGCGTTGGTCACGCGCGTGTAATGGTCGATGCGGTTCGTGGTCATGGGTGCGGCTCCTTCCCGGATGACTGCTCATCCCTCTCGCCCGGAGGCGCGAGCAATGCGTAAGGGTTGTCGTCGAAGAGCCGGGCGAAAGGCACCATCTCGTAATCCGGGCCTCGGCGGTTGACGGCGCAAAGGACGTAGACGGGCCTTCCCGTCACGCGCTCGCGGCATTCGAGCAAGCAGGCAGCACCGTCGCTGAAAGCCTGGGATGAGGTCACGCCGCGGTTTGCGCGGGGATCGGTGAAATCCCAGCAAAAACCCTTGAATTCCACTGGATCGCTTGAGGTTTCTTGCTGAGTTTGTGGCCACAAGGGTGAAATCGCATCTCCGGAAGATTAATCTTTCCAAGGACTTGCGACGTTCAATCTGCCCGGCGAGTGTCGTCTCTGCAAACCGCGGCGTGACCTCGCCTGGGATAAAGTGTTGAAATTGTCTTGGTGGAGTTGCGGTATCATGGGAGGGTTCCTTTCCAAAAAAACGGGCGGGCGTTGCCGCCCGCCCGTAAGTGATCAAGCTGCCTTCCTGGCTTTTTTGGCCTTGGCGGCTTGTGGTGCCGGGGCGATGTCAAATGACATGCCCTGCGGTAGCCAGCTTTTCAACTTCGCGACCTGGTCAGGTGAGCGGCCTGATTTCTCGGGATTGGAGAAGGCCCGTTCGAGCTGATCGACCAGTGGCGACTTCTTGTCGTTGACGTGGGATTGTGCCCAGGGTTCCCCGAGCACCTCACGGCCGATTGCCAGCAACTGCTCGCGGTTGATCCGCCCCAGGAAGTTGCCTTTGGCCGGACGCCGGTAGCCGGCCACACTTGCTTTGGTCAGTGCCAAGGCAATGTCGTAGCCAGTGCCTTCGTCGCCTTCGACGGGACCGAGCTTCGGTTGCAGCGTCAATGCCACGCAGTAAGCCAGCAATTCGAGTTTGCCTGCCTCCGGCAGTGACCGGAACGCCTTGAAGCGTTCCGCTTCGGTTGGTGCTCTGAACCAGCCGGTTGGCAGTGCCTCCCCAAGGGCTGCAAATTCCCGGTCGGCAACCGATGCTTCACGCGGCTTGCCCGGTTTGGGGAGTTTGAACTCCACGTCCGGCCCGTCAACGATCCGACGCTTTCCGAGCAATACGCTCGCTGCCTTGAACGTCAGCAGGTCCAGCGCGATGGCGGGATGCCGTGCGAGTTCGAGCTGGGCCACCGGCAAACGCTCCGCCGCAAGGTCCCGGCGAAGTGATTCCGACATAGCATGTTTGGCCTTCGGCGTGGCCGGTTGCCCGTCATTGCCATCTGTCCCGAGGAGCTTGGCCAGGAGTTTCTTGTTCTCCGGCTTCACCAGCCCCTTGTCGTGAAAGACGGTGCCGTCCTGTCCGATCGACACGAAGCATCCAGCGAGTGTCTTCTGCGTGTCATCGAAACCGACATACCCCGCCAGTTTCTTCTCCACGTCCTCCAGGCGTTCATGGACGGCGTCCTGCTGGTCAAGCAGGTCGTCTGACTCAGTCTCCGCAAGGGCTTGTTCGATAACGCTGAGTTGGGCGTCTAGCTCAGACTTGAGATCGACCAGTTCCGCAGGCACTCCGACCAGTCGCGGTGAAAGTCGTCCGCAGCGGTGGATCGCGTCATAGTCCCGGTCCGGGTTGATCTCGACCCAGCCCCAGCCTTCGGCTTCCAGTTGCTGGCGGATGCTGTCGAGCTTCTCTTCGGCCAGCTTGTGCAGGAGGGCGGGCTTTTCGAGATACACCTCGTCACCGAACAGATCGGCACGAGTGGAACCCCCAGCGGCTTGATAGGCATCCAGCCCGACGAAGCGGGCCAGCTTATCCGTGCTATCCACCATCTTCTCGGTGAGGGCCGTCCGGATGGCTTTGGGATCATCCTTTTGCCAGTCCTTGAGCGACTCAAACACCTTGAGCTGGCGTTTATGATCGTCGGTGACGGTGAACGCCATCAGGCATTCCAGCGTCAGCCCGTCTTCCCGGTATTGCTGGAGCAGGTCGGGAGCGATGCGAGCCAGCTTCATCCGCTTGAGGACCAGGCTTTCCTCGACGCCAAACCGCTGGGCCACGTCGGATGCGCTTTCGCCCTGCTCGATCAAGGCGGCGAACGCCTCGAACTGGTCGGCCGGATGCATCGCCAGCCGAACCGTGTTTTCGGCAAGGCTCATTTCCAGGGCGTGCTCGACGGTGACGATCTGGCAGGGCACCGCAAAATCCTCCGGCAGCTTGCCCTCGGCCTGGAGCGAATGAATCGCCTCCAGCCTTCGGCCACCGGCGATCACTCGGTACGTGCCGTCACCCGTGTCAGTAACCACGAGGTTTTGCATCAGGCCGTGCGCGAGCAGCGACGCCTTCAGCTCCACCATGCCGACCTTGGCAGCGGTGCGGCGGGCATTGAGCGGGGATTTTTCCAGCCTGCTGACCGCAATAAGCTGGGGTTGAGTCGGTGTGCATTGAATGTAAGTCATAAGTATCTCCGTTAGTTTTGATGGTTGAAAATGAAGCCGGTGGGCAGGGAGCTACCCACCGGCACCCGGTTCAGGCGGCTGCCTGAGCGGATTCTTTGCGGCCTTTGGCGTCGGCCTGTTGCTGGTGCATGATCCAGGTGTGAGCCAGGTCGAGCAGCTTGCCCATCGCGAGCAGGTCGTCGAAGCCGAGGCTGTCGGTTTCCTTCCAGGCATCATCGCCTTGCTTGTAGCTGCGGCTGGGGTTGACGCTGTACCAGTTGCCTTTCTCGCCGTGGTTTCTCCAGATCGTGACTTGCAGGACGCCGGTGCGGATTTTGTGTGCGGGTTGTGACATGGTGATTCTCCTTCTTTTCTATTTCCGGCCCCACCATTGGGGCCTTACGGCACGCCAGCGAATCAGCCTCAGTCCGGGGCGAAGCGAACCGGGCAAGCGGAAAATTGGGGGAGACCTTCAGGGGGAACCGATTTTCCGCTTGCCCGGCCCGGCGGCTGATTCACAGTGCCGTTAATAAGGCCACGGTCGGGACGGGTTCAGAAGAGAGATGAACCGATCGCACAACCACAAGCAATTCCCGCATTGGCGGAGTGACGACAGGCAGTTGGAGAAACGCGAAGGGACACCTGGGACGATGGACAGTGGCGGCCGTCAGAGCGAGCGGGTGAGGGGTTGGCAAGGAGATTTCAGGACATGGCAACGGGCAACTGCGGCTGGACAATACTGGCCTGACCGGGCCGCAGAATCATGGGATCAAAAGTCGCCGCGGCAACGAATCTCCTCTGCAAGCGACCGGCTGGTGGTCACCCGGTTGCGGAACCTCCGGCTGGGTTCTGCAAAAGGCTCCTCGGGCGAGAGGTCGGGTGCGTCCAGCATCGCGAAGCGATCCGCCCCGCAACTCGGATGTTTGCACTCGGTCGGCTCACGGGTGAGCCAGGCTGCTGCGGCCGACCCGAACCAGACGCTTGCGACGCTGGCACCGCCATACACCAGGAGCGGGAAGGATGTAATCAGTTCGGCGAGATCGAGCAGGCCGCTTGCCTCCAACCCGAATGCGAGGACCGCCAGGATGGGGACAATGACGACGCCTGCACGGCCCAAAGCCGTGTCTGCCAGATCGAAGAGATCGTCCATCCGAAACATCGGCCCAGAATAGATCGTCCTCGCAAAATGCCAAGCGAAAAAATCGATCACGGCTCGTGCGGTTTCGACTGTTCACGATTCTGCACCGAGTGTCCGTTAAGTCGCACGCGGTGGCGGAGGACCGCTATCGCGATCTTGCCACGCCGGAATCATCCCGTGGTAACGCGCAGTGACATGGTTGCTGACATCCCATTGTCGCAGGTTGTCGGAATAGCCAGGAAAAATCATTTACAGTGAGTCGCCGCTGCGTATGATTCTGCATGCTCCGCGTCACGCAGCAAGACAGTGCCTCTGGTGCCAAACGCTACTACGCCTCGGCGGACTATTACAGCGAGGGCCAGGAGATCATCGGCTCCTGGGGTGGCGACGGCGCGAAGCGGCTGGGACTCGATGGTGTGGTGGACAAGTTTTCCTTCGACCGGCTCTGCGACAACCTCCACCCCACGACCGGCGAATCGCTTACCGTCCGCACCCGCACCGAGCGGACCGTCGGCTATGACTTCACTTTCTCGGTGCCGAAGTCGGTGTCGCTGCTCTACGCCATGACCGGCGACCGGGACGTTCTGGACGCCTTCCGCGCGGCTGTTAAGGAACCGCGCCAAATTA
>PLDW01000507.1 GCA_003136315.1 Gemmataceae bacterium | reverse complement strand
TCTTTCTTGCCGGGTTAATATCAGTTCCGGGCTCGTTGGTACGACCCGACTCTGGGGCAGTTCATCAGTCAAGCTCAGCTCGGGTTCGAGGCGGGCGATCCGAACCTGCGGCGATTTGTTGGCAATAACCCGCTCTTCGGCACAGATCCTTCGGGAATGGACGAGTTGATTTCGGAGTCGACTCTTGCACGGATCGGGTCCGCTCTGGGAGGGGCAGTCGCAGGTGCGATCTTAGGGTACGTCTGTGGATACCTGGACGGGATCAGTGCGGGGCCAAACGAGCTTGGGCCGACAGTCCTCTCGAGGGAGCAGTATGCCTTGGCCAAGGCTGAGCAGGGGGCTGTTTACGGGGGTCGATCCTTGGGGCGGGCTTCGGCTATCTGGGGAGCAGCTCAGGCGTCTGGACGCCGCTCGTCGCCAACGCATTTAGCGATGAGACGGAGAAAGGGAGTTGGGCAGGTAGATAATCGTAAACATCTACTGAATCAGTTTTTACGTCTTCAAACTCCAACAATACCTTTGGCGGGATACAGAGTCCCGTCCCGGCGCCTCCACTCTTGAAGGGGTTGCGAGAAATCGCAACCCTTTTTTTTCTGCACCTCGGCGTTTTCCACTCCAGTCACATCCGCACATTTCCCGGCATCTATCCGATCGTGTCTGCGATTTCTTGCCCTCCTGCATCCGATTTGGTCGAATCAATCATGCAAACGGCAAGCCGCACACCTGGGGCGGTGCGTTCGTGTACTCCCACGGGAAGGCCGAGAACGTGTTCGTCGGCGCTCTGCGGTTCAAGGGCGAGAAGCTGCCCTGGATCGCAAGAGCGTGAAACCGCGTCACAGGATGGACCTCACCACTCCGCCATCGACTCGCAGCGCTGCTCCATTGGTGGCTGAGGCCAGTGGGCTGCACAAATAAGCGACCATTGCCGCCACCTCTTCCGGTGTCGCAAAACGCTTCAGCAGCGAAGAAGGCCGAATCGAGCGGAAGAACTCGGCTTCAACTCCCGCCTCATCAGTGCCTTTGGCCTTCGCCAACTCCTGCACGAATGTCTCCACGCCTTCCGAGCGGGTCGGACCGGGCAGCACCGAGTTGACGGTCACTTTGGACCCTGCGGTCGTTTCAGCCAAACCACGGGCGAGGGCGATCTGCGCCGTCTTGGTGACGCCGTAGTGGACCATCTCCACGGGGATGTTCACGCCCGACTCGCTGGAGAGGAAGACGATCCTCCCCCACTCATTCTTGAGCATCCCCGGCAAATAGAAGCGGCTCAACCGCACGCCGCTGAGGACGTTGACCTCGAAAAATCGCTGCCAGTCCTCGTCGGTGATGTCGGGAAACGGCTTCGCCTCGAAGATGCCGAGGTTATTCACCAGGATGTCCAGGGCCGGAACCTTGCTGGTCAGCAAGTCCACACCCTGTTTGGTGCCGAGGTCTGCTGCCACTCCGATTACCTGGGCGTCTTTCTTCTCTTTGCGGATTCGTTGGACGGCTTCCTCGACCCGTGGCTCTGAGCGGCCATTCACGATGACAAACGCTCCCTCCTGGGCCAAGAGAGAAGCGATGGCGAAACCGATCCCTGCCGTGGAGCCAGTGACCAGCGCCTTCTTGTTCGTCAGTTGCAAATCCATTGGTGTCTCCGAGGAGGTTAGGCGGTGGGCAGGAGAAAGGATACCCGATTAGGGCGAGCGGNNTTAGCTCCTGCCCCCCGCCTTAGAGTTGGTTACCACGTTCCTGAGCCATCAACCAGGAATAAGATCACCGTCAACGGGTCGTCAACCCGCCCGCCCCGTGGCAACCATGACAATTCACGTGACCTGCGAACATCGGCTGATCCGCCGCTCCTGGGAACCGAGCTATGCGAGTCGTTTCGCTGGACCATCTTGTGTTGACTGTCCACAGCGTTGAGGCAACGTGCGCTTTCTATGCGAGCGTGCTAGGGATGGAAGTCGTCGCCTTCGGGGAGGGACGCAAAGCGCTGGTGTTCGGGTCGCAGAAGATCAACCTCCACGAGCACGGGCGGGAGTTTGAGCCGAAGGCGGGGCAGCCGACGCCCGGCTCTGCCGACCTGTGCTTCCTCACGGATACCCCACCAGAAAAGGTGATGGAACAATTGAACGCCCGGGGAGTGCCGATCGTGGACGGCCCGGTGACCCGATCAGGAGCAGTCGGCCCGATCCGGTCAGTCTACATCCGTGACCCGGACGACAATCTGGTCGAAATCGCCGTGCCTGAGCGGCCTGGAAACGATTCACTTTCGACACGATGACACCGATTGTCGGCCCGGAGGGTATCGCCGGGTAAGATACCCCAGCTCCCCAACTGGAGCGACTCGGCAAAAAGGAATTCCCTGGTGGAACAATGGCGAACCCCGAGAAACGCTTTCCCGAAAACGCCCCTGGCGACTTCTTCGTGGACTCCACCTGCATCGACTGCGATACCTGTCGGCAGATTGCACCTCACGTGTTTGTCGAGGGTGACGGGCACGCTGTTGTCCACCATCAGCCTGTCACGGAGAACGACCGTCGCCACGCCCTCCACGCCCTGGTCTCCTGCCCCACCGGCTCCATCGGCTCCCTGGGGCACGACCGGCCAACGGCTGTGATGGACGATTTCCCGCTGCTGATCGAGGAACCGGTCTACTACTGCGGGTTCAATTCCCCAAAGTCCTATGGTGGGAACAGTTACTTCATCCGTCACCCCGCTGGCAACTGGCTGATCGACTCACCGAAATTCCTGCCCAGGCTCGTGCGGCGTTTCGAGGCTCTGGGCGGGATCGACCACATCTTCCTGACTCACCGGGACGACGTGGCTGACGCTGAGCGCTTTGCAGGGCACTTCAAGAGCCGTCGCATCATTCATCGGGATGAGTTGTTGTCGCAACCTGGTGCGGAAGTCGTTCTGGACGGCCTGGGGCCGTGGCAGTTGGCCCCTGACTTCCTCGCCATCCCGACCCCCGGCCACACAGAAGGGCACTGCGTCCTGCTCTTCCAGAACCGATTCCTCTTCACCGGTGATCATCTGGACTTCGATCGACGGGAACTGCGGCTCTCGGCATCGCCCGACTACTGCTGGCATTCTTGGCCGCTACAAACTGACTCGATGCACCGGTTGCTCGGGTTTCGCTTCGAGTGGGTGCTGCCAGGGCACGGGCAACGAGTCCATTTGCCCTGGGAGGAAATGCAGCGGCAACTCAAGGAACTGGTTGACCGGATGCGACTCGGCACCAGGGAACCGGGATGACCCGTTTGGCACCCTTCGAGTGGCAGTTTTCATTTCCTAATGTCGAGTATCCTCATTCTGCTGTCCGGATTGCACCGGGCTCTTGTCATGGTGTGCCACTTTTGGCAGAGGGCGAAAAAGTTTACCCCCCGACCTGCCATCGTGTAACATCGTGAGGCAAAGCGGTTCCGAGGGCGAGTGATGTCGGAAGTGGAATGGCTGGCGGCGACCGACCCGACGCCGATGTTGGAGTTCTTGAAGGGGAAGTCGAGCGACAGGAAGTTGCGATTGTTCGCAGTGGCATGCTGTCGACGGGTGATGCATTTGATGGAAGACGAGCGTAGCCAGAGGACGATTGAGGTGTCCGAACGTTATGCGGACAACCTCTGCTCGAAAGCCGAAGTGATGAAGGCCAGTAGGCGAGCGAAGCAGGCTTGGGAACTACTCGACCGTCAAACAAATGGAGCATTCAAGCATCCGGGTAGTCGGTGGGCAATGCGGGCCACCGCAACATTACACGTCAGGCTGATGCCTATGCACATCGTACGATTCGTGGCAAATGCGTTCGGGGAGATTTCGGCAGCCGAATTCTTGCAGGAAGCAGCCAAGACGAGTAACGAAGCGTACCAAGTAGCGATTGGGTATAGGCACTATGGGCCAGCATTTGACGCTGCCGCAGCGGGTGAGAAACAGACCTTATCACACTCGGCTCGCTGCATCTTCGGCAATCCCTTCCGCCCTGTCACCCTCGAACCCTCTTGGCTCACTTCGACCGTTCTCACCCTCGCCGAAGGCATCTACGCCGAGCGTGCCTTCGATCGCGTGCCGATTCTCGCCGACGCTCTCCAGGATGCCGGATGCGAGAACCCAGACGTCCTCGACCACTGCCGTTCTGAGACGGTCCACACGAGAGGTTGCTGGGCTTTGGACCTCCTTCTCGGGAAATCTTGAAGTGCTGCAATTCAATGACCAATAGGCGGCCTCGGCGTCTTCATCGATCACTTCCTCAATCACCTCGTCCACTGCATTAGCCGTTCAAGTTGCCGAACGATCCGCTGCCGCCAGGGAATACGTCGGATCAGCTTCGTCCCACTTCACGTCCCCGGATGGTCCGTAGATCGCCGGGACATGGCATCCAGCCAACCGCAGCCACGCCTGCACCTGGGTCCGATGGTGGCAGGTGTGCAGAACTCGCCGCCAGAACACCCACACCCGCTCGCGCTCCAACCCACCGAAAAACGGCCGTGGCTCCAGCCACCACCTGGTCGTCCCGGCAGCGAACTGCGGGAGCCGTCGCTGACAGAGCCAGACGTACTTCTCGATGTAGGCTGACACCTCGGGCCGGTCGCCAGGCGGGAGCAAATCGCCCACCGGCGGTTCGTCAGTGCCCACGAACTGCCCGAAGAATCGTCGCTCGGAGAGGAGTTGGTGAACCAGTATGGTGCGGATCGTGTTCACCTTCTCATGGGGCTGGAAGTCCAGTTTGTCCTCCGGCACCGCCCGCCACATCGACACCGTCTTGTTCGACTCGCTGACGTAGGTGGCGAGGATGTGCTGCCACGCCCGCTCGGCAGCCACAGGAACTTCGCCCTCGGGGATCGCGGTGAATTCGTAGTGCATGACGGTCGCTTCGGTGCAAGAAACGTCGGCCGGAATTAAGGCGAGGGCAGGAGAAAGCTGACCCGCCTTTTGGACTTGCCCACGCCGGGCCGCCACGGAGGGCGGCCCCTACGAANNTCCGTGGCGGCCCGGCTGTCCATGACGGGTGGGTATTCCTCTATCTGCCCCTCGCCTCAGAGCAATTACTTCACGCCGGTCGGGGCGTGCTTACGCAGGAAAGTCCGCATCAACTCGGCAATCTTGTCCCCATCTTCTTCGAGGGCGAAGTGGCCGGTGTCGAGCAGATGGAACTCCAGCGTCTTCAGGTCATGTTTGTACGGCTCGGCACCAGCGGCGGGAAAGATTGTGTCGTTCTTCCCCCAAACGACGAGTGTCGGAGGTTGGTGTTTGCGGAAGTATGCCTGCCACGCTGGGTAGAGCGGTGGGTTGCTTCCGTAGCTGAAGAATAAAGCCAGTTGGATGTCCGCATTCCCCGGCCGATCCAGGAAGCGCTGATCGATGGTCCAGGTGTCGGGGCTGATCGCCTCAATGCTTCGTACGCCGTGGGTGTACTGCCATTTCGTCGCTTCGAGCGTCAGGAACATCCGCAACGGCTCGGCATTCTTCTCCGAACGGTCTTTCCAGTACGCCTTGAGTGGTTTCCAGAAGTCGTTGTCCAGCCCCTCTTCATAGGCATTTCCGTTCTGCACCACCAGGCCCGTCACCCTCTCCGGGTGCTTCGTCGCCAGCCGGTAGCCCACCGGGGCACCATAGTCCTGAACATACAGGGCGTAGGTCTTCAAGCCGACCTTCTCGGTGAACGTCTGGACCACCTCCGCCAACTTGTCGAAGGTGTACTCGAACTTGTCCACGGGCGGGGCCGAACTGTAGCCAAACCCGGGGTAGTCCGGGGCGACAACGTGAAACTCGTCCGCCAGTGCCGGGATCAGATTGCGGAACATGTGCGAAGACGACGGGAACCCGTGGAGGAGGAGGATGGTCGGGGCGTCCTTCCGCCCGGCCTCCCGGTAGAAGATGTCCAGCCCGTCGATCTTCACCTTGCGGTAGGCGACTTTCGGGGAGCCGCTCCGGGTAGCGGGTTCCGGGTCAACGGCGTGAACGGGCTGAGGGTTCGCCAATCCGAGGCCAGTCACCAGAGCGGTGAGCAGGACAGGTCGTGTGTTGAGGGGAAGCATGGTCGTTCTCCGGGTTAATGTGCAGGTCGTGTGTCAGGGGAGGTCGGGTTCTTGTCGTGTACTTGGGCCAGTTGCGCTTCCAGGTCGGCGATCCTCGCCTGCAACTGTTCGATCACCGGGGCGATCTGGGCCTGCGAAAACCGTTTGTGGATGTGCTGCGGACAGTTGATGTCCCAGGCTTCGATGTGGAACAGGATCGCCCGCTCGACCTTGCCGGGGTATTCCGGGTCACGCAACCGCTCCAGCAACGCCAGGTCGTCCTCGACCACACGGGCCTCGCCCCAGAGTTTGACCCGCTGGCTGTTGGCGTAATCCATCAGGAAGATGAACGCTTTCGGGTTTTCCGAGAGGTTGCCGAGCGTGACATATTGGCGGTTCCCGGCGAAGTCGGCGAACCCCAGAGTGGTGTCGTCGATGACCTTGAGGAAGCCCGGTGACCCGCCTCGATACTGGATATACGGCTGCCCCTCGGCGTTCGCAGTGCCGAGGTAAAACATGTCCAGTCCATCGAGGAACTCGGCCAGGTCGGGCGTGACCTGGGTCTGCCAGCCCCCGCTCCGTTCGATCCTGGCGTACCTGGGACGAGAACCTTTTTGGCTCTGGAGTGCCTTGACCGCTGGTGTGAAGGCGATGTCACTTGGGAACGGTCGCATCGGTTATCCTCCGAAGGGTGCCAAGCCTGAAAAACCGAGCCGGGATGTGCTGCGGCTTAGGACTACCGGACAAAACCCTCGACTGGAGGCGGAGGAGCATCAAACCCCCCTCCGGCTTCCCCTTCCTTCTTACACAGGAACCCGCTGAGGCTGTCCCATTCCAGGAGCAAGCATCGGTCTAACGGGAGAGCGAGGCTCCTGCCGAGCGTGAGGGTGGTGCGGCTCGGCAGGAGCCTCGCCCTCCCATATATACGTCTAACCGTCTTTCCGTAGATGCGACAGGCTCATCGGGTTCCTGTATTAGGGAAGGGGGTTGGGGGGTTAGGTTCTGTCCGCTCGTCCTTACTCCGACAGAGCGGGGGCTTTGGGGAAGTCGATGGTCGTGGCGGCCACATTGTTGAAGTAATTGGTGAAGGTGTTCAGAGCGACGTGCGCCACCACCTCGGCGATCTCGGCGTCTCCGAACCCTGCCTCACGGACGGCGGCGACATCAGCGTCGGCGACCATTCCCCGCTTCTCCACCACCGTCCGGGCAAACCGGAGAAGCACATCCGTCTTCGGGTCGGTCGATTGCCCCTTCCGGCTGTCGAGGACGACCGACTCGCTCAGTCCGTGGTGCCTGGCGATGGCGGAGTGCGCTGAGAGGCAATAGTCGCAATGGTTCGCCTCGCCCACGTCAAGCGCCAGTTGCTCTCGCACCTTCGGCGGCAGGACGCCGTGAGTCAGCGCCCCGCTGATCCCCAGGTAGGCTTCGAGGACCGCCGGGGAGACGGCCATCGCACGGGTCATGTTGGGGACGAGACCCATCTTGGTCTTCACGATGTCGAGCAGTTCTTTCGTGTGGCCCTGTGCGGTCTGGGGATCGACGGGGACGATGCGTTCCATATTCGGGCTCCTTGGGAGGGGTTGCCCGGCAACTCACCGAAATGGCGAGCAACCGTTGTGCAGGGGAGTATACAGACAGGTCTGTATAGCCTTACCGAAAAAAGTGAAGTCACCTGCTCCCTGCTCCGGTGACGAGTGCCAGGGTGGCGTCACGGGCCACGTCGGCTGAGTCGGCCGACCCGTGGATCACAGCAGTCACGACGGCCCCCTCGACGAGGATTGCGACAGCCGGAGTAAGCCTGGCGTGCGCCTGACCGACCGCTTCCTCGACCAACCCATCAATCATTTCTCGAAACCGCTGCTTGTGCTCCCGCACGAACTTCGAGCCGGGGTGCTGGGGGTCCGCCAACTCGACGGCCGCATTGATAAAGGCGCATCCACGAAACCCCGGCGCCTGGAACCAGTCCTTGAGGGCGGCAAAAAACGCCCGCAATTTGTCTTTCGTCCGCTTCTCATGCCGCTCCATCGCCGTGCGGAAGAATTCCAGGACGGACGCCTCCCGGTGGTGGAGGACAGCCAGGATCAGCTCGTCCTTCGAGGGGAAGTGAGCGTACAAAGTCGCTTTGGCAACCTCAGCCTCGGCGATGACCCGGTCGATGCCGACGGCCCGGATGCCTTCCAGGTAGAAGAGCCGGTCAGCCGTCTCCAGAATCCGCAACCGGGCCTCAGAAGTCGTCGAAGGTGTGCGTGCCATGAAGAGATTGTACAGACAGGTCTGTTCGGCATCAAGGGGCCTTTCTGATCACCACCCACTGTTGATTTCTTTCACCCACACTGGCCAAGTTCATTTGCGGTGGGATCATTGAAATCAGTTAGGCGGTGGGCAGGAGAAAGGATACCCGATCAGGGCGAGCGGCGGGCGTCAGCCGCTCGCTCGGAACTCGGTCGCGATACTCACGGGTATATTAACTCCTGCCCCCCGCCTTGACGTTCGGCAGGAGCATCGCACTCCCGTTAGACCGATGAGCCAGCGAGGACATGGATGAGGGCTAGAGTGTAGGTCGGGTCGAGTCTTTGTGAGACCCGACCTCCAGCCACCTCCGGCGGGTCTCACAAAGCCTCGACCCGACCTACAACAGCTCCACGAACAAAGGAATTAGTCGTACGGAAGTGCGAGGCACCTACCGAGCCTCACCAGCCTCGCCCATTGCGATCCGTCGTCCTCACACCTCCCCCATCCCCGATCCCCCCCGATCCCGTATCATTTCCGTATGAGCTTTGATCCCCCCCGACTGCCCGAATTCCTGGACGCGGCCATTGCGGCGGCTCGACGCGGAGCCGGCATTCTCGAATCCTGGCGCGCCCGGTTCTCCATTCGCGAGAAGGCCCGGGCCGACCTCGTCACCGAGGCCGACCAGGCGTCCCAGGACGCGATCAAGGCCGATTTGCTCGGACGGTTCCCCGATCACCTCTTCCTCGGTGAAGAGGAGTCCGTCGGGAAGTCGATCGAGTCCACCCGCCCCGCCCCCGGCGCTCCGCCGACCTGGGTCGTCGATCCGCTCGATGGAACCTCCAACTACGTCCACGATGTCCCCACGTACTGCGTCTCGATCGGGCTCTGGGCTGACGCCAGGCCGGTCCTGGGCGTGATTCTTGATCCGCGGCAGAATGAACTGTTCGCTGCGGCAACCGGGTTGGGGGCCACGCTCAACGGGAAACCGATGCGGGTCAGCCAGGTGGCAACTGTACGGGATGCAATGATCGCGACCGGGTTCCCCTCCGCCTACCTCAAACAGCGGAGGAACCTGGACGTCTGGGCCAGGGTGAGCGCGGAGGCCCAGTCCCTGCGGCGAAACGGATCGACCGCCCTGAGCCTTGCCTACGTTGCGGCCGGGCGGTTCGATGGGTACTGGGCGTTCGATAACTGGGCCTGGGACGTCACCGCCGGAGTCGTCCTGGTGGCTGAGGCCGGGGGTACGCTTACCTGCGCCGATGGCTCCCCGTTCGACCCGTTCCGCCCCGACAGCCTTGTTACCAACGGTCGGATTCACAAGGAGTTGCTCACCCTGGTCACGTCCTGAATGCCGACAGCCGACTTCCACGCCCGTCCCCCTTGCGGGTAAAATCTCCTCACGCCCCGCCTACGGAGTCACCGCATGGCCACTGCCATCCCTGAACCAGAAGTCCTCCCCGACGAGGACACCGAGACCAAAACCCGGCGGCAACCCCCCTACGCAGTCATCATTCACAACGACGACCTGAATAGCATGGGCTTCGTAATCGAAGTTCTGATGAAAGTATTCGGGTACACGGTCGAGAAGTGCTACCAGTTGATGATTGAGGCCCACGAGAAGGGCCGGAGCGTCGTCTGGATCGGGACGCTAGAAGTCGCGGAACTCAAGGCCGACCAAATCCACTCGTGCGGACCTGACCCGATCGCGAAGGCCAGAGGGGCACAACCGCTGCGAGTGTCGGTTGAACCCGTCTAGCATCGGCACCCTGCCGGGAACCCATCGCCCCTGACAAATCTGAATCGGGCGGCTCGGAAGGAAGGTGGTCACGCCGCCAACTGCTCCATTTCCAATCTGGGGGACGGACAAA
Source organism: Gemmataceae bacterium (assembly GCA_003136315.1). Classification (GTDB taxonomy): domain Bacteria; phylum Planctomycetota; class Planctomycetia; order Gemmatales; family Gemmataceae; genus Urbifossiella. Next base: position 6,604 of record PLDW01000507.1, on the reverse strand, counting down.
GTCCCCGCCGCACACCGGGTGGTTTGGAATGGACTCCGCGACCGCTCGGGCGGTTTCGATGGAACACAGATTGCGGTGGTTGGCTTGGAGCAACGACTGCCAACGATAACACGAGCAGGTGAACTCGTGGAAGTCATTCGGATGATGATAATGCCGAACTGTTTACGGTGAGGGGGAGGGTTCATGGTCAGGATGTGATCCTCCCGCTTCACTGGCGGCAAGCCGCCAGTGGCACCCGGCATAGCTCTCGTCAGGGGACAGTTTGGAGAGGAAAATTGCCCGCAAGGGGACTTGATAAATTTACAACTTCTGCTAAATTTACGGCAGGAGGTGGCACCATGTTGAAGAAGAGCCTGACGAATCCGTTCCGTCCGGGGGCCGGTCACCGCCCACCATACTTGGCTGGGCGTGAGGCAGAGAAAAAGGAGTTTCGGAATCTGCTGGACCAGGAAGTCATCACCGACAATCCGATAATTACCGGCCTTCGAGGCGTGGGGAAGACGGTGCTACTGGACGAGTTGAAGCCCATAGCGGTTACGAACGACTGGTGGTGGGTTGGCACCGACCTGTCGGAGTCGGCTAGCCTCACCGAGGAGCGGATAGCGATCCGACTGCTCGCGGATCTCTCGGTCACGACCGCACAGTTGGTCGTCGCGCGGAATCAGGTTCCAGCTATCGGGTTTTCACCCGAGCGTAGGGAGCAGACAGTCACCCTCAACTACGAAACGCTGGTGTCCTATTACAATTCGCGTCCCGGCCTGACTGTCGATAAACTCAAGGCCGTGCTCGAACTCGTCTGGCTCGCGATGCCGAAGGACACGGTCCGAGGGATCGTCTTCGCCTACGACGAGGCTCAGAATTTGGCCGACCACACCGACGACAAGCAGTACCCTCTCTCGCTGGTTCTGGAGCTGTTCCAGTCCGCGCAGGCCAAGGGAATGCGATTCATGCTTGTCCTGGTCGGGCTGCCGACCCTGTTCCCGAAGCTAGTCGAGGCACGGACCTGGGCGGAGCGGATGTTTCACGTCATCACGCTCGGCCGGCTCTCGGACCAGGCCAGCCGGGCGGCGATCGAAAAGCCGATCAAGGACTCGAAGTGCCCGCTCGTTCCATCACCGGAGATGATCAGCGAAATGGTCGCTGCTGCTGGTGGCTATCCGTACTTCATCCAGTTCATCGGGCGTGAGGCCTACGACGTGGCACTGCAGAAGTACGACAAGGGCGAGCCGCTACACATCAGTATCACGGACATCACCCGGAAGCTCGACGAGGACTTTTTTTCCGGACGCTGGGCGAAGGCGACCGATCGGATCCGTGATCTCCTGCGAGTCATCGCCGAATTGGAAGCCGACGAGGACGAGTTCACCGTCCAACAGATCGTGGCAAAATCGAAGACGCTTGTCACGTCAAGTATGATATCCGCTGTTTTCAGTTCGAGTTACGCCAATCAGTTACTCGCCAAATCCATCGCCACTGGTTTCGTGTACAAGAATCGGCACGGCTGCTATGTGCTCGCTGTTCCTTTGCTCGGTCGATTTATTCGCCGACAGCCGGCCGACTGACGCTGGGGCAGGTTCCCACTGGCGGCGAGCCGCCAGTGAAGCCGCAGAAAACGAGTTCAGCGAGCGGTGAGTGGAAATCTCCCCGCATCTCAGGGTTTCGCCGGAAGCCCGGCTCCACACTGGGCTATTATTCGCCGACCCTTCAGGGCGAAAACGCAGACGAACTGCTGTCCATGACGGAAGTAGATTGGCTTCTGCCGGTCGCCGGGTGCCTGGTACCCGGCGCACTCCCAGGAGTATTTTCAGAGTAGTCGGTGGGCCATGAAAGCGGTTTGGCCCGGAATCTTGGATGTCCCCTTTTGCTCTTACCAGCTTACTTCTGTGCTTTGTCCCATTCGAAATCCCACCCATTGTCATGCTTCTTGTCGTTTAATGTCGTGGCCCACTTATTGTCATACCGAATCTCATGGCCCTTATTGGTAATACCATAAACATGCACGCTGAAGTCGTCCCAACGCTTGTTCCCACCTTTGTGGATGTCTAGTCTACCAGTCATCTTTTTTCCTATCTCGATAGGGATCTGTTGGTCCAACGCAAAGGTTCGATCCTCCTTGTGCCCGAAATCGAACTTTTTCTCCCCCTCGGTTTTCTTATCCGGTGGTTCTCCGTTCTGCTTACGTCTTGCCGGATATGGCCCTTGTATGCCACGGTGGTCCCAGCGCTCGTTCGCACCAAATGGCGGTTTCAGATTGAAGAGGCTTGGTTGGTCAGATTTTAATACCACTTTTCCGTTTGCTGTAACTGAATGCGTTATGGTTTCTACGGGATCCCAATCCTTGTCGTCGTGGCTTACCCAGTACTCAATGCGAATGTGGGTTACTACCTCGGCAGGAGGAGGACGAACACCCCAGGTGACAACTACCGTTGCAATGTCCTTATCGTCATGGAGGAGAACGAGTCTGGTTTCCTCCGGCCGGAACGTAAGGCCACTTCCGGCGCTTATATCAATTTGAGCGAGGTAGGGCGAGGATACGGCGAGTTGATCCCACGCAGTCCGTAATTTCTTGCCCTTACTATCGCGAATTTCCACTCCGAGTTTCTTCTTGCTGGCTGGGTCGAAATTGTACCCGAAGATAAGAATAGTTGTCAAACTATTATCTTTCCGCTTGCATGTTGCATCATCAGCCCAGACGTAATCAAGATTCCTCGGGCTCATGTTTGCGACTACGGGGGGATACTTTCCCTGGATGTTTTTTTGGAGGGCAATGAAAAGAGTCATCGCTTCACCGTACTTCTTCTCATCGAGCAACTTGGTGATCTTATTGATCTCACCAACATTCTCCTTCGCTCTGGCGATCATAAAGTCTGTGAACGCGCGGGCTTCGAGACCAAGATCGTCTGGAAAATCCTTGAAGTCTTTGCGGATCTTGTCTACCAGCTGACGCCACTCGTCGGACTCCTTTGCTGCCTTATCTACTCCCTTCAAGAAATCCTTGACGGACTGGTCGATTTGGTAGCCGAGCTTTTCCGCAGCCTTCTCAAGGCCGAGAGGATCGCAGCCCGTCAGCGAAAGGCCGAGGAGCAGCACACCGAGGCTTCGCACGATCTTAGTGGCCATTAGGTGAACCTCCGGTTGATCAGATCTTGTGTTTTTCCACCGCTTTGAGCAGGGGCAGAATTATCCTTTGTTACCGTCGGGTGCCGGGTGCCACTGGCAGCTTGCCGCAATGAAGCCGCAGAAAATGAGTCCAGCGGTGCATTCTCTTCCTGGTGGGGTGTTCTTGGGTGTTTGTCGGCCCCTGCTAACGGCTTCACTCCGCCGGGAACCCATCGCCCCTTGGCGACTTCGTATCGGGCGGCTCGGAGAAAAAAAAGGTGGTCATGCCGCCAACTGCTCCATTTCCAGCCTTCGGGGGCTGACAAAGTCCCCGCCGCACCGGGTTGTTATGAATGTACTCCGTGGCCGCTCTGGCAGTTTCAATGGAAAACAGATTGTGGTCGTCGGCTTTGAGCAACGGCTGCCGATGATAACGACAGAAGGTGATTTCGTGGCAGTCATTCGCGTTATGGTAATGCCGAACGGTTTTACGGCGTGGTGGAGGGTTCATGGTCAGGATGTGATCCTCCCGCTTCACGGGCGGCTAGCCGCCCGTGGCACCCGGCGTACGCACCTGAGATCCGGGCGGTCTACGGCGGAGAAGAGGGCGGCTGGATCGCCCCCCGGAGTTGCCGGATCGTCCGGGCGGGGTCATGTCCGGACCTTGGCAGTGTCGACCTCGTTCAAGGCCCAAGTTTGCCCGGCTTCGGGTCGGCGACGGGTTCGAGACGGATGTCCGAGACTTCCCCTTCAGCCAAGTTCTTCTGTTGGCCGCCCTCCGGTAACTGGCAGTTCGACTCGACGACGATCCCCCGGATTGGTGGCACGTCCCCCGTGCCGAACACCTGAGGGTTCTCTTTCGCAAACGATTTGTAGTCCGCCGCGGGGTTGACCTCGTAATCCCGCCACTGGCCCAGAGGGAGCGTGCCGTCGGATACCACGACGTACGGATACCACAGCTGGAACTTCGCAACGCCCAGCTTAACAATGCCATTTTCTTTGTCCAGCCAGCGTGTGCCGACCGGTTCGAGAGGGTCGATCACATAGTGGATGGCGACGATCTTGTTCTCGCTGGTCAAGAACGCCACGGTCATTGACAGCGGGTGGTTCGCGCTGAAGCCGGTGTCTTTCTGGCGATTCCCCGGGAGCATCTTCATCAGCTTCCACCGCCATTTCAGCCGATAATCTGACGGGGCGTTCACCTCGACCAGTGTGGCGGCGAAGAACGAGGAAGAGCCCTGATTCGTCATACGGATGGCGTAACGATCGTTCGGTCCCCGCACGACGCTCACTCCGGCGGTTCCGGCTTGAGTGTGGATATACCACCCCTTGGGGCGGTTTTGCTTGTCCGGCACGATGGAGACGAGAGACCCTTTTTGATTCTCGGCAACACGTGCGTACAAGTTGAACGCCTCGCCTCTCAGCTTTTCACCTTCTTCCAATCGATTCTGGTGTATTAAATTCTCGGCTTCATCTATATAAGCGAGCCCGAGTTTCTCTTCAGCCGCGAGGATGACCTGATTCTTCCGGTAAGTTGACATAACCTCGGAGTCGGAGAAAGCGGGGACAAGGCCGAGGAGATGAATGTAACGCTTATATAAGTCAATGGCCCGTGTGAGGTTCCGCTTCTCGAACGCCTGGTCGGCCGCCACGAGGATCGCGGCCGACTGGTTGAGAGCATCCGCCACAGCGTCCTTCGTGACCTTGACTTTATCAATCACGCTCTTCTCGACCGAATCGATCAGATCTGCGTCGAGCCAGTAGTCGAGGTCGGGTACGTTCCGCCCGTTTATGCTTAGCACCGCGGCAGCATACAGGCAAGCGGCCTTGTCTTCGACGGATAACTGCCTCGGCGGGGTCGACCGGCTACTAGCTAGGAACTTTTCCAGTTCGTCGAGATTCCACTTCGGCAAATTGTACGACCGCTGGCCGCCGTTCGGGGCGTTCGGTTGATTCCCTCCTTCCCTAGCCCGCAAGATGTCGTCAAAGTTCAGCTTAAAGTTGATATGATTAGTATTCGTATTGGTGTTGATAATCGGTGCAGGCGGGCCGCCCGCGTCCATGTACTTCTTTCCAAATAACTCGTGGGCAGCGTACGCGCCTAAGCCTACGGCCAGGATGACGACCACGACCAGGCTGATCCTCCGCTGTGTCTGCGTAGTTCGTTCACTAAACCACTGATCAATTCGCGTGAATGTTGGAGATATGATATTCTTGACCGTTTGGATCGCCGGGCCGGCGGCCCCCTCCTTATCCTTGGCATCCCCGACCTTCTCTGGCGTAGGAGGCTGCACGGCGAGAAGGATTTCCGGGTGGAGCTCTTGCACAGGTAGGTCTGGCTTGGTCGTCTGGCTCATGGCTCTCCTCCCGACAGTGGGTTACCCTGCAGTTTCCGTCTATAGAGCACTTCGCATACCCTGGGATTTTATTTTTCCCAGGTAAACCGCTATGCTCCCGCAACAACCGTAACCGTTCACAGGTGCAAGCTTTGGGTCTAAGGGCTTTTTCGCATTAATCGCGACGATTTAGGCAAAGAGGGGATGAGGTTTCATATGGCGGAAGCTTTGCCGGACATTGCTCATCGCATCGCGCACATGCGAGGAATGGCGCAGCGGACCTGGGACCGAGGCGAGTTCTTCTTCTATGTCCGCATTTCTGAACCGCCCTACCCCGAGGAACGTGGGGCGGAGTATGAGGAGCCACTCGCCGAGATGTTACGAGCCGGATGCCACTGGCGGCTTGCCGCCAGAGAAGCCGCAATAAACGAGTATAGCCATGCATTCTCTTCCTCGCAAGGTGTCATTCGGTGTTTGTCGGCCCGTTGCTAATGGCTTCACCCCGCCAGGAACCCGTTGACCCTTGGCAAATCCGAACTCGTGATTTCGCAACTCTTGCCACTGCTTCCTTCTCTGGCAGGCAACTTCCCCACTAAGGTTACCTGAATGATCTTTCCCGATGACATCCCGCAGCAGTGAGGTGTTCGGCATTTGGCCGCAGGGTCCGAGGCCGAAAACAGTGTTACCGGATGATTGAAACCGCTTCCTTGGGTGAAAGCAGGAGGCCGTTGTGACGATTCCCACCGAAAACCCCTGGAATTCGTCCCATTTGGAACATCCCCGAGAACCGCGTGAAATAGCCCGAGCGGGGCAGCGCAGAAAATGTCACATAATAGATTTGTCAGAGTGTTCAAAGATCGCCAGGTGCCATGTCCACCGCTTGGGATCGACATGCACAAACCACCTGGGAGGACTTCGCTCACTGGACGATCGGTTCATGCCAGCATGCCGACGCAAAGCCGTCGGCATGGCAACCGGTGCCGCAAGGGCGGGGCAGCGCGGAAAATGTAACAGAATAGACTTGTCAGAGTGTCATATCGTGATCCAGCACGGGCCCCTATCCTTGAGCCGCGACCGATACCCTGGCCTGATATGTGAGCCCGGTAAGGTTGTCCCGTTTGCTGTCGGGGTGGATGAAAGTAGGCGACTCGCTCCGCGAGTCGCCGTTT
>PLDW01000473.1 GCA_003136315.1 Gemmataceae bacterium | reverse complement strand
GCTCCTTCTTTAGGCTTGCGAAGTAGCTCTCGACTGGGGCGTTGTCCCAGCACTGGGCTACTCGACTCATGCTGCACTCGATCCCATTCTTCCTGAGTAGATCCTGGTAATGTTCACTGGCGTACTGGCTGCCACGATCCGAGTGCGTTACGCTCCTCAAATACCAGCCAACTAAGGACTAACCGACAAAACCCCTGACGCCCTGCGTTTTCCCAGCGATTCTTGGAGTTGGCAAGGGTTTTGTCCGTGAGTCCTAAGTCCGCATTCACTGAGCAAGCCCCAAAAAGTTCCGTTACTTGCACCTGGCCAAACATCGATTCTTCGCAGAGGAGTCGGTGAAATCGGCCTTGGACCTGACCTCAGGGGCCGGACGTGAAGGATTGGTCGCCGATTGGCGGGTGGCCGGGTTACACGCCGGGGTCTTGAGCGGTCTGGCTTTCGCCGGTGTCAATCTCAACAAGGCGACTGGACTGCTTACCGCCTTGGAGGTGGCTAACCTGGACTTGTGAGGGGTGGAGTTGGCTGTCCTGTCAGCGTGTCATACAGGTGAGCGGAAAGTCCCCGGTGGAGAGGGTGTGCTGGCGGATGAAACAAGCGCAATACACATCGACCTGACAGTCGCCGCTCCAGTTCGAGGGATCACCAAGTCAGCGTGCCATCCCTGACAATTCCGCTGCGGAGACAAAAGCCCCGTCCTGGAAGGTCTCGAATGGGATCGAGATGGGTCATGCACACTGGGGGAACGTGGGCGGACCTCTGAGGTCGATCGAAAGTTCTGCGTAACGGCCCGGCAAATCGCGTGGTGTGTGGCCGATGTGTAAAGGGCTCCAGCCCGCCGATCACGAAGGATCAGCAGGCTCAGAAGCCGGTTGGTCATGTTGTTCTCGGTTTGCTTACCCGGCTGCCGCTGATGTGGTCGGTGCGTCTCGTGTTCGTCCCAATAGCCATCGGTCTGGCAGCCACTCCATCAACTGCTCTGCCGACGGCTTTTCACCCAGCTTGAATAACCCGGGCAGCGCCTCACGCAGGTACGCGACATGACAAGAACCCTCGGGGAAAGAAACCATCCCCGAGACTACACAACTCGTCAATCCCGTGATCCGCGGGGCGCTGACGGTATCCGAAGGCCATCCGAAAGGCATCTTGGCACTACGGAACCGAAGGTTGCAGGTTCAACTCCTGCTGGGTGTACTCCAGAAGTCCTGAAACTGCAAACAGTTACGCAACAGGATCCACTCTGGCCAAACGCTAACTGTCCCAGAATCGCCCCAGAATTGCCGCCCCAGAATGAAATCGAGGATTCTGGGGTGGTTCGCATTTTAGCTGGGCCTTAAGTTTTGTTGAGAGTTGCCGACTCTCTCACATCTAAGTATTTCAGAATTTCCGCCCGAATCCGACCTGTTCGCACACTTCCCACAGATGCAATTGGCCAACTCTGACCAGTCCAAAGGCGGTCAAGGCTGGACCGGCCGGCCAGCCCCACGCGGATCGTGATTTCGGAGGCCGCATGCAAGAGCCCAGTAAGGTCGTCCCGTTTGCAACCAGGTTCAATCCTTTGGCGGCTGGGGAGACAACTCCGCGCCAACGAACTAGAAGCACCTGCGACGCACTAACCGGCGCAAATGCTGACGCCGTCAATTGTTTCGGCTCATAAGCTGGCGTTTGTTGCAGTCAGTGGCTGACACTTCCCGCTCGTTGGCACTTACCTGATCCTCAACCAGGCCCCGTTTGCTTTCGAAGTAAGTGAAAGTAGGCGACTCACTGCGCGAGTCGCCGTTTCTGGAAAACTAATGCCAATCAAGCCGCCTCGGTGATCTCCGAGTGCGTCTGGGTGACAGAAACGGTCACTCGCGGAGCAAGTGACCTACTTTTCCTCTGAATGCAACAACCTTAGGCCGTGTGGACAAGGTTTGGACAGTTGGGGAAAATTCCCCTGGGTGAAAGTTGGCCTTGATTTGGTTGATTCCCACGAATTACTCGATTCACAGCTTGATCATTACCCCCCATCCTGTGCCATCAAGCCCACGTTCAGTTTCACCGAACTGAGCAGGTTCCGCAATCTTTGTCCACACGGCATAGCATGTTTCGGGCTTAGCTGGCATGCACAGCCTAAAATTCCACGGCACTGACAATGCCTGCGTCCGGATTGTCCCGCAGATTTCGATTAATAGAGAATGGGGCATCCCATGAGCAATGGATCAAGTGCACTTTCGCCAATCAATCACACTTAAGACTTTTTTTATAAATAAACGTACGACACAACATTGTTTTCTGCAAGCAACACAGCAGTACCGGCCCTTAACGGACGCGGATTACGAAGAAGAGACCACGTTTGACTGGGCCTATGGCCGAGCACGGTGAGAAGGAAGTTGTGGGCAACGTCTTCAGCAATCCGATCCGTCGCAGGGTGAGGCTTTGAAAGCGATCCCGAGTGTTTGACGATGGTCCGAACGGAAGCAAGATGAGTGTCCTTGTTGCCGCCCTTCCCAACCTCAGGTCAGAGCAGCAACAAGAACACTCGGAGGTAGCAAGCAGGATTCGATCGACACTGAGTCGACGTGAAAGGTCCGCGCAGAGTCAAGAAAACCAGCGGAATCTTCGCCAAAGGTTGACAATTAATTTCATATACGATGACGCACTTACAACTGTAGTGATGCCATAAGTCGTGTGGAAGCAAGATCTAAGGTCAGTTGATGACTCCAGAACGTGTTGCTACTGGATGTCAATCGGTCTCCTCGACGAGTGGCTGCACTGCGCAACACCCCAAATGCGTTCGAGATCTCCGGGCTCTCCACACCTGGGGATAGGACCAATACCTCTGGCGCAGAGGAGCTGAAGTCGATGATGCGGGCATCGCACAAGTTGCGAAATACCACCATGACAACGTAGAGTTCACTCGTAATTAAGGGCAGTTTTCAAACAAAATTCAACGTAACTGCTCTCCGAAATGATTTCCAATTGCTCAAAATCAAACTGCCGATCCATAAATTGAACGATTGTTAGATTTACAGTGTGTCAGATGTTGTGGCTATGGGCCATGGGAATTTCAATCTGGAGTATGCACGGTTTGGAGAACTTCGATTCTGAAAGAGGCTGCCAACACGAGCGAACCAGAGGTTACAAAGCGTATCCTGAGCTCTTCAGCCCGAGGGTGCAGTACATGGTTCGTGCGGGGTTGCCTTTCAACAGAACTTCACGGGGTGTATTGCTTGGGAAACCTTGGCTGACCTCTGGGGAGATTGAGTGGTGCGGTAGTTGGTCAGTCGGATTCATGAAGTAAATTGCAACGATATAACAACTGACAAATTGTTACTCGGCGTAATCCCGATATTGCAGATAATTGTAAAATTTGCGGTAACCACTATTTACTTTCAGCGAGTGATTCATTACACTTAACCCCAAACCAAGACCGCTCCACTGAAAAATCTGGGTGCCCTGTTCGACGTCTTCAAGCGCCGACCGAGACATGTCGCTGGGCAACCCACGGGACAAGCCGAGGTTCCAGCAAGATGAAGGCCACAAATGCTCTTGAGTTGGTCCGTCTCCACTTGTGACTCTGAGATTGCCAGATCCGAGTGTTGCGAGGGGCCGAGGAGTCGATGTGAGCCGCAAGCAGGGCCAGCGAATGTGACAGCGCGAGGACTGATTGTCCATCGAAAAGGATCGGCTCAGGTAGAGCAATTCAGGAGGGTAAGGACAACGGTCCCTTCTGGGACTTCATCCACGACCAGACGAGCATTGGTGGGTCGCGAAAAATGGTCGAGAATGGTCGACAAGTCCACGCAAGAGTGGTGGTGTTGATGGAAGGGCTGGCTCGGGTTGGGTGGAATGTAAGGGAACATTGCGAGGGAGAGTGACCTGGCTGTCGTACGTGGATCAGGGCTCGACCGGTGAAAACGGGTATGAAGAGTCGATCTCCTGGCTGTTGGGGGACGAGTTTTTGACGTCAAGGTATTAACATCCTGCTGGGGGCACCGAGACTCGGGGAGTAGTGGGGCTCGCCTCCAATCCGGTGCGGCCACTCAGTACCCTCGCGAGAGGCACCGGCTGGATGTGGCTGGAAGTGTTCTCAGTTCAACGTCGCCAAAATGGCTCCAAACCAAGGACGCCTGAAGGAGCGGCCATGGTGAAATTGACTCTCACGCTGACTCGTCCATAAATCGAGATAGATCAGATAGCGAACTATATATGCTGACTATTTAATAACAGAACAACTGTTGTATATATTCATTATTAATGTTAATATTAATGTCAAATTCGCGAGAACACACGATGATTCCCAACCTACTTGAACTGCCGGTGGTAGTTCTGGTGGGACAAGGCCAGAAATAACGATCTGATGATTGTTCATCAGTCGTTAGTGGTGCCCTCTCCTTCAGGAGGATTTCGATGAGACGATTTCTCGTGTGCGTGCCCGTGATGGTCGCCCTGATGTGGTCGGTGACAGTCGGGGCCGGTGCCGAGCGGATCGGGAGGACAGTCAAGAACAGGGAGTCCGTCAGAGTCTACGGGGGGCAAAGCCCGCCGCCACAATGTCCGGAGTCGTACAGCCCCAGCAACATCCCGATCTGCAATGTTGGGAATGCGAAGGACACCTGTACTGGCCAGATGCCCGCAAACGACAACTGCAACCAGATCGGCTACCAGTGCATCTGGACGTGCCCGCCGGGGTTAGTCGACATGATGCAAGATGATGATGGGTATCCTGGGCAACCCGCCACCGTCAACTGCAATACCTTGAAGGCTTTTGGCAACGCGCCAGTCTGCCAGTGGGATGGTAAGAGCGCATGCGCGTGCAGCACCACGATGTTTTACAATGGTGCCTGCACCCCAAATCCGCTGGTCCAGGTAGCCCCATGTTCCATCATCATCAGCCAGCCAAACCAGCCGTAATAAATCCCACACCCCGTTCGCCCGCGTCCTCTGGCGGTGCCAGGGCGTGAATTCGCCACCCAACTGTTTCTCCTGACACCAGCACGGGAGTGAGTGTCAGCCGGTAACCGCGCCACGGTGATGATCACCGCGGCGCGGACGCCGACCGTCCAAGTCAGGCCGAAGCGATCAATCGCGTGTGCCGGATTCGGGCCACCCCAATCCCTAGCAGATTCCGTTCAAAAGCGGAGCAGGCCGATGAGATCGACAGCGAACTGGGTGATTGTCCTTGGCGGTCTCGGGGCCGTTTTGACCACACCTGGCGGGGTCTGGGCCGATGAAAGCGCCACGACACCTGAACACCTCCACTGGCGGGAACCTGCGAGTTGTGGGATCGGTTCCTCTTACATGCTCCTGAAGGCCAAGGGCCGAGAGGTCAGCTACCAGGAGGTTGAAGCCGCCGTGGGTGTCGACGCCGATGGCAGTGGGGGCTTAGCGGGATCGAGCCTGGCGGCCATCGAAAGGGGATGCCGTCAACTTGGTGTCGAGGTGACGGTCCTCAACCTCGCACCCGCGGAATTGAGCCAGGTTCAATTCCCGGCGATTGCTCATTTGACAGGGGCAACCCGCCGCGCGAGACAGACCCGGTCCGCCGTGATCGGACATTATGTCCTAATCTTGAACGTCACCGACCACAATGTGTGGTTCATCGATCCGTCGGTTGGCTATTCGCAACAGTCACCGCGTGGAGATTTCCTCCGGGCCTGGAGTGGCTACCTCATCGTCCCGGAGGATCAGATTCCTCGTCCCAGTATCGGTCAGTATCTTACATACGCTGGCATCGGTGCGCTGGCGGCGACCATCCTCCTGATGTGTTGCTTGTTCGGGCGAAAAGTGGTCAACCGCGCTCGAGCAGCGAAAGTGGGTTCAGCCGTGACCGCAACTGTCGCACTGTTGCTGATGACTGGATGTGCCCCGACTGCCCCCTCTGGAGTGGAGCCGGAAGCCACGGCCAAGGTGTTCGAACTCACTGCAATGAAACTCGAACACGACGTGGTGCTTCCGGAAAACGGAACCCCGGTCACCGCCACATTCCCGATCTGGAACTCTGGCGGGGTGCCGGTCAAGTTAGAATTGGGGCACCCAACCTGCTCCTGCAGTTTCGCAGAATTGAAGCTTCGGGAACTCGCACCCGGCCAGTCAACCGAGTTAATCCTTGGCATGAAGCCACCAACTACCGCGGGACCCAAATCTGCTGGTGTGCAGGTTGCCGCGACAGGGCAGCCTTGGTCGTATACTTTTAAGATTAATGGTGTTGAGCCTGGCCTGAATCTTCCAAACCGCCAGCAGTGGGTGATTGGGGGCCAACAGAAGCAGAGCTTGGTGATCTCGGGTATGGTTTACACGGAAACCGAAAGCGAACCAGTCAAGGTTACCGCAACCCCTCTCGACAATGGTGAGGGGCGTGTCAAGGTCGTGGCCATAGAAATGGGATCCCCACGGCCCGTTCGCCAGTGCCAGTCCCGAGAGATTGCGATCACTCTCGAACTAATCCCTACAATTAGTTACCTTTCAGAAACGCGCATTATAACAGTGACGATCACTGCGGAGACACGAGCCTGGACCCAGCAACGAACCGTCGATCTCGAAATGATCCCTCGCCGCAAATCCGACTAGATTTCGGTGGTTGCGCTATCGCCCTCAGAATGCGTCGACATCGTCGGTTGGGGGGAGGGTTTTTTCCATCCCGATCCCCATCACCTGGCGACTTTGTTGCTCAATAGTGAAATACAAGATAGCAATGTTCAGCTAATTATATTACTCTAATTGATCATGATAGTCGGATAATGTGTGCTTATTCAATAATTTGACGTATCATTGCTAGATAGTGCTTGTTAATTTTGATCTTAATTTTAGGGAGACGCCTCGCTGAATTTCTGTGCCAGAATAATCGACATCAAACTAGCAATACGCTTACTGTTGGTGATATCAACAAACTCGGTTCGACTTTGCTTGCACCAACGCCCTCTTACTTTGGTTCCCACTTGAGTTGAGTAATTGGCCTCCGCACGACAGTCCGGGGTTTTGCCAGGAGTCACTGAAATGGATGAAGCACGAACTCGTAATCGCCTGGTGTTACTTTCGGTTGTCGCATAGCGTAATTGGCCGATCTTCTCACCTTCCCAAGAATCGGGGATAACCGGTGTTTGGAGAAGCGGCCACTTCCCCAGCACCGATCCCGCTCAGCGGGAAGCGATCGAGGACTGACGATGCCAGACATGAATCGAGTAACCTGGCTGCGGATCTGTGGAGTGCTGGTCTTTCTCGGCCTGCCCATCCTGACGTATTACCTTGTTGCGGCGCCGTCTTCTCGTGGTTTCGCCCCAGGCATTCGCACGACCGAGCCGTGGCGGGTCACTGCCCACCCCATCCCCGGGTTGCAAGGCGAGGCAGCCAGGCTCGCGGCTGACGTGGCCCGATATCAACGAGTCCGCCCGACCAATGGGTTTGAAGTATTCCACCGCTGTCGAGTCGAAGTGCTTCTGCCCGACTCGGCCTCACAGGCCAAGGCCCGCGATGAGTTGATCGAAATTCTGAATCACGACCGCTTCATGGCCCGGTACCCCCAGGCTGCTCCGCTATTGCGGCCAACCGGGTGGGGAGGGTGGGAGGTTCGCAGGCTCTCGGCAGATCGTAACTACACCCCCAAGGATATGGAACGACTCCAAGGGGAAGTCCACGCTGACCAGTTGGTTGCGACATGCGGAGAAATCGGCCTTGACCCAGCCCACCCGATCACCTCCGGTGGCGAAAGCTTGACAGTCGGCGAGTTGGTCGAATCAGCCCGGCGAGGATTCGTGGTTGGCCAGGAAAGTGAGTGGTCTGTGGCTGCATTCTGTGCCTACAGGCCGGACGAACCGGAGTGGGTGAACCGATTCGGCGAGCAGCAGTCGTACGCAGGGCTCGCCGACGAGTTGGCCAAGCAGGAGCTCAGCACAGGGGCATGCGCTGGCAGCCACAGATTGTACGCCCTCTGTATGCTTCTTCAACTTGACGCCACACGACCGTTTTTCCCCCGCGCCACACGCGAGCGGGTCACTGCTCAGATCCAAATGGCTTGCGATGCTCTCCGTCGGACGCAACGACCCAGTGGGGCATGGGACACCGGGTGGGCGAGTGGTTCGAGCTGGAATGGAGGCCGCGATTTGCCCCGGACGCTCGTCCACGTCACAGCACACCACCTGGAGTGGCTGATAATCTGTCCGCCAGAGGCCAGGCCACCCGACGCGGTCATTGTCAAAGCGTACCGGTTTGTGTCTGATTCGGCTGCTCAGCAGCCCGATTCGGTCATCCGTGACCAATATTGTCCATACTCCCATTTCGCCCGGGTAGCCGCCCTGCAACTGTCCGCGGGGGAGAGACCCTGACAGGGGAGCTCGCTTGTGCTGCCGATTTGAGTGGAAGTGCTCCGCGATTATCTGCCTGGGGGGTCTGCCAAACCGAAACTCTCGACATCGGAGTCATCATGTTTGCAACCAAACGCCTGATTGTAGCCATTTCCGTCCTCTGCACGGCTGGGCCGGCGGCCGCACAGACCGCAAACCCGTCCGGGGTGGACGGGGCCAAGGTTCCGTTCGAAGAGACACTCCGGGCACTCCGTCAACTGCCGTATCAGTCCGTTACGGATTCGGAGGCACCGGCCCCGCTCACGCTGACGCAATTGAGGGATGGGCAGGTGGCGTGGCGAGAGCGGATCAAGAGCCTGAAGGTTGCTTTCCTATATGAAGATAAGCGAGTGTTTGAAACAGCTTTCGATCTCGTCGCCCGGACCGAAGGACAGGAAACCCCCGAGATCCTCACCGAGCAGCAAATCATTGCAGTCAAAGATGAGAAATTCTACCGCGAGGTTGAAATCGAGTTCCGGGGGATGGTGGCTAAGCAACCGGATGCCCATCCCAAACACGTGGTCGCGTTCAATGGGACTGAAACCAGGCGGATGCAAAACTTTCAGTTGGCCGGGGACCGGACCCCGGGGGTCGATCCCTCCCACCGTATGGCGGCGATGAAGTACGGACGGCTTGCCTACCTCCCGCTCGGACCCGACCCGAAAACGTTCATGCAGAGCTACGACTATGTCCCCACCGCCCTTGACAGCCCCGACGTCTACCACTTGAAGCCGACTCTGGAAGTGGTCGATGGTCGTCCGTGCCACCTTGTCCGCAGCGGCCACGACGCGATGTGGATTGACCACGCCGCCGGGTTCTGTCTTCGTCGCCGGGTCCACATTTCACGGACCGGCCGAACCGACCCCGGGTGCCTCTCACTCGTCCAGATGTGTTCCGATCTCACTGAGGTGGTCCCGGGTATCTGGCTGCCCAAGACTGGGGTCTCGCTCCAGTACACCGCCCAGCGGGATCCCGAGAGCGCTCGAGGGAAGGTGGGCCACATTCACACCGTGAAGGCGTCGAAGATCGAGATCAACACTGTGCCCGACTCACTGTTTGAACCCACATTCGAACCCGGTTACCTGGTGCTCGACAAGGTTGAGAAGAAGGCGTACCACATGCCCCACGGGGAAGAGTCTCTCGAACGGGCGATTGCGGAAGGGCTGCCGATCGTGGATGGGAAAGTGATCAAGCCGGGAATGAGCACCCGTCGGAAGGCGCTTCTGATTACCTCCGGTGTCCTGCTCGTTGTGTTCATCGGCATCGTGGTGGCCCGACGATCATCCCGGGCGAGACGGATCGAGGCGCAGACAGGTCCAAAATGAGTCTTTGGCCTGGTGTTGGACACAGCAAGGCGAACGTAATCCTGACGAGAACCAGCATGAGTGACGACCTGTTGTGGGGCTTGGTCTGGGCGGCTGTGACAGCGATGATTGTCCGGCTCGGATGGGCGGCTGCCACCCGACTGTTTCCGGGTGATGGCTATATTGATCTAATTCAGCATACAATCGTCATTGTCATTGCCCAGATCACAGTTGCAACAATCATTATTGGCGGTTTGGGATACCTTTCACCTGGGTCCCTGCTCGAGGCCGGGACAATCGTCGCAGTGGTGACCCGGGTTGCAGTCGGTCGATTGCACCTTCCCACGACCCGAACGAGGGATGAGTGTGATCGAGGCTGGTTGGCGATCTGGCTGCTCGTGTTTGCTGGATGTGCCGGTTACACGGTAATTCGCGGCCTCCTTTGTTTCCCGGCGGACTGGGACACCTTGATGTACCACTTGCCACTCGTCGATCACTGGCTCCAAGCGGGGAGCCTCTACGCCCCGGATGCCCTCCGATGGAGTATGCCTGGCAATAACGAAATCGTGATCTTGTGGATGGTGGCTCCGTTCTCGGGCGACTTCCTCTCTGTTCTTGGCAACATCCCCGCAGTGATTCTACTCGCCTGCTCTGCAAGAGCACTTGGTGGTCTGACTGGGGCCTCCGTCACCTGGCGGAATCTTGGGGCCCTCGCTGTGGTGACGAATTCCGTGGTATCCAATCAACTGGTGGATGCCGAGAACGACGTGGCAGTCGCGGCGATGTTCCTGGCGGGACTGACCTACGGGTTGCGGTATGCGTCTGAGGGCCGTCTAGGGGATCTGCTACTCGGAGCGGTCAGTCTGGGCCTCCTGGGGGGGGTGAAATTCTACGCTCTTGGCTACCTCGCCGTCGCAGCCGGTGTGTTGGTCGTGGTGATAGCTGTACGGAGGAGTGGGCGGGCGGCACTCGGGGCGACAGCCGCTGGAATCATTGGAACCTTGGTTCTCGCAGGGTACTGGTATGCCCGGAACTGGGTCCACGGCGGGGCGCCCCTTCACCCGCTTGGGGCAACCGCCGCAGGACCAGACCTCGCCAACCAGTACCCTGATTTGTGGGGCACCACATTCCTTGGGAATGGCCGACCGGAAGTGTTCTCACTGAGCATCGCAGCAGTCTGGGCGAGAACAGGGCCGTGCCACCTCGTTGCCTTGCTGTCGTTACCTGTAACACTCGGGTGGCTGCTGCTGAGGATGGCGATTGGTCATCGTACCGAATCTGGACATACCGCCACAGCCCAGGTTGCCCTGGCGGCCGCGACAGTAGGGGCGGGCCTGGTCCTCCTGGTCACTCCGATGGCGGTTGAAGATGTCCCTGGTACGCTAAATCAATTATACGGTCAATATTGCCCTGTGAGATATGGTACGTGCTTTTTGAGTCTCGCCATTCTTGTACTGACGCTCACACTCAACAGCATCTCCCGGGCAGTGACGGGGAGAGCCTTGGAGTCGCTCACTCGGATCACCTTGTGTGTCGCATTCGCCACCGGGATCGCCGTCCAGTTCTGGCGAATTACCAGTAACCGGTCGATTGATCAACTGGTCGATTGTCTACTGACTGGCGGGGTCGTGCTACTACTGATCGCCATCGGGGCAATGCTGTGGAGATGCTTCCCCCAATATCAGGCGTGGATTGCTCGCGCTGGGGTCGCTCTGGGAGTGGCTGGCGTCGGGGCCAGCGTTGGCCCACTGGCAGCCCGGTGGCACGATGGGTATACTCCATACTATGACAAGGTAATTGCTCATGGGTTATTCGATTATATGAGTCGGAAACTCCCTCCCAAGTCGGTGATTTGTGTACTCGACTACCGACCGTATCCATTTTTCGGCTCGGCCCGTCAGTTCCACGTCTCTCAGCGGGCCACTCCCTCTGATTCCACTCTGTGGATCGATGACCTGCGTGCCCGGCAAGTAGTGTTGGTCATCACCCAGTACAAAGTTGACTACTCATGGCGGAGTTGGCATGAGGTTCACGGGTGGCTGAGGGACAACCCCGGCATTTTTTCGCTTCTGAACCATCCTTACTGGTGGCATACCGTTTACAAGGTGGATACCCCCCCGTCGGGTGTGTCGACATTAAGCCAATAAAATAGATATCAATTTATTTGATATAAAATATCATATTATATCAATGAATAATAGAACTTTCTCTTCACTGATTTTATATACTCAATGGTTGTAAGAAGGTAATTCGTAGTCTTGCGAGGTATCATGTCAACCGAGCTAATCGATCTACCGACTGCGATGGTGAGAAATGACGTCGAGCTGTCAATAGTTATGCCTTGCTTGAATGAGGTCCGTACAGTCGGGACATGCGTGACCAAGGCGACACAGGCGCTCCGAGAACTGGGCGTCAGCGGCGAAGTCATCGTCGCGGACAACGGCAGCACCGACGGGTCGCAGGATCTGGCTGCGAGAACGGGAGCCCGCGTCGTCCAGATCTCAGTCATGGGATATGGGGCGGCTCTCCAAGGCGGAATAGCCGTTGCACGTGGTCGATACGTCATTATGGGAGACGCTGACGATAGCTATGACTTTAGTCAGATTCGGGGGTTCGTCGAACGACTCCAGGCTGGGGATGAATTGGTGATGGGGAACCGATTCAAGGGCGGTATCCGGCCCGGTGCGATGCCGTGGCATCACCGATACCTCGGCAACCCCATCTTGACCGGGATACTCAATCTCTTTTACAAATCCGGGATCGGGGATGCCCACTGTGGGCTAAGGGCGTTTCATAAGGAGGCTTATGACCGGCTTGGGCTCACCACCACAGGCATGGAATTCGCCAGTGAGATGGTGGTGAAAGCCTCCCTCAAAGGACTTCGGATTAGCGAGGTGCCGGTTATTCTCCACCCGGACGGACGAGATCGGCGGCCGCATTTGCGCAGTTTCCGAGATGGGTGGCGGCACTTACGCTTCCTGTGCCTGTATTCCCCGCTCTGGTTGTTCCTGGTCCCAGCGGCGATACTCATGCTCAGCGGCCTAGCTCTCATGGTCTGCTTGAGCGGGGGGCCACTGTTCGTCGCCGGGATCGGACTTGACATTCATACGATGCTCCTCGGTACCCTCTGTGTCCTTCTCGGGCATCAGACGCTCTGGCTGGGGCTTTTCGGTAAGATGTATGGCGCGCAGGTCATGACAATTCCGGCCGATCCAGTGACTGTGAAAATTTCCCGATGGCTGTCAATCGAACGAGCCCTCACGATCGGTGGCTTGACCTTTTTTGCGGGCATCTTGATGAATCTTTGGCTGGTTCAGCAGTGGTGGGACGTTTCGCTTGGGGAACTGGATCTACGATACACCCTGCGGCATGCGTTATGGGGACTGACGGGCATGGTGGTCGGTGTGCAGATCGCTTATGGCGGTTTTTTTCTGGGCCTTCTCAGACATCTGGCTGCACCAGTTACCCTGCCAAACACCAGAGCTGTTTGCTGGCGAGAAGACCCGCCCGCCACTCAACGCCCGTGTGGCACTTGATCGTCAGATGGGTATGTCTGCTGTCTTAACCTCCGAGTGGTGCGTGTGATCACCTGCTGCTGCCATGTTGTCATCGTCTGGGGCGTGGCAGCCAGACTGGAATCGCGGCTCTCGTGAGGCGGAAATGGCAGTGGTCCAAGCCTGGCCAATCGTACAGCAAGATGTGGTGGGGCATTGAGGAGACTTGACTCCCGAGCTGTTGAGGTGAACCATGCCAGCCACATCCGTTCAGGTGGTCGCCGCCCGGTTCCCGGATGTATTCGATCACTCTCATTACGCGGCCGGGTTATGGCGGAAGCTATCCCGGTCCGCACACCTTGGTCCGAAGTACTTTTTTAGTGACGTGCCACGTTACCTTCGCCACCGCCGAGCGCTCGGTCTTCGGAGGTGGGACGTCGGAGTCTGGCATAACCCCCTCCGAGAGTTCTTTCCTCGGATCTACTCGCGTTTCCCGTCCCCTCCCTACTTGATCGAGGCTTTGGAATCATGCCGGGTAGCCGGAATCCGGTTTACCATTCCACCCATCCGGTTGGACGGGTTGGTCAGGGCCTGGTGGGCAACGCGAGAGGTGCCCGGCGTGGTACTTGAATGCGGGACGTACCGTGGGGCATCTGCCCTTCTGCTCGCCGTTCTCGCCCGGCTGTGCGGTCTCAAGAAGGTGACGGTCTTGCTGGATACATTTACCGGCATCCCCGATACTTGTCTGTACGATCCATCTCGTACCGTTGGAGAATTCCGGCCCCCTGCCGACCAAGTCGAGACCATCCGCAGCCAGGCAGCATTGCTAGGAGTGGCGGACCGAGTCGAAATCCTCCCCGGGCGGTTTGATGAAACCCTACCCCAACTGTTGGCCAGGAATCCGACGCAGTTGTCATTCGTCCACATCGACGCGAACACCTTCTCCGGGACATGGGACGCCTGCCGTTGTGCCATCCCTGCCATATCTCCTGGGGGGATTGTTTGTTTCGACGATTACAATGGGATGTGCGACCTCGGTGCAAGGCTGGCCATTGACCAGTATCTCGGCACAACTCCCCGTCCCCGCCCGCTCGCTGGCACCTCGGCGTTTGTCCACCTTCTCCAGGAGGCCAGCCGATGAGTAGGCCGTGGTTGTCGGTGATCATGCCAACCTACAATGGTGCCGAGTACCTGCCCCAGGCCCTGGCCTGCTTGAGGAACTGTTCACCCGGGATGGAATTGGTTGCGATCGACGATGGGTCAACAGACGCGACTGTCGACCTCCTGGAACAATACGGGCGCGACCACCCCTTGCAACTGATCCGCCTGGGGCACGGGGGAAACTGGGTCGCCAACTCCAATCATGGGCTGTCGGCCTCCCGCGGGGAGTATTCCTGCTTTCTGCACCAGGATGACACCTGGTTGCCAGGGCGGTTGGGTATCCTCCACTCGCTCATCACGAGATATCCCGAGGCGGCTCTGTTTGTCCACCCCGCGTGGTTCATCGGGCCAAGCGGAGAGCGACTCGGGCCGTGGAGGTGCCCTTTCCCGGACGCTCATCAATTCCTCCCAGCCGAGATGGTACTGAGGAAGTTGCTGGTTCAGAACTGCTTTGCGATGCCTGCCCCCTTGTTCCGGTGCCGTGACGCCGTCGAAATGGGCGGGATGGACGAGCAACTCTGGTACACGGCCGATTGGGATCTGTGGCTCAGGCTGGCGGCAAAGGGGGGAGCGATCTACCACCCGGAACCGTTGGCAGCCTTCCGTCTCCACTCCCAATCTCAAACGGCAAAGCGCACGTCAGATATGAAGGAACTCCGTCGTCAGTTGGAAACGGTCCTGGATCGCCACCTCAGAGGCTTTCAGAACAACTCTCAGTTCGCCGTCACTGCGTCGGCGGCTCGGCTGAGCGTGGAATGTAACCTGTGGCTCGCGGCATGTCATAGTCGCCAAACAATGTCGCCAATCCCACTGATCCGGGCGGCGATTGCGGCCGGCCCAGCAGGATTCACCCGCTACCTCCGCGACTCTCAAATCGTTGAGAGAACGGTCGCTCGGCTCCGCCTCTCCCGTCCGGGGAACAGACTGGCGGCTGACTTTTTTGACCACCGGAGGCAACTGGGAATGCCGATTCGTTCCCAGTTCAGGACGGATGCCAACGTCCCCCGAATAACACTGTCGAGGATTTGTTCGGCGGCGGGAGACTGATCAGGCATCCCCGGCGGGAGTTCATCCGTGATCAGGCGATAAAATTGTTGCATGGACAACGACGGGAGTGTAGAATACAAACTACGGAACCCCAGCGAGTCCACCAATTTTGATCGGGGAATTGGTCCATTCGGTACAAGCGTTCTGAACGGCAATTCTCAATTTCCTTGAGGGTCGGCTCATGACTCTTGTGTCTGTCACACCGCGACACCGGCAAGGCGTGACTCTGATCGAGTTGCTGGTAGTCATCGGCATCGTCGCCATTCTGATCGGCCTCCTGTTGCCGGCCGTTCAGCAAGTTCGCGCGGCGGCTGCTCGCGTGAATTGCCAGAGTAATCTGAAGCAGATCGCCCTCGCCATTCATGCGTATCACGATACCAACGGGGTCTTGCCGATCGACTCCTTTGATGCATTTGGCCCCCAGTCGCATTCCTGGAGTTGGCTTGCTCGCACCCTGCCCTTCCTGGAACAAGACAACTTGTACCGTGCGGGGAACATCCCTTCCAACACGCTGTACCAAAGTCAGGTGGCGGTTGCCACCCAGGTTAAGGTCTTCCTTTGCCCAAGCGACATTGCCATGAGTGAGGGGCCTCGCCCGGACGCCGCCGATCTGGGCGTCTACCACGGTCCCCTGTACCCCCCCCCCATCGATGCTGGCCAGACCAATTACAAGGGCGTTAGCGGGGCCAATTGGCAGTGGGGGGATCCTCGCTGGCACAACCCTGGCACCAACGGGTCGTGGGATGGATTGACTTCCGGCGATGGCCTGTTCTACCGCGGCGACTTTAAGAGCCCGAAGCAACTGATCAGTATTACAGATGGCACCAGTAACACGTTTATGGTCGGCGAAGACATCCCGTCGAAGAATAATTGGTGCTCTTGGCCCTACTCGAACAACGCAGTCGGTACTTGCGCCATCGCTCCAAACGCGAAGCGGAAGAATGGCACTGAATACCCGTCGTACGACTGGTTTAATGTCTATTCATTCCGCAGCCGTCACGCTGGCGGTCTCCAGTTCGCCTACGCGGATTGTTCAGTGCATTACATCACTGACTCGATCACTCTCCAAGTTTACCGGGCCATGGCGACAATCCAGGGTGGCGAGGTTGCCACAGCCCCCTGATCTTCCCCACTCGCCTCAGACATGAACCCGATGAAGTTGCCCCGGTTGCTGTGTGGGGAACTCATTATCTCAGAAGATGTTATTGCGGACGGGTAGGGACGGTCTGGCTTTGCTGATGGATTAGATTATGGGGCATGGTTCACGTTCGGGTAGCAATCAATGAGCCGGAAACGTCAGCGACGGAGTGCTGCGACAAACGTGTACTGACAAGCTGAAACGATTACCTCGTAAGCAGTTGTGGGGGTTGGTCCGTCGCTGACGCTTCCGGCTCGTTGGCCTGAACTTGTTACCCTCTGAGGCCACGGATTGAACCTTGCCGATTATGGATTGGTGCAGGTCAAGTGATTGGTGAGACATCTCCCGTCGGGAAAGGTTTTGTTCCCTGCCGTTCTCCCGTGTCGAATCTGTTTCCCGAGGCGGTTACTCTTGAGAAAGTGGCCCCGCACTTCGTAACCGCCAAGCTGGCGACCAACAATGCGTTGCGTCCACCAGTGTCCGCATGCCAAACATGTGGACAGGTCGAGCTTTTTTCTGTGACGCGCTGGGTCACTTCTGGGCAAGATAAGCTGCGGAGCACGCTCGATCCGGAGATCCCGAATGCCGACCATGCGACTTTCCGCGACCGTCTCCCGGGTCGGCCGAGCCATCCTCCCGCCAGACCGGGTGGCGACGGACGGCCAGTTGCTAACTCGGTACATCCAGACCCAGGACGAGCCCGCATTCCGCGAGCTGGTCCGGCGGCTCGGACCGATGGTCCTCGGCGTCTGCCGCCGGATTGCCGGGAACGCCGATCTCGCTGAGGACGCATTCCAGGCCGCCTTCCTGGTTCTCGCCCGCCGGGCCGCCCAGGTCCGGCCGCGCGAGGCAGTCCGTGGCTGGCTCCACGGGGTGGCCGCCCGCACCGCCCGGAAGGCCCGCGCCATGTTCGCACGCCGACGAACCCGCGAAGTCCTCGTTTCCTCCGTCCCCGAGCGTGCGGTCGAGCCCGCCGATCACCCGGACACTGAGACTCTCCGGATACTCGACGAGGAGGTCGAGGCCTTGCCCGATCTCCTCCGAAGTGCAGTTGTTCTGTGCGAGCTGGGCGGGGCGAACCGGAAGGACGCCGCCGCCCGACTCGGCATCCCGGAGGGGACGCTCTCAAGCAGGTTGGCGAAGGCCCGAAAGGTGCTGGCGGGTCGGCTCCGTAAGCGAGGTGTCGTGCTCTCCGCCTCCGCACTGGGTGTGGCATTCGAGCGGATGGCATGTGCCGCGGTTTCACCACTACTCTCGTCCAAGACCGCCGCGCTGGCCGACGGATCGCTCCCCGTTTCTGCGGTGGTCGCGGAACTCTCACAGGAGGTCTTCAAGACCATGCTCCTCACAAAACTGAAGGTGGTCCTTTTGGGCGGACTGTTGCTCACTGTCGCAGGCTGGGCGGCTGGGTTACCCGTCGGCGCCAGTGCGCGCGAGGATCACCCCCAGACCCCTTCTGTCGTACGCCTCACCGAGGATGCCGGACCCGCCGACGAGAAGCCAGCCGGCCCCGAAACCTTACTGCTTGCCCGCAAAGGCGAGTTCGTCACACTGACTCCGGACGGGACGGAGAAACACAAACTGACTGCTCCGAAGGGGGCGCACACCAGATTCCTGGGCCGCCTCTCCCCGAACGGCACTCAGGCGGCGTTCCTCGTGATGACGGACACACCTCCGGTGGCCAAAGCCCCCAAGGCATGGCCGTTCAAGGTTGTCGTGACCAAGCTCGACGCGATCGAACCATCGGTGGTCGCAGACGTCCCCGCCCGCCGGGTGGATCTGGTCTGGACCGCCGACGGTTCGCGGGTGGTAATGACGAAGTGGTCCGGTGACGAACTGGAGGAGGGAGTCGAAAACGTCCTTCTCGACCCGGCCACTGGCAAAACTGAGGCATTGGTGCTGCCGGAGGGTGCCCGGGTGTTGGACTGTGGGCGGGACGGGAGGACGTTCCTGGTCACGTCCTGGAACGGCAACAAGTGGTGCCTCGGGCTTGCGGCGAAGGGGGACAAAAAAGTGGCCGTGTTGACCGAATTGAAGGGGTGGACTGGGAGTCACTTGGGCCGTCTGTCACAGGATGGAAAGAAAGTGCTGTACACCGACGCTGACCCCGAGGACGAGGACGCCTATAAGTGGGGTGTCAGCAGCTTGCCATATCTACTCGAGGTGGCGACCGGGAAGCGGACCGAGGTGGCGGAGTTCCCGGACAACGCCCAGTGTTACGGGCTGGCGTGGTCACCAGACGGCAAGCGGATCGCGTACACGTGGAAACAACTCCACCCGGACCAATTGAGGAAGAACGTGATGATCGGCGAGTTGATCGTAACCAAAGGGTGTCTTGTCATCGCGGAGGCGGACGGCAAGAACCCGAAAAGAGTGGTTTCAGCCAAGCAGAAGGATCCGAGCACCCCGGTCTACGGATCGATTGACTGGCGCTGAGTGGGCGACCGCCGAGGCTCATACGCATCGGCACCTCCCTGCTCTCTCATTCATTTCTCTCCCGGAGATTGCTGGCTTCAGCCAGCAGAGGAAGGGAGAGGGGCGGTGCCTCTCCCAAGTTTCGCAACGCACCTTGGCTCACCGCGCAACTGTCGTAGACTCCGGGTGGATATTGGTTACCCAGCCAATCCCGCTGGGGTGGTAAAAGTCCGTGGGCGGTGTGGTTCAGGTCGTCAGGCACTCTCCTTGTGAGAGCCCCAGTTTAGACCAAGAGGAAAAGCACGGAACTACATCGTAACGCTGATGGGGAAACCCAGCTTGGGTCGCTAATGTAAACCGGCCCCAAAAGCAGCGGGGCAACCTGGCAGAAAAGCTGCCTGCTTCAGTAGGCAGTCGTTTACAGGAACCTGCTAGGCTGTCGCATCTGCGGCAAGACGATTGGACGTAGACATGGGAGCCGAGCTGGACCACTCATGCTCGGCAGGAACCTCGCGCTCCCGTCATAGCAATGCTTACTCTTGGAATGAGACAGCCTTAAGGAACCGCGCCAAATTACGTTGCCGAATTGCTATGTGACACCTGGATGGATTTCGTAGTTCCACTCGCCGTGATATTGTTGGCGTTTGATGCGGCATTCCGCCAACTCCTCCTTACTCACTTACTCGCCGTGATATTGTTGGCGTTTGATGCGGCATTCCGCCAACTCCTCCTTACTCACTTACCGGCCCTTCTCGTAAGTTCCTTCATCGAGCCACGCATGGGCTTCCAATCCCGTCTGTGTGGTCGTTGTGCCGATTGATTCAGCCACGACCTCCAGAGTCTCCATCTGTGCCACCTGCCAGTTACGCGTAATGTGGCAGAACACTCGGTGCTCGATCTTGTTCCACTTACTCGTTCCTGGCAGGTAGTGAAACACTTCGACGATTAATCCCGTATCGTCGGCCCATTTTTTGCAGTTCCACCTTCCACACCCGGTACCGCGAACTGTTGCTGCCACCGCTGTCCGCTGTCACCACTATCCGCTTTGCCCGAGCGTAACGTTTCGCCCCAACCTCTCCCACCATCGGCGGATCGCTCCAACCGCGAACTCGGCAGTGTCGTCGCCGATCCCCACCGACACACCCGCCTCGTTGCTGTGGATGTCGTAGACGCCATACGGCACGGCTTTGCCCAACTCCGGATCGGGATAGTCGTGTGTCTTCACCTTCTGCGGGTTGCCTCGCGACCGTTACGTATTCCCTGCATTCTTCAGGTTTCCCAGTACTTCCTTCTTTTTAGTGTTGACCAAGACGGCCGGCTCGGCTCGGCGCCTACGAGCCTCCAAGCCGGCGCTGATGTGGCGAAACTGCCCGTCCTGATCCGGGTGTTGATGACCTTCTCGCTTCTTGCGATTGCTCTGCAAACTGTATTTCATCTCCACTAGCATCCGCCGCACCGAGGTCGCACTCACCTCTTAGCCCTGCTTCCGCAACTCCTCGGCCAATCGATGGGTACTTTTGATGGTCCAACGCAAAGGATTGGTCGGTGAACCTCGGGCCGTTGGATCGATCATCCGATCCAGGGCATCGCGCAGATCCGGCTGGGTGGTCGAATGAGGCTTGCGACCACCGCCGTGTCGCCGCTGCCGATGGCTGGGGAGAGGATCAGGATTCACGAGTTCCTTCAGGCCCGTCCGGATTATGCGATCCGAGTGGCCCGTGGCCAGTACAACAACGGTGATTCCGCCACGCCCCAAGGTTCTTGCTTCGACCGCCGCCCAACGCCGTCGCCCACGCTCATCCAAATCACCGAGCAGTTGGATATCTTTGCCGCTGATGGTTTCTATGGTTTCGGCATCGTGCATCCTCCCGTCATGGTGTTACAAAGTGAAGGGCCAAGCCCGATTCCGGTAACTTAATTTGGCTTGGTTCCTTCAAGTTGAAGAAGATACTGTGGGATAACCTGGAGTTGGAGCGTTGATTTCGGTTGCCCAAGAGTCATGAGCGTCATATTCACGGCAGGAGTCACCCCGGTGTGCGGTTGCTGCAAGAAGGGGCGAGCTTGATGCCAGTGCTGGACGCACATAAAGATGACAAGACTTTCACGGCCAATGAATTGCTAGACTACCGTCACGCCAAGCTGCCACCGGGCGAGGAAGAAGCAATCCAGAGGCGAAATATCATACGTCAGGATCAATCCAAGAGGAAACGTTTTATTATGGCCAATGAATATAATGAGCAATATTTACGCTCCACCTAGCTTTTCACTGGACCGTTTATTTTTTTCCGGGTCCGCTGGAAAAAAACGGAAAATCGGCGCATTACAGTTTGTCTGATCGCATCCAGTGAAGCAAGGGGACACCGGAATCATGACCCGCGACTCCAACATAGACCGACCGCTCGAGGGGTATCGCGACTACCTCCGCGTCCTCGCCCAGTTGCAACTCGGGTCGCGGTTACGGGGGAAGCTCGACGCCTCAGACCTGGTGCAGCAGACCGTCCTGTTGGCGCACTCCCGCCGGGACCAGTTCCGCGGGTTGACAGAGGCAGAGTGGCGGGGGTGGCTGCGGGTCATCCTCGCCAACACACTTTCTGCAGCCGCCCGTGAGTTCGAGACCGCCGCCCGCGACCTCCGCCGCGAGCGGTCGCTCGAAGCCGAGTTGGAGCAGTCATCGACCCGGATGGAAGGGCTACTTGTGGCCGACCAGTCGTCGCCGAGCGAGGCGGCGGCGCGGGGCGAAGACCTGCTCCGACTGGCGCGTGCGCTCGGCAGGTTGCCGGAAGACCAGCGGCGGGCGGTGGAACTGCATCACCTGAAGGGGCTCACGGTTGCGGAGGTGGCGGCCGAGGTCGACCGCACCCGGCCAGCGGTGGTGGGGCTACTGTTCCGCGGGCTGAAGCGACTTCGCGAACTGCTCACCGAGGATCGGGGGGGCGAGCGATGATCCCCCACTCGACCGACCGCGACGACCGGCTGAACGCCGTGCTGCTTGCCTACCTGGAGGCGTGTGAATCCGGCTCGGAACCGGACCGTGCGGAACTCCTCGCCGCCTACCCGGACCTGGGCGGCGAACTGGCCGAATTCTTCGCGGGCCGGGACGAGATCGAGCAACTCGCCGGGGTGGCCAGGGACCGCCGAATGCCGCACGCCGCAGCCTCTCACGCTGAAGCATCCGAACTCGGGCAACTCGGCGACTTCCGC
The DNA here is from genome assembly GCA_003136315.1 of Gemmataceae bacterium. Classification (GTDB taxonomy): domain Bacteria; phylum Planctomycetota; class Planctomycetia; order Gemmatales; family Gemmataceae; genus Urbifossiella. Next base: position 1,270 of record PLDW01000473.1, on the reverse strand, counting down.
CTGATCCGCGAGATTGGGCGCGGCGGCATGGGGGTGGTGTACGAGGCGGAGCAGATCTCCCTCCGTCGTCGGGTGGCGCTCAAGGTCCTGCCGTTCGCTTCAGCCATCGACCCGCGCCGTCTGCAGCGGTTCCAGAACGAAGCGTCTGCGGCCGCCCACCTGCGGCACGAAAACATCGTGCCCGTCCACTCCGTCGGGTGTGAGCGGGGGGTGCATTACTACGCTATGCAGTTCGTTGAGGGGCAGAGTCTTGCCGCGCTCCTGGCGGAACTGCGAACGGCCGACGCGACACCGGCCGGGCCGTCCGCAAGCACTGCCGCGGTCGCCAGGCTGTCCACCGAACGGCGGGCCGGCGGGCCGGCATACTTCGACTGGGTGGCCGGTCTGGGCCGGCAGGCGGCTCTCGCTCTCGACCACGCCCACCAGACCGGAGTCGTCCACCGGGACGTGAAGCCGGGCAACCTGCTCCTCGACCCCTGCGGGCAGCTTTGGGTAGTGGACTTCGGCCTCGCTATGGTGTCCGGCGACAGCGGACTGACGGCCACGGGCGAGATGCTGGGGACGCTCCGGTACGCCAGCCCAGAACAGGCGCTCGGGCAGCGCGGTGTCGTGGACCACCGTAGCGACGTGTACTCGCTCGGAGCGACCCTGTACGAGTTGCTCACTCTCCGCCCGCCGTTCGACGGCTGCGACCGGCACGAACTCCTGAGACAGATCGCCGTCCACACCCCGCTGGCCCCGGGGTCGATCGATCCGACCGTTCCGGTCGGGCTGGAAACGGTCGTGATGAAGGCGCTCCGGAAGGACGCGGCGGATCGGTACGCCACCGCCGCGGAGTTGGCTGCCGACCTCGGGCGGTACCTCGACCGCCGGCCTGTCCTCGCCCGCCGACCGGGCCTGAGCGAGCGGTTCCGGATCTGGGTCCGGTGCCACCCCGCCGCGACTCTGGCGTGCAGTCTGGTACTGGTGATGGTGGCGGCGGGGTCGATCGTCACGGCGGTGCTGGTGGGAGCAGAGCAGGAGCAGACGCAGGCCGCGCAACTACGGGCCGAGGACGCCTACCGTCGCGAGCGGCAGCGGGCTGAGGAGGCGGAGGCCCGCCTCGCCCTCGCCCGCCGGGCGGTTGACGAACTGTTCCGGGTGAGCGAGGAGGAACTCGCCGACCGCCCCGGTATGGAACTGCTGCGGAAACGAGTGCTCCGCACCGCACTGGCTTATTACCAGGAGTTCGCGACCGAGCACGGGAACGACCCGGACGCACGGGCCGAAC
>PLDW01000493.1 GCA_003136315.1 Gemmataceae bacterium | reverse complement strand
TTTTTTGCCCCCTACTGTGAGATAAAGGAGTAACCCCTTCTCATTTCGCGAGCTTCTGAAGCGCAGCAATGTGGGCCTTGAATTCGGGGGTGTTGACGAGAGAAGCGAGGAGGTCACGCATGGCCGCTGCCTTGTCGGTCTGCCGGGCGAACTGGGTGGTGAGGAGTTGGGCTTCCACATCCGTCGGCAAGCGACCCAGCACTGACATGAAGACACCCTCCACCCGCCGGGAATCGGTGACCGCATCCGCGGAGAGGTCGCGAATCAGGGCCTGGAAGCGATCCGGCACGCCAGCGGGGGCTTCTGGCTTCGGCAGACCCTTGGCAACCGGGGTGGGAGTCACTGGTTTTGGTTCCGGCAACCGGCCCCAGATGGTTGTACGGCGATATTGATTATTCTCCCCATCCTGGGCAATGAGGTACAATCCGTCTTGACTGAACCGGATCGACTGATAGTTTCGGTTCGTCGCCTTGTCGCCCAGGCGGGCGAGTTCCTTCCCGGTTGTGGCGTCCCAGATGACCACTTCGGTCGGTCCGGTCAGACCCCCATCGTTGGGGGCGAATGACCCAGATGGTCCCCCGGTCCAGGTCGTAGCTGCAATCCTCTTCCCGTCGGGGGAGAAGGCAACCGCGCGGATCTCCCTGGGGAGGCGGCCGAGTCGGAGCCTCTCCTGTCCAGTGGTCGTATCGAAGATGAGCAATTCTCGGGTCGTCGCGTTCACGGCGATCATCGCCCCGCCATCGGGGCTGACTGTCAACTCCGCCGTTGCGGCCGGGGTGAAACCAGGAATCCGGAATTCACACGATCTCCCACCACCCCCTGTCAGAGGGTCGATCACGCCCACTCGATACCCATCGGCGACTCTTTTCCCGTCCACCTCGTTCGCAAGCTGTTCGATCTTCACGACGAACCGCCCGCCCACTGCGAACTCGATCCGTCGCGGTGAGGAGTTGGGGCTACTCGAAATGGAATTCACAGACCAGCCGACTTCCTTGCGTGTGGCCAAATCCCAGACAGAGATCTGATAGAGAAGTGTCGTTTTCCGGGTCGCTGTCGGCCCCTTCCTGACAGGGGGCCTGTCGCCAGCTCCGCCCAACTGCCCACCCCCGTCGGTGGACTCGGATCGAGAACACAGGGCAATCAACTTTGTGCTGTCCGGCGCGAACACCACCTGATGCGGTGTGAGACCTCCACTCGGCCACAGGGCTTCAAGGATCTTCCCAGTTGCAGCCTCACGGAGTTTCACCCCATTCGTTCCCTCGGCAGTGGCGATGAATTTACCGTCCGGCGACAAGGCAACATCCTGAAGCATATTTGCAGAGCCGAAGGAGAAGCCCGGATCGCTTGAGGTGATGTGCAGCAGGAACGTTGTCTCTCCATGCTGATAGATGAATGACCGACCATCAGGGGTAATTCCTTTGAGAATACCAGGCAGCGAGATCTCCTTGGCCAGTGGCCACGCCTCGACCTTCGCCACCGGCGGATCGGCTGGCGGTTCGGCCTTCGCCACCGGCGGCGGAGCAATGGCCACCACCGGCTTCGCCGCGGGTTCGTCTGCCACGACGGCGGGATCCTCCCAGTCGGCCCACACCACACCGGCGGAGGTTGCGACAACCGTCGCAACCGCCAGAAGCCGTGCCCGCATTCGCATAGTCCACATAGTGAGTACTCCTTGTGCGAGTTTCACGGATGATTCGCCCACGATTCCCGTTGCGATTGCCGCACTGTCTCGAAGGAACGCAACACTGGCCCGGACGACCCGGGCCACGGCCTCCGGAGCGAGCATCGCCTGCCCGGCGAGCACCGCCAGCACCCCAGCCGGAAGGGTGACGCCTCGCCGAGTGAGCCTGTCCCTGAGCGTCTTGCGAGCTGTTGCCAGTCGAGATTCCACAGTTCCCGTCGGGCATCCGAGGAGCCTGGCAGCGTCTGATGCGGTGAGCCCTTCGAGATAGCACAGTACCACCGCCCGCCGACATCGCTCGGGAAGCCGATTGATCTCCTCGTCGAGCACGGTCAACCCCTCTGCCCGTTCCACCGGGTCAGAAGCAGGGAGGCCAGCCGTTTCGACATTCAGTGGCATCGCGGGTCGCCGTCGCTGGCCCAGCCGAGCCGCGATCCGCACGGCCACCCGGTGAAGCCAGGCTGGGAGGGCGACCCCGTACCCGATCCCGGCGGCCTTTCGGGCCAGGACGAGGAAAGTGGCCTGGAAGGCATCCTCGGCGTCTTCGGTGTGGCCCAGCGTCCGCTGGCACGTCCCAAGGACCATCGCTCCGTGGCGCCAGACGAGCAACTCGAAGGCGGCATCGTCCCGGGCGCGGCCGAACCGCGCCAGAAGATCGGCGTCGGAACACCCCTCACCAGGGGCGGTGTCCCGTCGCAGCCGTCGAACGAGTGTCGAGAGTCTGATCCCAGGCATTCCTGCCTCCGGTCGTGTCTACCGGTATAAGAGACACCAGCAGGCGATTTCCTGCGCGGAAAGTCCAACCAGGGCGTTCAGGAGACGGCGGGAAATGACCGACCTCGCTTGTGGGTGCCACGGGCGGCTGGTCCGCCCGTGCGACGCCTTCAGGGGCGGACCAGCCGCCCGTGGCACCCACAAGCGTGGACGGTCATCTCCCGCAATCTCCCTGACATGGAGGGTTCGGATGCTTCCGGCGGTCTACCGGGTACTTGGTCTGCGGTACATGTTGCACCGGTGGGACCGGGCTGCGCTGATCGTGGCTAGCATTGCCCTGGGAGTGGCCACGCTGGTCTCAGCGCGGATTTTGAACCGGTGTATCGGGGCTGCCGCCCAGAATACGACCACCCCGGCGGGCACCGCCGATCTGTACGTGACAAACGGTGAGGCCGGAGTTCTCCGGTCGCTTGCCGAAGAGGTCCGGACGGCCGGGGTGTCCGGGGTGCGGTCAGTTCAGCCAGTGGTTTACGATCGAATCTTCCTTCCTCAGCTCGATAACCGCGTCGCCGTTCTCTTTGGGGTCGAGGTGACGACCCAGTTGCTCAAGGCTGGCAACCCGCTGAAAGTTCAGGTGAAGCTCACTGGAGAAGCCCCACTCATCCAACTCAGCCCGGTCGGGGCCGCGATCCAGGATGGGAACTTCACCCGTGCCTCAGCCCTCTGGGAACGTATTCCCGGCCAGTTGGTGATGGTGTCCCGACCGATCTACGACGAGTGGAAGAAGACTGCTGGACCAGGAAAACCGCTCGTGATCCGTCATGCCGGTCGGGACGTGGAGTGCCTGCCGATTGGGATCATCGATTTCGAGAAGGACTCTCCGCTGGCTCCGCTGGGGGGGAGTTTCGTCGGGATGGAGGTCGGGCAGGCGGCCCGGGTGTTCCGCCCGGCCGCAACGCCATCGACCGATGCCATCGTCGGAGCGGCGGCGGGTCTGGCGTGGGAACTCCAGTACCCCCAGAAGGTGAACCGGCTCGACCTGTTCCTGGAACCGGGGGCAGACCGGGAGCGGGTCGCGGCCGATGTCGGCCGCGTGATCGGGAACCCAGAATCGGTCAAGACTCCCGACACCCAGCAACGAGCCACGGATGAGATCATCTCGGGGTTGCAGATCGGGTTCACGGTCTGTTCCGCCGGAGCGATGATCGTTGGCCTGTTCCTGGTCTACAACGCGATGGCGGTCACAGTTGCCGAGCGGCGTCCAGATATCGGCATCCTCCGGTCGTTGGGGGCCACTCGCGGGCAGATTGTGACCCTTTTCGCCACCGCCGCGGCCCTGCTCGGGGTCTTCGGCGCAGCCTTCGGAGTGCCGCTCGGTATCCTTCTCGCCGAGGGGACGCTCACCCAGTTCGAGTCCGAACTGAAATCGATGTTCCTGAACCCGGATGTCAACCCCACCCGGATCACCTGGGGAAACACGGCTCTGGCAGTGCTGGCGGGAGTGGCGACGGCAGTGTTCGCTGCGCTGGTGCCCGCGATCCAGGCAGCGGCGGACGACCCTGCCCATGTCGTTCGCCGGTCGGCTGGTGGAGCAAAGGGCGCATGGCGGATTGCCCACCGATTGGCCTGTCTGACCCTGGTTGGTGGGGGCGCAGCGGCGGTGCTTCTGCGACACGATCTCCCAGCCAGGATCGGGGCCATTGGTGGGATGCTGGTCGTCCTGATTGGGCTTCTTTTATCTGCGCCGATTTTGATTGGTGGGTTTGTCGCACTGCTCCAACCAATCATTCGAGCGACGTGCGGAGTCTCCATCCGGCTGGCATTCGACAATCTGTCCCGCTCCCCCGGGCGGACCGGGGTGGTGATCGGTGCGCTGGGGGCAGGGGTCGCCCTGATGTTCCAGACGGCCGGGGTCGGACGGAGTAACGAGGAGCCGGTGGTTGCCTGGATTCAGCAGGTGGTGCAGGCCGACCACTTCGTCTTCGCCGGGAATATGACCAGTGCCAACAGTTCGAACTCGCCGATGTCCGCGACCGTCGCGCGGGATCTGCGGGTAGTTCCGACGGTCGAGAGAGTGATAGCGATCCGGTACAGCCGACCGGAGTACAACGGGACGGTCGTCTGTCTGATCGCACTGGATGCCGTCGACTACGCCCGGGCGACCCGGGGTCGGGAACGGACCGGGATGCCGGACCTGGAGCGGTTTCTGGAGTTGCCCGAGACGAATGATGTGCTGGTGTCGCAGAATTTCGCCCGCCGACACGGGGTGGCGGTCGGTCAGACAATCGAGCTGCCGGGGCCGAACGGTCCAGTTCCGATCCGGGTGGTCGGGACTGTCCGGGACTATACGTGGAGCCGGGGGTCGATCTTCATGGACCGAGCCCGGTACGCGAAACTGTTCGGAGATGAGTTGATCGACATCTGCCATGTCTTCCTGAAACCCGGGGTAGTCGACGGATCGACGGGGAGCCGTTCTGTCGAGGAGTTCGCATCGGGTCGCGGGCTCTTCGTGACCGACAAGGACTCGCTGCGGAAGTTCCTGACCGAGCTGATCAACCGGATCTACCTGCTCGCGTACTTGCAGCAGATTGTGGTCGGGGTGGTGGCAGCGCTTGGAGTGGTGACTGCGGTGCTGATCTCGGTTCTCCAGCGGAAGCGGGAACTGGGACTGCTGTTAGCCGTGGGCGCGACCCCGGGCCAGGTGTTGCGGAGCGTACTCGCCGAGGCGATGCTGATGGGTGTGTTCGGGACCGTCCTGGGAATCATGATTGGGTTGCCGATGGAGTGGTATGTCCTGCGGGTGGTGCTGGTCGAGGAATCGGGATTCGTGTTCGATGTGGTCGTCCCGTGGCGGGAAGCACTCGGGATTGCTGTCGCTGCGATCGGAACGGCCACGATTGCCGGGCTGATCCCGGCGATCCACGCGCTGCGCACGCCGATCCCCGAAGCCATCCAGTGGGAGTGAGCGGTGAGTTGCGACCAGGGGCTCGGCGCGACGGTGGGATTAGGGGAGAGAGGGGCTTGCGTCTCCAAGGTTGTGGGGGCACGTTTCCAACGTGCCCATTCGCCCGCCTCTGGCGCGTTGAAAACGTGCCGCCACAACCTGGTGCGTCCTCAACCCCTGATTTTGGGATAGTGTCGCTTCCGTCCCGTGCGATGCCTTCACGGGCGGACCAGCCGCCCGTGGCACCCGATCCCACCGTGCGACGCCTTCAGAGGTGGACTAGCGGTACTTGTGGAGGCTGTAGAACCTCCCCTTAATGACATACCCATAGAGGAACCCTAGCGGAACCCCGGCAAGAATGCCGAGAGGTATTAACCACAGACTCTCAAGACCCGCGACGATCCCACCCATAGCCCCAACGACTAACGTCATGTATGTCGGCACCACAAGCATTTCAGAGGTCGGCGTCGCCGGGCCACTCAGGACTGCATCAAGGAGTGCCCACCCAGTCACGGCATCATCGACAAAGAGAACCGTGCCGGAGAAGATCTGCTTCATCGTCTCTCGGAGCGTTTTGCGCTCTCCAGCCGTGGTGTGGTAGCTGACAACGAGCTCACGGTGGTTCGCTCGAGATCTCCCTCTTGCCTTGTCAACAAATGTAACAAATTCTCGATTTTTCGACCGCAACGACCCTGTTGACTCATCGAAGACAACCACTATACGTGTGGGTGTCAATAATACCTTATTTATTCCGTGAATGACGCCAAGCAAGTCACACCTAACCTCTACTAACAATTTGTCATCAGCATTCTCGGGGTTGCGATTGAATTCGAGTCGATGTGGGTCGACTGTGAATTCGGGGCTAAACACCACTACGGACTCGGAGCTAAACACCACACACGGAGATTTAGGGTCGGCCTTGATTGACACCCGATCTGCCACGAACATGATACCCATTGGAGTTAACCCCTCCACCAGTTGCGATAAAACACCTCAATGCCGCCAACCGGATTGCCCGATCATCAATTCTGGGAGTTGTTTGCGTCGCGCTCGGTCCCTGATGTCGATCGCCCTGCTTTTCATGGTTACTGAGTCTTACTTCCAACGCACTGACATATATACGGTATTAATGTATAATCAGCTAGATGTCCATTTCATAAGTCCTTGGGCAGCTATCCCGAGATCCACATGACGTAAGGTCTTGGGATGACAGGAAGTACGACTGCCCAGAGATTTACGAAATGGACATCTAGCCGCCTGTGGCACCAGATCCCGCTGGTCGATTTTCTCCCGCTGCCTGTCTCACTGCGCTGGCAGTCCCGTTACTTATTCCCTTCAGCCTTCAGCCCGAGGGCGGCCTGGGCCGCAGCCAGCCGGGCGATGGGCACCCGGAAGGGCGAGCAGCTCACGTAGTCCATCCCCACCTTGTGGCAGAAGTGGACGCTGTCCGGGTCGCCGCCGTGTTCCCCGCAGATCCCGACCTTCAGATGCTGCCCGTGCTTCGCCTGGCGGCCCTCCCGGCCCTCGCGAACGGCGATGTCGATCAGGCGGCCGACCCCCTTCGTGTCCAGCGACTGGAACGGGTCGATCGGAAGGATTTTCTCCTTCAGGTAGGTCGGCATGAAGCCCTTGATGTCGTCCCGGCTGAAACCGAACGTCATCTGGGTCAGGTCGTTCGTGCCGAACGAGAAGAACTCGGCCTCCTCGGCGATGGAGCCGGCAACCAGCGCTGCCCGGGGAAGCTCGATCATTGTCCCGATTTGATACTCCACCTGGACCCCGGCCTTCATCATGCACTCCGCAGCGATCTGGATTGCCCGCTTCTTCAGCAGGATGAGTTCCTCCACCGTCCCGATAAGCGGGATCATGATCTCGGGCAGAACGCTCTTGCCCTTCTTCTTGACTTCAATCGCCGCCTCAATGATGGCCCGGACCTGCATGTCGCCGATTTCGGGGAAGACGATCGGCAGTCGGCAGCCGCGGAACCCCATCATCGGGTTCATCTCATGCAACTCTTCGACCCGCTCGTGGATCTTCTCCGGAGTGACACCAATCTGCCGGGCGACCTCCTCGGTTCCCTTCACGTTGTCCTTCTGCGGGAGGAACTCGTGCAGCGGCGGATCGAGGAGCCGGATCGTGACAGGTAGCCCCGCCATTGCCTCGAAGATGCCCACGAAGTCAGCCTTCTGGAATGGCTCGATCTTGTCCAGCGCGGCCTTCCGCCCAGCCTCGTCGGTGGCCAGAATCATCTGCCGGACCGCTGCGATCCGGTCGTCCCCGAAGAACATGTGCTCGGTCCGGCACAGGCCGATCCCTTCGGCCCCGAACTCGCGAGCCTTGGCGGCGTCCGCGGGGGTGTCGGCGTTGGTCCGAATCTTGAGCTTGCGGCCCTTGTCGGCCCAACTCATCAGGGTGGCGAAGTCGCCAGTCATGGTCGGGTCGACGGTCGGCACCTTGCCGATCATCACGTCACCGGTCGTTCCGTTGATGGTCACGAACTCACCGGCCTTCACGGTGTGCCCGGCGATCGCGATGGTCTGGGCCGCCTCGTCGATCTTGACCGCCTCACACCCGACGACGCACGGCTTGCCCCATCCGCGGGCGACCACCGCCGCGTGGCTCGCCTTGCCCCCGGTGCTGGTCAGAATGCCTTTCGCCAGGTGCATTCCCGCAACGTCCTCGGGTGAAGTCTCCTTGCGGACCAGCAGGATCGGATCGTGCGGGTGGTTCTTCGCGTGCTCCACGACCGCCTCGGCCGACAGGAGTACCTTGCCAGTCGCCCCGCCAGGACTCGCCGCGATCCCCTGAGCCACGACCGTTGTCTTGGCTTTCGGGTCGAGTTGCGGCAGAAGAAGGTGGTTGAGCGAGTCGGGTGGGACACGCTTGACGGCTGTCGTCTCGTCGATCAGCCCTTCCTTGGCCATCTCGACGGCGATCCGCACAGCCGCCGTTCCGGTCCGCTTGCCGGACCGCGTCTGGAGCATGTACAGGGTTCCTTCCTGGACCGTGAACTCGATGTCCTGCATTTCCTTGTAGTGCGTCTCCAGCGACTGCCGGATACCGACAAGCTGGGCGTACACCTTCGGCATCTCTTCGTGCAAGCGGGCGATCGGCTCGGGGGTCCGGATACCCGCCACCACGTCCTCGCCCTGGGCATTGATCAGGTAGTCGCCATAGAAGACGTTCTCGCCGGTGTTCGGGTCACGAGTGAACGCCACCCCGGTCCCGGACGAATCCCCCATGTTCCCGAACACCATCGCCTGGACGTTGACCGCCGTCCCCTTGAGCCCGGTGATCCGCTCGATCCGCCGGTACTGAATCGCCTTGTTGCCGTTCCAGGAGTTGAACACCGCATTGATGGCCAGCATGAGCTGTTTGCGGGGATCTTGCGGGAAGTCGTCCCCAACGTGCTTCTTGTACGCGGCCTTGTACCGCTTCACCAGCTCCTTCAGGTCGTCGGCCGAGAGTTCGGTGTCGAGCTTCACCCCCTTCTGGTGCTTGAGAGTGTGGATCTCGTGCTCGAAGTCCTCGTGCTCACAGTCCATCGCCGTGGAGCCGAACATGTCGATCAGTCGGCGGTAGCTGTCGTAGGCGAACCGCGGGTTGCCAGTCTTGGTGGCCAGCCCTTCCACACTCGCATCGGTCAGGCCGAGGTTCAGGATGGTGTTCATCATCCCGGGCATGGACAGCGCCGCCCCGGAGCGGACCGACACCAGGAGGGGGTCGGCCGGGTCGCCGAACTTCTTTCCACCGAACGCGGCCTCGACCTTCTTGATCGCAGCGTCGATCTCGGGGATGGCGGCTTCGGGGATCTTCTGGCCTTGCTCGTAGTAGGCCGCGCAGACTTCGGTGGTGATAGTGAACCCGGGGGGGACGGGGATACCGATCTTGCACATCTCGGCGAGGTTGGCCCCCTTCCCGCCAAGGAGCTCCTTCATCTTCCCGTCGCCGTCCGCTGTCTTCCCGCCGAAGAAATAAACGTGCTTCGTGCTCATTGTCGCCCGTGTGGGTGGGGGGGTCGCCTGGCCGCGCCACCGCGGCAGCAAGTTGGGTCCGTTTTACGGACCCGGCCGGACGGCGGCAAAGGGTCTCACACCCACCCCGGTGGGGGGGTATACTGGACAAACGAACCCACGGAGTTGACCATGATCGAAACCACAATCCAGCGAACGGGCCTCGTGCCCGGCGAGCCGATCACGATCCCGGCCGACGTGTTGGCCAATGTCGAACAGGCCGACCAAATTCTTCGTGAGCAGCTAGTACGGGTTGACGTACCGCTGCTTCGGGGTACCTGGGATCGGTTCCAGGACCGTGGGCTTGAGGGCTGGTCGGTGATGCTACGTCTGAGCACCGAGATTGACTTTTACGAGCAAGAGATCCTCGCGAACCAGATTCGGGATCGGGTGGCCGCGAAGGACCAAATTCGTGAGGCAGTGTGGGAGTTCGCGCGGGCGATCTCGGCCAAGGCGGGGGAGCAGCTCCGACAAATCCGGGCCGACATCAAGCAACTTGGGGATGAGCTCGCAACGACTCCGTCGTGAAAGGAAGGCCCGGTCATGGCAAAATCGCAGGCGGAGCAACTTGAGCGACTGGATAGCCGAATTGACAATTTGACTCTGGTGGTCGAGAGGCTACTCACCCGCTCCGAACTCCAGATCGAACAACTGCAAGAGCAGTTGAAGGACATTCTGGCCAGCATCAGGGAACTGAATCTCTCGGGATCGAGACTGGCAGAACGAGTTGCAGCACTGGAGCAGCGCTGTGCAGCTTTGGAGAAGCTTTCCGACCGCGGATGGGGTCTGGGCCAGGCGGTGATTGTTTCCGCCATTTCCATGATCGGCGGGGCTCTCCTCTCCCTGCTGATCCAGTCCGCGATCAAGAAATAGCCTCACGTACCCGGAAAATCCCGTCCCTCGTGTCGTCTCCCTTCTGACATGACGCCCCGACAGCTCGCGGACCTGATTGCCGCCCACGCTGCGGCCCTCGTGCTGTTCGCCCGGCAGTGGTGCGACACGCCCGAGGACGCAACGCAGGAAGCGTTTTGTCAGCTTGCTGCCGTTCGGGCTCCGCCCGGTGACCCCGTCGCATGGCTTTTTCGGGTCACCCGGAACGCAGCCATCGACATCGGCCGCTCAACTCGCCGTCGACAGCGGCGCGAGCAAGCTGCCGCCCGACCAGTCCGCTGGTTCGCCGAGGCGGAGGTGGATGGGCTCGACGCCGCCACTGCGGTCGCTGCGCTCGAAACCATTCCACCGGAACAGCGGGAGGTGATTGTTGCTCGCCTGTGGGGCGGGCTGACGCTCGAACAGGTGGCCACTGCCGCTGGGTGCTCGGTCTCAACCGCCTTCCGACGCTTCGAGGCCGGGATCGCAACCCTCCGGGAAAGGTTTGGTGTGCCGTGCCCGAAATGACTCCCGACCCTGTGTTCGACCGGCTCGACCGGTTCACCCCGGACGCATCCACCATCGACCCCGCCGCAATCCTGTTCCGCGCTGGCCGGGCCTCCGCTCGCACTCCCTGGGGTTGGAAACTGGCCGTCGCCGGACTTCTGGTGACGAACGTGTTGACAGCCTTCGCGGTCGGCTTTCGCTTGCCGGCTGACCCCGATCCGATCCCTGGTCCGGCTCTTGTCCCGGTGATCCCACCAGCGCTGGAGCCGACCCCCGCACCAGACCCGACCTCGCCGCTCTCGCCTTGGAGTTACGCAGCGATGATGGGAATCACCGACCCCGACCAACTCCCACACTCCGAACTGGTCAACCACATGACCCCCGCCGAGCCTCCGCTCACCGCCCGACCCACATGGATGGGTGGAACTGACTGACCGAATGTTCTTGCTCTCTTCACTCTTTTAGGAGACGCACACATGCGTCGTCTGTGGCCGTTCGTTGCACTCGTCACCCTCACCGGGATCTTCGCAGTCGCCCAGGCTCAGCCCCCCATCCAGCCGAAGGATGGCAAATTCGTCGTTCCCCTGACGGTGACCGCGGCAAGCCCGCCGAAGCCAGCCCTCAAGTATCCGCTCCTCCCCGAATTGCGGGAGTTACAACCTGGGAACCAGATTCCCGCATACTACAGATGTTTCTTCGAGCAACACAATCTGTTCCACAACAAGGAGTCGTTCGACCAGCAACAAAAGTGGCTGGAAGCCCCGTTGAGCGACCTCGCCAAGGATGCGGCTCTCGCCGATTACGCCGCAGCGGTGGCCAAGCAAGCAGAGTATGCATCCCGACTTGATACCGTTGACTGGCAGCTCACCAATCAGGCACGGGCGGATGGCGCTGGGATTCTTCTGCCCGATGTGCATTCGATGCGAATGTTGATCAGGGTACTGAAGATCCGGGCCAGAGCGGAGATCGCACGGGGCGAGATGGATACCGCAGCACACACGATTCAAACGATGTTCGCCCTGAGCAGGACATTTAACGAACACCCGTTCGTGATCGGCCAACTTGTCGGCATCGCGCTCACCGCGATCACTCTCAGCGTGGTAGAAGAGTTCATCCAACAACCAGGCGCACCGAACCTCTTCTGGTCACTGGCTGCCCTGCCGTCCCCCTTCATTGACCTCCGGAAGGCGAGTCAGGGGGAAAAAATGATGCTCTCGAAGGAATTTCAGGGGTTGCGAACGGCCACCCCGATCCTGGACGCTGATCTGCGGAAACTCCTGAAGACACTCACCCTGTTCGTGAGACTCGAAACAGACGGCAAACAAGCTCCCTCGGTCTACTACACGAAAAAAGCTGAGAACCCAGAGGCGGTGACCGCTGCCAGGACAACCCTCGCAAGCTTCGGTCACTCACCCGCCGAACTGGCCAAGCTGTCCCCGTTGCAGGTTCTTCTCATGGAAGACAACGCACAGTACGAGGTCGATCTGGACGAATTTATCAAGTGGACCAACATCCCATTCTGGCAAATTCCTGGGAATCTTGGAGGACAGAAACCCCGCAGCGGACCCTTCTCGGTACTGCTACCCGTCTGGTACAAGGTCATTCTGGCGAAGGCACGAACTCAGCAGCAACTTGCGCTCATCATGGTGGCCGAGGGTGTGCGGGGATATGCCGCCGAGAACGGGAACAAGCCACCCGCAAGCCTCGACGCGGTCAAGCTCCCTCTGCCGGTCGATCCGATCACCGGTAAGCCGTTCCTGTACGAAATGAAGGGCGATGTGGCTGTGATTCGCGCCACCCCCCCAGCCGATCAGAAGGACGTTGCGGTCTACAACCGGGTGTACGAGATCACGATCCGGAAGTGAGTCATGCGCGTTGGGAACTCAACCACCGAGCGGCCCCTACGAATCTCGGGTAGGGTGCCGCTCATCGTGACAGCCCGGTACGACTACCCCACGAAGACTCCGCCGGTGAAGTTCGGTACGTGGCCGCGTTCGCCAGAACGCGGACTGGCCCAACGGTGGTGTGGCCGGGGTTGAGTCTTCGAAACCCCGGCCAGCCAGCAAAACAAGCGGCGGGTCTTCCTGGGAATCGAATGGATGAGGCGTCAAGCGTCAAGCGTGTGTGCCGGGGTTTCGAAGACTCAACCCCGGCCACACTGCCGCGTTCTGGCGAACGAGGCTACGGGTCATCTCAACTGCTTTGGACGTAAGTCGTTTGATTGAGTCAGCTAACGCCTTGAACCCTTCTCGTGCAACGGTATTGCTCTCAGCCCACGTACACCCCGCCGGTGAAGTTCGGGTCGAAGGCGTAGAAGTCGAAGACCGCGGTGTTGTTCGTTGTCAACACCCGGACCCGGGGCGATCCCCCTGGACCGGTCCCGAATACGACCTCGTCCGTCCCGTCGGCTGCGGTCGTGGTCGCGACCTGCACCCCACCGGTGTACGCAGCGTCGTAGGCAAGCACACTGGTGACCAGGGTGCCGTTGAGTGCGTTAAAGGTGTTCACTGTCGGGAGCATGCCACTCCCCGCCCCAACCGTGACCGTTGGCACTCCGGCCGTCGTACCCAGGGCCACACTCACGCCGCTGGTGCCAGTGGAAGCGAATGCGTAGAAGCTCGACACCTGGGTCAGGGTCGGCATCTGGTACACTTCGACTTCCGGCCCGCCACCCGCTCCAGCCCCCACCGCCAGATACTGGTCCGACCCGCTCACCACGGATCCACCCCGGAACGACGAACTGAAGGCGAAGAAGCTGAACACCTGGTTGACTGTCCCCCCACTCAGGGAGAACCCGGCCACGATCGGCCCACCACCCGGCCCGGCCCCGACGATGATGTCCCCGTCCGCCACCGCCACATTCACTCCCCCGGTGAAGCCCGGGAAGGCGAAGAAACTGGCGATCTGCGACCCCGTTTCCCCATCGAAGACCTTGACGTTCGACGACCCCTGGGCCGAACCGGTGACAATGTCTGGGAACTCGCCCCCGTTCACGTCCCCGGTGGCGACGGTCACCCCACCGTGGTAGGACGTGTCGTAGGCGTAGAAATTCAACCGCAGCGACCCGTCCGGGTTGTACACCTTCACTTGCGGCCCACCACCCACCCCCGCCCCGACGGCGAACAGGCTGGGAGCCGGAATTGTCACTGTGACGGATGCGGTGTTGTTCGTCAGATTGGTGTCAAACACCTCGGTGGGCGAGCCGGCTGTCACTGTTGTTGTTTGGCCACCTGTCGCCGTGGCGGAGACTGTCTCATTGACCGTGAAGGTGACCGTCCCGCTCGCGGCCAGATCGATCGTCGTGTTAATCGCTCCGGTCCCACTCGCTGCGCCCACGACATCTGATCCAGACGAAGCAGCAGCGGTCCAGGTTGCAGTCGCTCCGGACGGGAGAACGTCGGTCACCGCTATCCCGTTCGTAGCGGTGGTTGTGGACAGGTTTTTAATCACGAATGTAATCGTGACTGTCCCACCCGGTGCGACACTGGTTGGCCCGGTCGCCGTTGCCTGGATGTCGGCTGAGGGGGTGATGGTCGTGATCTGGCTGAAATTGACGCTGTCCCGGTTACTGAAGGTGGCAGAGCCCGAGAGTCCATTCGCGGTCATCGACTCGCTCAGTGCCGGATCCGTCGTACCGGCCAGGGTCAAGGCAAGGGTGTTGTCCGTTGTCGCACTTGATGCAACGCCGCCACCATTGACTGTGAACGCGGTCGTCGCGGAGGGGGTCACATTGAATGTGTTCCCTGCGGTTCCACCGGTGACAGAAACGCTCCCGATCCCCGAGATGTTGATCGTTGGATCATTGTTGCGGGTCACCGATGTTCCGAGAGTATACTTGTCGGCGGTCGTACTCCCGGCATCGCTCAGGGTCAGAGTGTCACTGCCGCCTCCGTTGTACGTGAGACCGTCGGCGAGGGCGGCCCCCACGGTGTAGTTGACAGTCACTTGACTGCCATTAGCAATGCCACTGGCAGTCACGGACGTGCCTGCGACGGGAGCTTCAATGGTCAAGTTGAGAGGGGTAGAGGATTCCTGGTTGAACAGGACAGTCCCGGCGGTCGCGGTGACGCCTTTGACCGTCGGGAAAATCAGGTCGAGCGGGTCAACTCCGATCTGCCCGACGATCATGGCACCAGCCGAGGTAACATTGATATTCCCGGTTGTCGTCTGAGCCGCGAAGGTGCCGTTGATCGCATTGCCTCCCCCTACCCCAGCGCCCGTCGTCAGATCGATCCCGGTCGAGGCCATAACCCCCAACCCGAGGGCGGTGATCGTGGCGAAGGCTGTTTGCGAGAAGCCGCCCTTAGTGGACTGCAGGCGGACTATTCCCTGGGGTGCATCCACTGCGATCATGAGACTAAGAGATTCATCACTGGAGAGGGTCAGATTCTTGGTCCCCGGACCGGCCAGCGTGGCGCTCATCAGGGTCATCGAGCCAGCGTCGGAGATAATCGTGTAATTTGCGGGTGGTGTACCACCGAATTGGGCGGCAGATGGGAGCGTGGCGTCGGTCAAGTTGCCATCCTGGCGAACCACGAATGTCTGAGGCGCTCCGCTCCCGGACGCTGCCACGAAGGACGGGGCGTTCGTTGCAAGATCGGCCGTGGCAGTGCCCACGCTCCCTGGCCCCGATCCCACCTGCCACTCCTGGGTGTCGGCCGAGATCGTGATGCCCGTCGCAAACGAGATGCTCCCCACAGCCGAGGTTCCTGCATGGACTGAGAGCAGAGATCCCGAAGCGGAGAACGTGACGTTCTTGCTGAACGATACGTTCCCGGAGGCTTCCACGGTCACCGGGAAGTCGGACGTTTCGCTGATGGTGTTCGCGAAGTCCACATCCGCACCCGTCGAGGTGATCGCGATACTGGTCACCGAGCTCCCGGGGGTGATCACGACCGGGTCGTTGAAGGTCTGGGTGCCGCTGGTCGACACGTTGCCCCGAATGACTGTTTGCTCACCGGTCTGGCTCTCATTGTCAGTCTCTAGTGTCGTTGGAGCCGCGGCGGATCCCACATTACCGCCAAACGTCGTGACCCCACCAGTATTGACCGCCACTCCGATCGTCCCGACGGACGTTGCGTCCAGAGTCGAGCCAAACGTAATCGCCCCATTCCCGGTCGATGTGAACGTCACAGTGGTATTTGTCGAGGCGGACAACCGGACCGGGTCATTAAACACCTGGGCGCCAGAAGTCGTGACCGAAACCGCCGCATTTCCGGACCCGATGACAGTGCTACCAGAAGCGTCGACGGTCACACTGGCGAGGGCGGTCTTACCGCCAGCAGTGGCACCGAAAATGATTGACCCGGCCGTGCTCACAGTCAGTGCGTTGGCCCCGGCTGTTTGCCCATCGAGAGTCGAATTGAGCAGGATCGTCCCGTCTGATGTCGAGGTCAGAGTGATTGCTGCGGCAGTCAGCGTCAGCGGGTCGTTGAACGACTGGTTTCCGGTGGTGGTCACACTGCCGCCGAGGCTGGTTGTCCCGGGAGCATCCGTGGTCAAACCGCCGAGAGCGAGCTTTCCTCCGATAACCCCGCCAAAAGTCGTGGCTCCACTCGTGTTCACGCTGAGAGAATTCGCGCCTGCCGTCGTCCCGCCATTGACAGTCGACAGGAAAGAAATTGCCCCACCATTCGCGGACGTGACGGAGATATTGATTCCTGGCAAAGTGACAGGATCGTTGTACGTCTGAGCGCCGGTGGTGGTCACGTCTGCGCTGAGAACGGTTGTGCCCGAAGCATCGGTAGTGAGCGACGAAAGCGGCGTGATTCCACCAACAATTGCGTCAAAGGTCGTCGTGCCACCGGCGTCGACAACCAGTGCGTTCGTCGCTGCTGTGGAGCCATCGACAGTTTGGGAGAAGGTCACACCCGCCGTTGTCCCGGCATCGACTGTAACGGAGGTGATGGTCGCAGTGCCGACGACAACCGGGCCGCCATAGGTTTGACCGGCGGAGCCGGTGGTCGTCACATCGGAGTCGATGTTGATGACTGACGTCGCCCCGGAGATCGAGAGTGACCCCGCTTCAAGCGGGCCGTCCGCAGTGTCGAAAGTCACGGAGTCGATCGCGGTAACGGTGATCGCTCCGGTGATGTGAATTCCCGTTCCCGTCCCTGCATCGTCGAACATCACCGACTGCCCGGTGGCAGTCCCTGCAGTATCGACCACGTCGATCGACGTCACCCCCGTGAACGACTGCGAGGTCATATTCACGTTGTCGGTGAGCGTGATCGCGGTGCCTGAAGCGTTCGTCCCCTCGATTGTGCCCGAATCGGAGGCATTGCTGAACGTCACGGTGAGCACACCGGAGGAATTCTCCGAGCCCGAGACCGATGGAGTGACGCGATCCTCCAGAGACTCGACACCGGGACGGCATCGCGATCGGACGGCTCCTGATCGCCACTCGGAAGTGATGGGAGTCCGAGACACCCTCGGGAACAACTTGGCGAGCGAGGTGGACCAGCGGGAAGGCATGACCAAATCCTTCGGTTG
The DNA here is from genome assembly GCA_003136315.1 of Gemmataceae bacterium. Taxonomy (GTDB): domain Bacteria; phylum Planctomycetota; class Planctomycetia; order Gemmatales; family Gemmataceae; genus Urbifossiella. The sequence continues at coordinate 8,855 of PLDW01000493.1, read as the reverse complement.
ATCGTGCGGCGACGAGTGTGTTGCCCTGCCGTGCGGACAGCTACGCACACACCAACTCTATCCGGTCGTTCAGCGGCGGAGGCCGAAATCGGTGACGTAGGGGAACATGGCGACCCCGACCAACCGGTTTGCAACGCAGAAACGACACCCCGGACAATCGACCCTGATTCCGGTACTGAGCGGAGGGGTTCGTTTGGAACTGCCAATCCACCGCCCGGTGAGGATTGCGGAGTTTGTACCCGCTGCGCGAACGACGGAACTCGGCGGTGGAGCGGACACATTATTGACGAAATGGAGGGATCGTCGGATTGCCTCGCAGTGCGACGAGTCCAACGCAGTGGACCATTCCAGTCCGCGTGATCGGGAAGGATTTACCCCATAGGCCGCCCAGGGCGTTGCCCGAATGCTGTCGGACGATGTGTGGCAAGTTTTCGGGGAGCGAGATCTGTTTTCAGCCTGAAAGGCTGAGATTTCTCAGCCCAGGGCAACGCCCTGGGAAGACGACCACCAACACTCTTCCAGCCTGAAGGGCTGGGATCAAGTCGTTGGCGGTGCTCTCCCAGCCCTTCAGGCTGGTATCAAAAACCCTGGAAACCCAGTGCGTTGCCCTGGGCTGAGGAATCTCAGCCTTTCAGGCTGAAAACCGCTCGATGAATAGATTGTTGTTTGACCGTATTCGCCCCATAGGCCGCCCAGGGCGTTGCCCTGGGCTGAGGGATCTCAGCCTTTCAGGCTGAAAACCCCTCAATGCCTAGGTTTTTTGTTTGACCGTATTCACCCTGAAGAGGTGAGATTCCTCAGTCCAGGGCGACGCCCTGGGTTTCTTTTTGCTCAACTCCCTGATCCGTCCCCTTTGGGGCAGCGCTACGAAGAGATCTGCAATAGCACCTTCCCGCCCTTGGCATCAGCGGCGGCATGGCGGACGGCAGCGATCACGTCATTCAGCGGGTAGGTTGCAACGATGTCGCTGTGGAGTGTGCCATCAGCGATCAATCGTCGGACCTGTTTGAAAAGTCGGAGCAGTCGGAGAATGCGTTGTCCTTTCGCCCAATCGGCCAACCAGAACCCACCGACCCACTTGGACCCGGTGATGAGCAACCGTGGGTCAACCTGGACAGGGTTCCCGGAGAGCAACCCATACAGGAGGCACCGCCCGCCACCCGCCAGTGACGCAACCACCTCCGTCCCGATCCGGCCGCCCACGGGATCGATCGCGTATCGCACTCCCGTTCCGCCAGTCAGGTGCCGGACCTGCTCATCGACAGGGCCGTCACTTTGCACGAACACGGCATCGGCACCGAGCTGTTTCAACTCCTCGATTTGTTCCCGCCGACGCACCACATTCATCGTGCGGAATCCATACTTCTTCCCGAGCCGGATCACCATTTTCCCCAGGCTACTCCCGGCCGCCGACTGGAGGAGCCACTCACCGGGCGGAATGCGAAGAACATCCCGGGTCATGGCAATCGCGGACGCCGGGTTCACAAAGAATGTCGCGGCCTGATCGTCTGGCAGTTCGTGCGGAACCGGGATCACCTGGCGGGCGGTGGTGATGGTGTATTCGGCCCAGTTCCCCCTCCCGCTACTGACAACAGCCACCCGCTTCCCCTTCCGCAGCCACCCGAGAGGCCCACCCCCGGACGCCTCAACCACCCCGACCCCCTCGAACCCAGGGGTGGCTGGAAACTCCGGCCGAAGGCCATACTTCCCCTCGGTGTACATGAGATCGGAGGGGTTAATAGGGCTGGCCCGCATCCGCACCAGAACTTGCCCCCAGCGTGGAACCGGTTTGGGAACGTCATCGCGGACAGAGAGAACCTCGGGGGCTGGGCCAGATCGATCGAACACCACAGCCTTCACAGGTGACTCCGTTCGGAAGCGACAGAGGCGCAGAACGCACAAGGTGTTATCGTAGAACGCAGGGGGGTCCGTCGGGAGGCTTCCCAACACCCCGAGTGATCGAGACTTCCCGATACTCAGGACGATTCATGACTCTGACTGATCTCGTCGGTCGCTTCTGGCAAGACATCGCCGGATGGCTTTTCCTGGTCGAGGTCGTTCTCACCGGCTGTACGCTGCTGTGGGTGTTGCACCTCAAAAGGGAGCCAATGTCGGCCATCGCCTGGAGTCTCGCAGTGGTGCTCCTCCCGTTTGTCGGCCCGGCCCTGTTTGCCCTGTTCGGATACCAGACCATCCACCGACCAATCAGTCAGCGGAAGAAACGCCGCGCTGTCTACCGGGCGGTCGCGGCCGAGACTCGATCCGAGTCGAATCCCAGAGAATCAACCCTACTCTCCACAATTCCGATTGGCTGGGAAGTGCTCGCCCGACTTGCCCATCACCGGGATGGCTTTCCGCTCACCACCGGGAATCGACTCGCCTTCTACCATACCGGCGCGCCAGCATACGAGGCGATGCTCAAAGCAATCGAAGGCGCAACCCATCACGTCCACATCCTATTCTTCATCTTCCGACCCGATGAAACTGGTCGCCGCTTCATTGAGGCTCTCAGCGCGGCCGCCCGGCGGGGGGTCGAAGTGCGATTCCTGTATGATTCGGTCGGCTCGTACTCACTCTCCTCAAAGCTCCTCAGCGGACTTGTGGGGGATCGAGGGAGGGTCGCTGCGTTTCTCCCTCTGCTGAACCCAATCTACCGCCTCCGAATCAATCTCCGCAACCACCGGAAGATCCTCGTGGTCGATGGCCGGGTCGCGTTTACCGGAGGTCTGAACATCGGCGACGAGTATCTCGGCCAGGACCCGAAGTTCGGGTTCTGGCGTGACACCCACATGCGGATCTATGGACCGGCTGTTCAGTCCCTTCAGCGGGTTTTCTTGGAGGACTGGCACTTTGCCACCGAGGAGTTAGTCTTCGGCCCGGCCTATTACCCACCGTTCCCGGACCCGCCCGGGATAAGTCTGATTCAGGTCGTCCATTCCGGTCCAGATGCCGATTACAAAGTGATTCGCGAGACCTATTTTGCTGGAATCCTTCGTGGCCGCCGCCGTGTCTGGATCGCGAGCCCCTATTTTGTCCCCGACACCGGAATTTTGGATGCCTTGATCCTGGCTGCCCGGTCCGGGGTCGATGTGCGGTTCCTCGGACTGTTCCGCCCCGATAAGTGGGTTCCCTTTCTCGCTGCCCGGTACTACTGGAGTGACCTGCTCGAAGCGGGGGTGCAGGTGTACCAGTACACCCGGGGGATGATGCACAGCAAATACATGCTGATCGATGGGGAGTGGGCGTCGGTCGGCACAGCGAACCTCGATAATCGCAGCCTGTACTTGAACTACGAGGTGAACTGTCTCGTCTACGATCCGGTTGTGGTCGCCGCACTGGAGGAGCAATTCCTCAAAGATTTGGAGTGGTCAGTACGACTCGATCCGGGGGTGTATGTTACGCGCCCACTTGCGTCACGACTCGCGGAGAACGCTGCCCGGCTTCTCTCGCCAGTGTTGTGAGAAATCGCACCCTGGGGGGTGTACTAGGCGGTGGGCAGGAGAAAGGATACCCGATCAGGGCGAGCGGCGGGCGTCAGCCCGCCGGTGCTTGAGCTAAAGCGTCTGCGACCCTTCCGATCCAATCGGCTCGCTCGGAGTTCCAACCGGCGGCCTTACGGCTCGCCGCTCGCTCGGNNTATATTAGCTCCTGCCCCCCGCCCTACCGCGCTCCTGCTCCCCCTTCCTTCTTAGGGAAGGGAGTAGGGGGGGTTAGGTTCTCGGTCGCCCATCCTTTAGTAATCCCCCGTGATCACTTCCCCACCCGCCATCGTGACCAGATAGGCGAACGTCAACACATCGACCGTCGACTTGACGAAGCGGACCGATCCATCCCCGAACAACGCATTGATCCCACCTGTGTGGAAGGAGTACGGGGCTCCGCTTCCTTCGGTGCCGAACGATGGGTCAGGTGAAGATGGGCCAAAGGCAAAGCCGTTCGTGTAATTCACTGCCCCGGCTCCCGCGGTCCCACTGGTCCAGCCGAAGGTACTGGTGTTCGTGGGCAGGAAGTCGATGTCGGAAGCGGGCCGGCACCAGCCCCCACCATTCGTGTAGGGGGTCGGGGGTGCAGCACCACTGCTCACCAGGCGGCCATTCTGATAAATCCAGGGACGTCCAGCCGATTCGAGAACCATGAACGTGTTGGAGAGGCCATCGGTGGCCTGAAGAAGATTGACCCCCCGCCGGGTATCGGTAGTACTCGTGACTTTCCACAACAACCCTGGCGCACCGGCCATCGAGATGCCGTTATAACTCAGGCCGGTGGCAAGTACGGAAACAGTCGACGAAGCACCGTAGTCAGTCGGGGCCACCCCAGGAGTCCACAGATTGTTCGTCGGGTCGCCGTCGGTCCGGCCAGGATTCGGCGACGATGGGCACATGAACATGCTCACTGGTGTCGACGTGATTGCCAGGTTTGTGCCAGCGTCCCAGTTGAGTGATGTATTGTAGTTGTTCGACAGGTTCGCCTGCTCAAGGTAGGGCAGAATCGAAATCGTCCAACTCACCCTTGGGTTTGGCGACGGTGGGCGATAGCTCACCGGAAGTTGACCGTTGGTGTTTGCTGTATTGTGGAGGGCCAGCCCGAGTTGCTTGAGGTTATTGCTGCACTTGATGCGAGCGGCGGCCTCGCGGACCTTCTGGACCGCTGGGAGGAGCAAACCGATGAGTATGGCGATGATCGCAATCACCACCAACAACTCGATCAACGTAAATGCCGAACGGGATTGGGAGGACATTCGCTTCACTGTCGATCTCCAGATTGGGGCGTGAGACAAGGTCATCGGGTTGGGTTCGCTCCGTGCGCTCTTGATCCTCAGCAACTCAGGAGACTCCAGGCTGGTCGCCGCCTTGAACAGGAAGGTTCACGGCACCTTCACAGACTCTAAACATGACTCAAGTGATCAACTTGGTCATGTAAAATATCCTATCGGCGAATCCGGGGGGAATCCACCCCAAAAAATGACATTTTCGATCAACTTAGTGAAAAATGGTAATTGCGAGGGAGTTACGCTTCACTGGAATTCGGGAGATGGGAGCGACCCGAACTGCTCAGATCGAGTAATCCACGGGAAAAATCGTTGCCTCGCACGGCGTGATGTGAACGCTTTCTCCCGATTTCAATCCGAGCTGCCGGTATCGCTCCAGGGTGAGATCGACGTTGATCATCAGCCCGAAATCCTCAGCCAGGAGCCGAACTTTGACAATCGACCCTGCGGGGTTGATGTGAACGATCTGCGCACGCATCGCATTCCCGCCCTCGGGTGATCGCGAGATATCGAGTTCGTGGGGCCGGATGTAGGCATCAGCCAGACCGTCTTTCGTCGGGCTCAGCATCCGGGTGGGTAACTCGACCTGGGATTTCTCGCCAAACAGGGCCCTCCCCCCCTCAACCCGGACCGGGAGTTTGTTGACGTTCCCCAGAAAGTCGATCACGAATGCGTTTGCCGGGTGCTCGAAGACCTCGATTGGAGTCCCCTGTTGCTCCACCCGCCCCTTGTTCATGACCACGACCTGGTCGGCCACTTCGAACGCCTCGTCCTGGTCGTGGGTCACGAAAATGGTCGTGACATGGAACTCGTTGTGGAATCGTCGCAGCCAGGTTCGTAGCTCCATCCGAACCTTGGCATCCAGCGCACCGAATGGCTCATCCAGAAGGAGAACACGTGGCTCCGGAGCCAATGCCCGGACCAGCGCAATCCGCTGTTTCTGCCCGCCTGAGAGAGACGACGGGTACTGTTGCGCCTTCTCCTCCAGCCGGACCAGGCGGAGCAACTCCCGGACACGAGACTGCACTTCCGCCTCCGGCCGCTTCCGGACCCGTAGCCCGAATGCCACGTTCTCGAATACCGTCATGTGCCGGAATAGTGCGTAATGCTGAAAGACAAACCCAACGTGCCGGTCCTTGGCGGAGCGGTGGGTGATGTCTTCGGTCTCGTAACGCACGGTCCCCGTGTCCGCGGCTTCGAGTCCGGAGATAATCCGCAAGAGCGTGGTCTTCCCGGAACCAGACGGCCCCAGCAGGGCAACCAGCTGACCAGACGGGCATGAGACCGTCACATCATCGACAGCGACGAAACTACCAAACCGCTTCGTGATGTTGCTGGCCGTAATGCTCATGGTGAACCATGCCGGCAAGTGGTATCCTGATCCCAGGGACGTCGCCAACTCGCTCGAACCTATCGCCATCGTCGAGTGTCTGGCCGAATCGTCAACTTGGTTTATCAACTTTGTCATTAATCGAGAAGGCTGACTCGCCTCCTGCAACAATCATGGGAAAATCACTCTCCCCTTCCACTGATGCTGCCTCCCGAAGTTCCGGCAACTGGGTCTGGCTCTCCCTCCTCATCGTGATTCCCGGGCTCCTCCTCCTCCTGCTCCTTTTCCTGGCGGGCTCACCTGACCGCGATGGTTCGGATGACATTGCGCTGGGCATTGCCGACACGACCCCCCCGGAGACTGTCCTGATTCCCGCTGGAACCTTCACAATGGGCCGAGACGATGGCCCTGCCGACGAACGGCCCCCGCACGAGGTGGTCCTTTCTGGGTTCTGGATGGACCGGACCGAAGTCACCAACGCGCAGTTCGCTGCATTTGTCAAATCGACCGGTTATCTCACTGTCGCCGAACGCGAACCTGACCCCAAGAACTTTCCCGGAGCCAATCCGGCGGACCTTGTCCCCGGCTCGGCCGTGTTCGTCCCGATCGACGCCTCGCTCGATCCACGGACCTGGCCAACATTGTACCCCCCGTGGTGGAAGTATGTCCCCGGAGCGTGCTGGCGACGGCCAGAGGGGAAGGGCTCGACTCTGAAAGGGAAGAAAGACTATCCCGTCGTTCACATCGCCTGGGAGGACGCCGCGGCCTACGCGCGGTGGGCGAGGAAGCGATTGCCGACTGAAGCCGAATGGGAGTGGGCAGCGCGGGGGGGGCTTTCCCATGCGACCTATTGTTGGGGCGATGCGAAACCGGGCGAGGGTGGGAAGTGGTACGCAAACACGCACCAGGGGAAGTTCCCGAAGGAGGATGCCGGGCTCGACGGGTTCAAGGGAGTCGCTCCGGTCGGCAAGTTCGCAGCAAACGGGTACGGCCTCTTCGACATGAGCGGGAATGTCTGGGAGTGGTGTTCCGACTGGTACGACCCCAGGTATTACGCTCGCTCCTCACGCGAAGACCCCAAGGGTCCGGATACCGGCATTCGTGATGAACACGGCCAGGCGGAGCGGGTTCGCCGGGGTGGTTCGTTCCTCTGCGACGACAAATATTGTCGACGCTACCTCCCTACAGCCCGGGACAAGAATCCGCCCGACAGTAGCGCAAATCATACCGGCTTTCGGTGCGTCTGGGACGCGAGCATGGGCGCTCCGCCGTCGCCGGGCGAGATCCCTCCCGGGCCGGCCCCCCCCGATGTCGGGAATTCCCGCGAGGCGACCCGGTAATGACCTGGACCGGGCAGCGATGGTCCAGCGGGGCTGGCCAGGTTCAATTCGTTGAAGCCGATGGTAACACGCCCGTGCCAAGAAGCAGGAAGAATCAGCGGCAGATGAACCTCCGCAAAGCCATACACAGTTGTTTGTTTCGGCTCGTTGGTCGCGGTACGCGTGAATCCAGTGGAAAAGCCGTTGCATTTGGTGCCAGCGCGCGATCCAATGAGGGAATGAGTGGTCACCCATCCAGTCCTGTACCTCCGTCCGGTGAGCCGAAGTTGCTCGACCGACTTCGCGCGGCCTGTCGAGTTCGGCATTACAGTATCCGGACCGAGGACGCTTATCACGACTGGGTGAAGCGGTTCATTCTGTTCCACCAGAAGCGACATCCGCTCGACATGGCCGAGCCGGAGGTGAACGCCTTCCTCACCGATCTGGCGGTGAATGGTCATGTTGCGGCATCGACGCAGAATCAGGCCCTCGCGGCGATCCTCTTCTTGTACAAGCACGTCCTCAACCGTCCGCTGGACCGTGTCGAGGGGGTCGTCCGGGCAAAGAAGCCTCGCCGCCTCCCGGTCGTCCTGACGCGGGACGAGGTCCGCAAGGTGCTGTCTGAGTTGGAGGGTTCCTACCGGTTGATCGGACTGCTACAGTATGGGGCGGGACTTCGCTTGCTGGAGTGTTTGCGGTTGCGGGTGAAGGATATCGAATGGGATATGAACCAGATCGTGGTGCGGGAGGGAAAGGGGGACAAGGACCGGCGCACGATGCTCCCGAAAGCCGCGCGAAGTTCGTTGGAAATTCACTTGACGGCTGTCCGCAAGCTCCACGAAAATGATCTGCGTGAGGGATTTGGGCGGGTCTACCTGCCACACGCCCTGGCGCGGAAGTACCCGAATGCTGATCGCGAGTGGAAGTGGCAGTATGTGTTCCCGTCGTCGCGGCGGTCGGCGGATCCTCGATCTGGGGAAGTGCGGCGGCACCACCTGCATGAGTCGGCGGTGAATCGTGAGATCGTGGAGGCAGTCCGGCGCGCAGGGTTGACGAAGAAGGCCACAAGCCACAGTTTTCGTCACTCATTCGCCACGCACCTGTTGGAATCGGGGTACGACATCCGGACGGTACAGGAACTCTTGGGGCACGAGAACGTAGAAACCACGATGATTTACACGCATGTGCTGAATAAGGGCGGTCGCGGGGTGAACAGCCCGCTCGATATGTGAGGTGTCAGTTGAATTGAGGCGTGGCAATAACAGGCGCAGAGTGTCGTTACCACATTATTCTGCGCAGAGCTGTGAACGACACAATGGCGTAACTGTCGAGCGGGCTAAACGTAATAGCAAACTGGTATTAGTTGCTCGGACCGATGTAACTATGTTTATTCTGCGCCACGGCGCAGATTAATAACTCGTTCGGACGCGTGACAGAC
>PLDW01000005.1 GCA_003136315.1 Gemmataceae bacterium | reverse complement strand
GCAAGACCTTCACTGCCAATGAATTGCTAGACTACCGTCACTCCAAACTGCCGCTGGACGAGGAAGAGGCAATCCAGAGGCGAAAGATCATGCGGAAGGCTCGATCCAAGAAGAAACGCCCTATTCTGCTCAAAGAACTTGAGGAGCAATATTTACGCTCCTCTTAGCTTTTCCCCGGGCCGTTGGTTTTTTACACCAGGGTTTAAACCAACTTTTACACCGGGAGTTTGCACCAACCGCCTTGCCGTAACTCCTTATTTCTCAATCACTTACGAGTCGGGCTGACAGGATTCGAACCTGCGACCTCTTGGTCCCGAAACATGACTCGAAAAAGCCCCTTTGGTTCACCAAGAGCCTTGATTTCTAGGTGTTTTGTACCACATCGCCAGTCTTGCGACAAGCTACGTTTCTTGCGAGAAGCACCTTGGATGTGTGCAAAATCGGGTCGAAGTGTGCAAACTGTGCAAGCCGGTTGGCGCTGGTGCGGCGAGGGGGTTCGGGAGGGCCTGACACTGGATCTTCTCAGGTACTCGACAATGCTGTCCAGCCCGTCAGTAATCCCAATCCTCGTGGCGCACCGGAAGGCGGTTGAGTACCTGACGCTGCATTCGCCAGCTTGGGGCGAAGCGATCCATCAGGGAGACGAACCGGGCGTTGTGGGTCGGTTCCAGGAGATGAATCATCTCGTGAACAACGATGTACTCCAGACACTCACGAGGCTTCTTTGCCAGGTCGGTGTTGAGGCGAATGTTGCGGGCCTGGTGGTTGCAACTTCCCCAGCGGGTCTTCATCCGCTGCACGAAGAACCGCGCGACCTTCACCCCCATCTGCGGCTCCCACTTGGCGATCAGCGCGGGTAGGGCTTGCCTCAACTGTTCGCGATACCAGGCATCGAGAATCGCCTGCCGCTTTGCTGTGTCTGTGTCCGGGCGGATCTTGACGACCAGCTTGTTGTGATGGAGCCCGACCGAAGGCGGTTCGTCCCGCTCGATCAACGACAGCAGGTAGCGCTTCCCCCAAACGTAGTGGCTCTCTCGCTCCAGATATTCGCGTGGCGGTTCGCGTTCCTGCTCGCGGATTTTTCGCTGTTGCTGCTTGATCCAGGCCAGCTTGGAAATGGCGAAGACGCGGATGGTGTCCAGGCTCATCCGACGCGGCGCGGAGATACTCACCCGGCCGACCGGTGGGTGGACACTCAAGTGGATGTTCTTGATGTCCTTGAGTACCACCTCGGCTTCGATCGTCCCGAGTTGAATCCGGGTTGCCATCAGGTCAGTATTCCGTCTGGGCCTTGACGATCAGGAAAACACGCTCGACTTCAGCCTTATCCCGAAGCACCCCGTACAGCGCGGCCTTGATGATCTGTTCCCGAGGCCCTCCGTTATCTCGCCAGGTATCCGGGCGCACGTTCCGGACTGCGTCATCGATCCTGAGTGCCAGTTCCTCATTCTGGCTTAGGTTGTTGTAAAGTGCTCGCTTGCCCGGCGTGTCGAGTTTCACCGGGGTGTCATCCGCCTTGCCCGCACCAACCTTTCTCGCCAGTTCCGCGATCTGCTTCAGGTACTCCTCGTACTCAATCGCCTTGGCCTTGCGGGCAGCAATGATCTCGTCGAGCAGTTGGGACATTTTCTCGTAGTAGGCGGGGTCGTTCAGGTGTTCCTTGATGATCTTGCTGCGGACGTTGTTCTCGATCGTTTCTGCGATGGCGTCCTTGTCTCCTTTGAGCCCGCCGAGTTGCTTGGCGATGGCATCGGCGATCCCCGTCTTCACGATCAGGTCGAGTAGCCCCATTCCATCGAACGGCGAAATCTTCCGCGGCTCATCCGCCTCGATGTAGGTGTCGATCAGATGCCGCATGTCCGCTTCGTAGGGCTTGAGGTCGAGCGTCTCGCCGCTGGCCATACGGACGACCTCACGCACCTTCAAATAGTGGTCGAGTTGCTGCTTGATTCGGGCGATGTCCGCTGCGTTGTAGCCAGCCGGTTCCAGTTCGTCGGCGATGTTCGCGTAGGCCCGTACCAGCCCCACGACCGCCTTGTACAGCCCGGCCCGCTGCGGTTCCCGATCCTTCAGGTCGGTGGGAATGTCGGTGTTTCCGCAGAAGTAGTGGATGTGCTCCAGTTCGCCCTTGGGGTTCTCGACGGGCTCGCAGAGCAGAGCCAGGACTTCGACCGCATTGTCCAGGCGTTCCTTCCCCTTCGTCAGCCGGTCTTGGAGCAGCACCTGGGGGTCGAACCCCCCAGCGCTGTGGTCCAGTTCGGACGTGTAAACTGCGATGGCCTTCTCGACATGCTTGAACAGATCCTTGTAGTCCACGATGTAGCCGAAATCCTTGTCGTCGCCGTCGAGTCGGTTCGTGCGGCAGATCGCCTGGAAGAGCCCGTGGTCCCGCATCTTCTTGTCGATGTACAGGTAGGTGCAGGGCGGAGCGTCGAACCCGGTGAGCAGTTTGTCCACGACCACAAGCAGCTTCATGTTCGCCGGCTCCTTGGTGAACAATTGTTTGGCCCACTCCTCGTAGGTCTCCGTCTTGGTCATGTTGGGCTTGGCGTCCACATCCTTGAGCAGTTCCAGGTAGGTGTTGTAGATGAACTGCTTGTCCGTCTCGGTGTTCGCGCCGACCTCTTCCTGGGTCACGTCCGTCGCCATCGGGTTATACGATGTCACCACGGCACACTTGCCCCTGAATGGCGTCTTCTGGAAGAGACTGAAGTACTTGGCCGCTTCGTAGATGCTCGATGCCACAAGGATGGCGTTGCCCCGTTCGTTGGAGAGCCGCGGTTTCGTGCTGAAATCGAAGACGATGTCCGCCACCACGCGATCCATCCGAGACTTGGAACTCAGCACCTGCTGCATCGTTCCCCACTTGTTTTTCAGTTCCAGCTTCTGCCAGTCGTTCAGCCCCTTGGTTTTGGCCTCGAACCAGGCGTCGATTTTGTCCACAGACCCGAGCCGCTGGTCGATGTCCCGGGCCTCATAGACCAGATCGAGCACGACATCGTCCTCGACTGCCTCGCTGAATTTGTAGGTGTGGATGTACCCACCGAAGACTTCCAGGCTTGTCTTCTTGTCTTCTTTCAGCAGCGGCGTCCCGGTAAAGCCGATGAAGACGGCATTCTTCATGATCACTTTCATGGTCTGGTGAAGCCGACCGCTCTCGGTGCGGTGGCATTCATCCACAAACACAAAGATTTCCCCGACCGTCTGGCACGGCTGAGCTTCGAGTTCTTTGATGAACTGCTCGAATTCCTTGTCACTCTTCTTGCCTTTCTTCCCGAACTTGTGGACCAACGAGCAGAGCAGCCGCGGCTTGGCCTGGCCGAGTTGCTTCATCAGGTCGCTGCCGCTGCTGGTGCGGTAGATCGTCTCACCCACCCCGGAGAACACGCCCTCAATCTGCTTGTCCAGTTCGTCGCGGTCGGTCATGATCGCCACTCGGGCGTTCGGGTTGTTCTCCAGAATCCACTTGGCCAGCAGAACCATGACGATGCTTTTGCCGCTCCCCTGCGTGTGCCAAATGATCCCACCCTTTTTCAGCCGCACGAACTCCTGAGCGGCCTTGATGGCGAAGTACTGATGCACCCGCGGCAACTTCTTCACCCCGGCATCAAACAGCACGAAATCGTGCATCAGTTCGATCAGTCGTCGCTTCTCGCACAGCTTGAGCAGGTACTTGTCCAGCTTGAACCGGCTGTTATCCGCCTCGTCCTCCTTCCAGCGGAGGAAGTACTTCTCCGGTGTACCGATGGTGCCGTATTGCAGCCCCTCGGTGTTGTTGCCAGCAAAGATGAACTGCACCGTGCTGAAGAACCAGGCGTTGAACTCGGGCGACTGGTTCGACAAGCTCTGTCGGATGCCGTCGCCGATGCTCACCCGGCTGTTCTTCAGTTCCAGCACGCCGATGGCGATACCGTTGACGTAGAGCACGATGTCGGGTCGCCGCTCGTGGCCCCCCTTCAGCGTCACCTCCTCGGCGATGGCGAAGTCGTTCTTCTCCGGGTGATACCAGTCGATGAGGTGAACCGTTTCGGTGACTTTGCCCACCTCAGTCTTCACCGGCACACCATAACGCAGCAGGTTGTAGACCGCCTGGTTGTTGCCGTAGAGCTTGCGATTGTGGTTGTCCGCCTCGGTGCGGAGTCGGTGCAGGGCGATGCTGATTTGCGGCGGTGTGGTGCCGCGCTTCGTCAACCAGTCGGTGAGCAACTTCTCGTCGATGTTGCTGTTGATGCGGTCGGACCACGAGCCGAGGAAGCGATAGCCGAGTTCGTCAAGGAACAGGGCGATGACGCGGTCCTGGGTCGCGCGTTCGGTAGAGAATGGAGAAGGGAGAGGGGGGAATGGAGAATGGAGAATGGAGAAAGGAGAATGGGGATGGGAGAGCGTGGGATCGGGATCAGTCGACACGGTTCGCCCCCTTGGAGGTTTTCACGATGGCGACGAGCAAGCGTAGAAGTTCCTCGCTGTCGGCGGCGATGGATTCGTAGCCTGTGCGGTCAAGATACTCGGAGGCTTGCAGGAGTTCGAGCCAGTAAAGTGTTTCGTTGGCTTCTTTGAGGGCGATACTCATCTTGTGGATGAAATCGGCCTTGCTCTCGGCGTGCTCCGCTTCGCGGACCATTGCGCCGATGGCAGTACCGCTTCGCACGACTTGCTTGGAGATGACGAATTCCCGTTTCTCGGTTTGTAAGAACCGCGCCAATTTCACCACACGCACAGCAAACGCAAACGACTTCACCTTAACAACATTCTCTTTCATCCTCCCTCCTCCTTTCTGCCTCATTCTCCCTTCTTAATTCTCCATTTTCCCTTCGGGATTTGCCGCCGGGCGGGGAGCTTCTTCAACTCCGTTCGTGTTCCGTCCGCCTCCAGTCGCACGAGAACCCCATTCTGGACGCAAACGATGGGATGCCCGGCCTTGACAGCCCTTTGCTGGGCGGCTCTCAAGGCTTGAATGGCCTGCTGAATGACCTCGGCCTCGTCCTGGGCCTCTTCGACGTTTTGCATGGTTGTCTCCTGTGTGGGAGCCAGGGGAATTATACCAGCCGAATCCGGCCCGTGAGCAGTTCCTGCATCATCCCCTGCTTCACCTGCCGGGCCCTGGCCACCTTCGCCTCCAGTCCAGCGATCTCCGCGTCCATGTCGGAAAGGATGGAGGCAATGGCGGATTGTTCCGCTTTCAACGGCGGGAGAGGGATTGGGTAAGTTTTGAGTTTCTGACTGTTAATATTAGCTTGTCCAACAGCTATACTAAGAATTTTAGCGCTATATGTTCTTGAGAGCGCAGCATTTAATATGTAATTAAGAAACTTGGAGTCTAACAGATCCTCATCGACCTTAATGCGGATGAGATAACCAGCGAAAATGGCTGGCTGCTCGCCTTCGTAGATTGCGGTCTTGCCTACAAGATCAATTGTGTTGGTCCGATTAAAGAGAACGTCCCCTAATTTTAACGAGTATTTCTTGATTTCAGAGTCACGGTCAGAATAAACGAGGTCGGTCCAGTCGATCTTTCCGCCTTGCAGGTTTCCCATCCGTAGGACAGGTGTATATCCCTTCTGGCTGGACTTTGCTGAGGAGCCATATTCAACAGAGGCTATCAGTCGTCCCAGTGGAGCGACGCTCCAATCCTCCGGGATCATGCCCACCTCGGTGTTTTTGTGGCCGAACATCGTTGCGAAACCAGGCAGGCGTCTCTTGCCCGTCAGCAGTTCCTGCATCGCGCCCTGCTTGATCTGCCGCTTCTTGGCGACGAGTTGCTCCAGCGATTCGACGAGAGCATCCGCATCGCTCAATGCCCCGGCAATCGCTTCCTGCTCCGCCTTTGTTGGCGGGAGGGGTATCCTGAAGTTACCGATTAGCTCTGTGTTCAGGTTTGGCTGACCATTTCCACTGGCAACAATGTCGCGAAGGTAATTCGTTTTGGTGTTGATGAAGTGTGCCAAGTAGCGTGGACTGATTCCTTTGCTCAGGTTTAGCAGTGCAGCGATTCCGTCATTCGCACAGCACTTGATCCCCAGGAGTTTTGTTACGCCAAGTGTTGCACCACTGTTCGCAATAATCAACGTACCTGGATCTAGAGTTCTGCTGCGCAATGATCCTTCTTCGGTAAGGCAGGTTGCAGTTTCGGTAACGACAAGCTGAGAAGCTGGGATATTCGTGAGTGAACCTACCGTCAGCCAAGGGATGTGTGAGCCATTGAAATACCTGGGGTCACCAGCAGGTCGCGGTGAACCGCCTCGGACAGGATTGGCAAATTGGCTCGTGGTTTTGACTTCCCAATCCTCTGGTATCACCCCCACCTCGGTCTGCTTGTAGCCGGGCGGGATCAATGGAGAATTGAGAATGGAGAATGGAGAATTATTCATTTTCCATTCTCCACTTTCCATTCTCCAGGAGTTCGACAGCGTGGGACCAGCTCAAAAATCCAGACAGCGTCTGGATTTTTGGGTAGGCGAGGTAGAACTGCCGCATGAAGAACACGTTGCTGCGGCTGAAGCCCTTGCCGTGGCGAAGGCTCAAGTCCTTGGAGAGATTGGAGATAAGGGCTTTGCCGTATTGGGCTTTCGCCTGTCCGCCCTGTTCGAACTCGACGATGTGCTGCCCCACCCGCCAGTAGGTTTCCAGCAACTGGTCGTTCGCGGCCTGGAGGGCACGACCGCGCCCGGCGCTGTACGTGGCTGTGATCCGGTCGAGCAGTTCGTCGTAATGGCCCGCGGGGGTTAGTTCCATAGGAACCCCATCCTCTTCAGGTGGCCGTTCACCTTCGACTCCAATTCTACCACCCGTTCTGTCAGCTTTGGTAGGGTCGTCTCGTAGCGTTCGGCCAGTTCCTTCACGCGCTGAGTGAGTTGCTGGCTGACGCGGTCCATCTCACCGTGGATGCGGGCATCAAGCACCGCCAGCCATTTGTCATCCACCACCAGGGCCTTCACTTCGTCCTCGGTGAGCGTCGGATATTTGTCGTGGGCAGCAGCATCAAGCCGGTCTTCCAACTCGGCGAGACGCTTCTTCAGCTTGTCCTCCTCGGCCTTGTGTTTCAGCCATTCTTCAAAGATCTTCATTTCTTCCGTTATCAATCCTGCATTCTCCATTCTCAATTCGCGAAATCTCGCAGCGACCGCCCCCTTGTTCACTTTCTCCAATTCACTGAACGCCCCTTCGTCGCCGCCGTGTTCCTCCTCCAGTTCGGTGAGCTTGGCGGTTTCGCCTTCGAGTTTCGCCGCCAGTTCGTCAATGGCGGCCTGCTCCTTGGCGAAGTACCGGGCCACAATGAGCGGCTTCGGCACCAGGTCGCAGGCCCAGCCCTTGTCGACTTCCTTCCCCTTGGCGTTCTTCACCAACACTCGGTACGTTTCGGCCTTCCAGCCATCGGCAGCGATCAGGTAACAATCGTCCTGCATCGTATCCGCCCAGTAGTCCATCAGATGCTGATAGATGTCGTAGGCATCAATGAGCGGCCGATCGTGGTAGTGCTTCAGCAACCCCTCGGAGACGTCAGCGATGATCTGCCTGGGGTGGCAACCGGCCTTCAAATTCTTGAGCGACTTTGCCCAGGCTTTCCGCCAGGCGTCGAAGTGGGCGTTCATTCCTGCGATGAAGGTGGCGAACTCCGGATGTCCGTAGATGGATAGTTTTAATTGAGAAGGGGGAATGGATAATTGATAATAACCAGGACGGAGTGGTTGGAAGAGGGCTGTACGGAGGTCGGGGCAGATCGCCCAGTAGCGTTCCAGGGCGTCGATATCGCGGATGGGGATGCCGCCTTGCAGGTGGGCGGCGATGTCCTGCACGTCTTCGGGCGTCTGGCTGTCGATGTAGCGCGGCAGGTTCAGGTTAAAGTCGTTCTTCTCGATCTCGTCGAAGCTGACCATGCGGGAGTACCGCGACACATCGAGCTGGCGGGTGAACACATCCACGATGCGGTGGATGTCCTGAGCGCGGAGACGGTTCTTCGGGCCGTCCTTGATGAAGCCACCACTGGCATCGATCAGGAAGATCCCCTTGCGGGTGTGGGCGTTCTCCTTGTCGATGAAGATGATGCAGGCCGGAATGCCCGTGCCGTAGAAAAGGTTTGCCGGAAGGCCGATGATCCCCTTGATGTAGCCCTTGCGGACGAGGTTCTTGCGGATGTCGGCCTCGGCGTTGCCGCGGAACAGCACACCATGCGGCAGGATGCACGCCCCCTTCCCGGTGCTTTTCAGCGAGCGGACGATGTGCAGCAGGTAGGCGTAATCGCCCTGCTTACCGGGCGGGACGCCGAAGTGCTGGAAGCGGTCGTAGGGGTCGTGGATCGCATCCAGGCCGGTGCCCCAGCGTTTGTCAGAAAACGGAGGATTCGCGACGACATAGTCGAAAGTCTTGAGGGCCTCGCCGTCCTTGAACTTCGGGTCGGTGAGCGTGTTCCCCTGGAAGATCAGGGCCTCCGGGTTGTTGTGCAGGATCATGTTCATCCGGGCCAGGCCGCTGGTCGCGGCGTCCTTTTCCTGGCCGTAGAGCGTCAGCTTCGAGTTGGCTTCGTCGGCCACTTTCAGGAGCAGCGAGCCGGACCCGCACGTCGGATCGTAGACTGTGGTGCTGGCGCTGGTCTTGGCGGTGCGGACGCCGAGGATCTGGGCGATGACTCGGCTGACCTCGGCGGGGGTGTAGAACTGGCCCTTGCTCTTGCCACTTTCGGTGGCGAAGTGCCGCATCAGGTACTCGTAGGCATCCCCGAGGATGTCGTCACCATCGGCCCGGTTGCTCGAAAAGTCGAGGGCCTTGTTCTCGAAGATGGCAATCAGGTTCGTGAGCCGCTCGACCATCTCCTTGCCGCTGCCGAGTTTCGTGGGGTCGTTGAAGTCCGGCATGTCGGACAGCTTGTTGGCATCCGCCAGAGGTGCGATGATCTTCTTGTTGATCTGGTCGCCGATGTCCGGCTTGCCCTTGAGTGCGACCATGTCAGCGAAACTGGCCCCGGGGGGAATGGTGATGGGCGCGAAGGGCTGGCCAGCGTACTTGTCGCTGACGTACTTGATGAACAGCAGCACGAGGACATAGTCCTTGTACTGGCTCGCATCCATGCCGCCGCGAAGCTCATCGCAGCTCGACCAGAGCGAGGAATAGAGTTCCGATTTCTTGAGGGCCATACGGTGTCCAGGGGCTGCTGTCGTACCGAAACCCTGCTTCACGGGAGATTTCGAGACAATTCTATTCGGCCCACCGCAAACGCACGAGCGAAAGCCCTCCGACCCGCCTTGAGTCGTCGGAGCCTGGTCGGTGGCATCCTGGTCTGCCACGAATGCAGCGTTGAGCCCGTGAAGCATCTCCCCCAGGGCTGGGTCTGTTTCGGCCTTGGTCCAGAGGGTGCTGATCGTGTTAAAATCACTGGCCTCAATGGCAGTCAGGTAGAGCATGGCGAGTTTGTCCAGTCGCAATTGGTACTCTCGATCGGTCATGATCTCACCTCCCCATTTGCGTTGCATAGTTCTCTCAGCCGCTTGAGGATTCGGAAGTGCTGAACCCGTTGTGAGTTCTCGCTCTCACCAAACCGCTCACCGATCTCCGCGAACGTCAGTCCTTCCTCGTACCGCAGTCGAAGCAACTCACGGTCATTGAAAGGTAGTTGGTGGAGCAGATCGTCCACAAGTGCCCTATTTGCCACTACTTCGGCCACAGGGCGGCTGAGGTCTTCGACGAGATCCTCCAGCAGGGGCGGGTCTACCGGTGGCCCAGTCGCGGTCTGATTGCACTCCCTGCCGTATTCTCGGGCGACGTTCAACACGATCCCGATCAGCCAATTCACGACATCCCGAGTCGGGTCGAATTGATTCCGCCGCTGCAATGCTCGCACGGCCGTCTCCGAAACGATTGCGTTGGCCTCCTCATCCCTCTGGGTTCGGGGAAGTCGATCCACCCTGCACCCGAGGAAGGCTCTCCCGGCGGCATGTAGGCGCAACCGCACGCCCAGGTCGGCCAAGGCGGAGTAGACGGGATCAATCGGAGGGTTCATCCGGACGCCTCGTTCGTCATCCCTTGGCTCCCGAGCCGGTGATGCATACCGACTGAACGGGATTGGTCTGGGAAGGCTGCGACGTTACACGGGTCGGGCATTTTTTCCCGTTGACCTACCATGACCTCGACCGACAGGGCTCGCGGGGGGGTTGTGTGAGTCAGGGATTTTAGCGGTAAGGACTCACTTTGCGGCGGCAAGAATTTGCGTGTTGCTGTATGCTTTAACTCACGGTTCAGAAATGCTTTGTGGCAGTCGCGTTGATTTCGCTTCAGGGTGAGGCGATGAGCTTGTATCCTCCACCAATCACATGCCGTTCACGTGACGCCCGGGATTCTGTGGGGCACAATGAGCAAAACGCAAAGCGTCTCCTGGACTCACGCGCACAAGTTGGCAGCCGTGTTGAGCCGTTCGGCCCGATACCTCCCGATCCGTTTCAATCGCTTCCCGCGTACCCTCTTGTCCCTGCAAGAGCCCCACTGTCGTTACGACCGACATCCCTCGCAGGAGGTGCGTCCCGTATAATCAAATCAATTCAGTGCGAGCATGCCGGTTCACGGAGGTGTCGTCTCATGTCATGGACGATCCTGCTCGCCTTGACAATCCAGCCACCCCGAACTTAGGAGTCCCACCGCCGAAACACAGCGGAGGAGGAACGTCTTGGCTCAGGCGAATCCGATGTCGAGGCTTTATGCACGGCTCAGCCAAGCCGGACTGACCCGGCAGTACGTCCGTAACACTGCCCTACCGAGTTGGTGGGACGATGAGATCGCATCAAACCCCGCTGGCTACGCCCAGGGTCTGCTTCTGCTTGCCCGCCATCTCGGACTGGACCTCAAGTCGTTACAGGATGATGCATCCCCGGTCCGACTCCGGGAGTTCGGTGTCTGCAAGTACAAGAAGCGGGACGCGGTCAGCGTAGACGATTTCGCGATGTGCCGAACGCTTGCTACGAGGGCAGCCCAGCTCGCGGCGGAGGCAACAGCCGTTTCGTATCAGCCCTTGCCCGGGACAGCCACCGACATCCGACAGGCGATTCTGGATGCCGGGGCCAAATGGGTTGGGCTGCGAGAATTGGTGGAGTACTGCTGGTCGGCTGGTGTCCCAGTCTTACACCTTGACCACTTCCCCAAGAACGCCCTGCGGCCGGATGGCTTCGCCGCACGGGTCAGCGGCCGTCCGGTGATCGTTTTGTGCGTTCTCAAACGGCAGCCAGCATGGCAGTTGTTCATCCTCGCCCATGAACTGGGGCACATGGTCCACGGCCACATCGCCAACGAGGGATCGCTACTGGATGAGCGGGTGGATGCGTCGAGCCAAGATGCGGAGGAGCGGGAGGCGAATGAGTTCGCGGCGGAGCTTCTCACTGGGACACCGCCGCGGCGGTTCCGCGCCTCAGGCCGGTGGCCGAACGCTGAAGCACTAGCCGAGGACGCGCGGCAAATCGGCCGGCAACAGATGATTGACCCCGGCCACGTAGTTCTGAACTACGCCTACTCGATGGGGAAGGACTTCTACGCCGTGGCCAACGCCGCCCTGGCCCGGCTCGACCCAAACGCGAATGCAGTCGACACCGTTCGCTCCATCATGGCTGACCGGCTGGACTGGTCCCGGTTGCCAGAGGACAGTAGCGAGTTCCTGATGCGGGTGACCCGGCACGGGCCGACCGAATGATCTGCTTGACTGACAACGATATCATTTTGAAACTCGCCTGCTGCAATCTGTTGACAGAGGCTATGGCCGCCTTCGGGGTCGATCCGACCGAGGTGTACGTCCTACCTTCCGCCCTTCACAAACTCCTCAGCCCCAAGAAGCCCGGCAAGGGGAAGGTGAAGCCAGGAGAGATCGAGTACGATCGGCTCAATGCTTTCTTCGCCCGCGTCCGCGTCATCGACACCACCCCATCGCCAGAGGAACAACTCGCGTTCAACGACGTGCTAGGTGCGTGTCCGAGTATTC
>PLDW01000348.1 GCA_003136315.1 Gemmataceae bacterium | reverse complement strand
TTTTCTCTCACCAACTGCCTCAGTACCCACCTACGGCCAACTTATTCACAACGGGAGATCGCGTCGACCGGAACGGTCTGGTCGTCCGGCCGTTCCAGTTGGCCCCCATTGCGGCGTGTTCACTTTCCAGGTGGAAAACGACCAGTTCGGGAATCATCACACGATCCCGACGATCCCAGAGGCAAGCAAACTGCACGTCGGTCCTGGCTGCGGTTCCGTGGCGACTTGGGTAGATTTTCCGCGGGAAGGTCCACGACAGGGTTTCGCTGCCGTGCCAGAGTTGGAAGAAGCCGATCGGGACGTAACCGGTCTCTTGCCCGGCCGGCTGGCCACCCACCCCCAACCCCGGCCGTTGCTGGAACTCGACCAGCCAGCCACCCTCTCGGGCGTAGAGACCCTGCACTTTCACCCGGTCCCACTGATCCGACCCCACCACGTTCAGCCGCAGACACCCGTGGATCGCCCCCCGCCGGACCTGGGCGGATTCGAGGCACTGGTGGAAGTCGAATGGGAGGCAGATGTCGGAGTCGAGGTGCATCAGCCACCCGTCCCCACGGCAGAGTTGCAACCCGCGGTTGATCCCNNGGAGGGGAGAGGTCGAAATCTCGGGTGAGGACACACTCGATGGAGTGGTCCCGACACACCTTCTTGGTGGCATCATCGTCCGGTGTCGTCACAACAATCCACCGCGAGAGAAGTGCCCGGTTGTAGGGAGCGACCTCACGGAGGATGTCGGCATACGACGGCTTCCCATCGATACGTGCGCAGACCGTGATGGCTTCGATTGGGATCATGTGATTCCGTGTGTTGANNGGGAGACCCCTGCTGTGCGATGCCGTTGGCCAACCAATCGCTCCGTGGAGCTGGAATCGCTCCGCGGGGCTGACTCGCGTCAGGAGATGGAAGTTGCCCCAACCTCTTCAAGGGACTGGTCTTTGTGCAGATCGGGTGAGGTCGAGCGGTGAATATTCGCTGAGGGTTATTGCCCTCAGCACTGGACTTCAGAACAGGTGACGAGAATAATCCCTCTGCGAAGGATGCCGGTTGCCCGAGTGGCAAGGGCCAGGCACCAACCGGATTCAGTCCAGTCCCTCCGGTCAAGTTGTCCCTGCTGGTTTTGTCGGGTAAGTTTGAATTGGGCCACGTCCATTCCCCCCTCAGGAGTGTGTCCGATGACGACTCGTTTTTTGGCCCGTCTGACCTGCCTCGCCCTGTTGCTGCTCTCCTGCCTCTCCGGCACGGGATGCTATCACCATCGATGGCATCACTGGTGATCAATGTGTGAGCCATTCAGCCGATCGCACAGACCGAGCTGTGGACGAAAGCGATCATCCATAGGGACACGACAACACCCGTGTCCCGTCCGATTTTTCCCTTGTGGATAGGCAAGATCAATGGCACACACAATTCCTGTTGAGGAATGATCTCACTGATCGCTAGTCCATTCACCTAAGAATATCAATCTTTCGATAGTTTCCATATTCCCTCGCTCAGATATCTCTTGACGACCCGGAGGCTCGCGAAAGCAGCTTCTCGACCGGGGTCACCATCCTTCTCGTGGGTGAGCCAATATGCAGCCTCGACTCGTTCCTGAAGTGTACCAGGGTCGAGCACTCCAAGGTCGCATATCCCTTGTATGTCCTCCTGGTCTTTCAGAGAAAACCGCTTCAACTTGGTCACTGTCANNAGAGTCGAATCACACTCCATCTCTCGTCCACCTCGGTGGCTCGGTTGTAGCATCCTCCCGGGAGTGGCGGTAGTCCTGGAGGAACCTCTTCCAAATAGAGCCCGTGTTCACGTGACTTTGTGCTGCCCTTGCCGAAGAGCCGGACTGCCTCCTTCATCAGTCGCGAGTCCCTCAGCGGGGTAACAACATCAATATCTTGGGTGGCTGCTGCGAAGCCGTACTTCCACACCAGGGCCGAACGGCCGATGTGGTAGAGGTCGAGCCGGTCGTCACCAGCGAGAGGAGTCAGGGATGTGTTCAGGTCGTTCAAGAACCTGAGTATCTGGCTCTTCATGCATCTTCACCTGAGCGGTGGGTTTTGGCCAGGTCTTGAACGCGCGCAAGAAAGTCGCTCAGAGTACCTCCATAAGTGATGTTCCACCTCCTCCATATTGGAGAGGATATACTGACACTGGGGCGCCCAAGACTGTCTGGCTCGTCGGGACGCTTGACCTTCTTCGTGAACTTTTCGAGCCCCTCCTGAGTGCGCAGTGGCACTGGGAAGGTGTTCAGCCGCCCGAGCGATAACGTTACGTCACTCAGCCACGCCAACCTCGCCCGCACTCGCCGATCGTATATGTCTGCGTACGCTAATGTTAAACTTACATTTAATTTATAACTCGCTAATACTAGGGGCATCGCGTCAATTAAGCGTGTCTCAGGACGGTCCCCCTTGAGGGTGAGAGCCACAATCTGCTCGGGACGGCGGAACGCCCCCGGGACGACAGCACCCTCCACAACATAGTCTCGTATACCGAGGTGATAAAGCTCGAAGGCAATCCCTTTTAGCCCAACCGAAGGGAATATTGTACCCGTGAGCAATTGTTGGAGCGGAGCCTTGAGAACCTCAGCAATCTGCAGTGCTTCGTCCAGTTGTGGGACGTACTCTCCGGCCTCCATCCTTACGATTTTCGTTCGATTAATACTTGTCTGCCGGGCTAGACTGGCTTGGGTAATATCGGCGTTAAGCCTTAAAATTTTCAGGTTTGCGCCGAATCTCTCAGCAATAGTATTATCCATAAACGATTATTTAACTTGTTCTTGGGTGAACAATATGTGCATTGGAGAACAGCTCGCTCCTCCTGAACAAGTTATCGACTCGGACCGCCGACCGCAAGCCAGGAGACGAAAGGGCCAGCATCCAACTGCTGACCACACCCAGCCGCAGACCGAATTGGCCGCAACTTATAAAGCAACCCTTCGATTTCTTTGCATGCTGCGTCAATTTTCGTCGACTCTCTTCGGNNGCGCTTCAGGCTTGTGTCCAGACACCATCTCACATTCCGGTGCGGCTCTGCCGCGCTGTGCATTCTGATGACGGAAAGGATTTGGCCGCGAGTGAGCAGCTATGACGCAGGTTTTCAAGCGATTCGGGGTTGCACCTGACTTGCACCACCGAAAGTCCCGGAAAAGGGGAATAGACGGGTCAGGCGGGCGCAAGTTACTCGTGCTGATACTTGATTATCCAGGGGTCATTCGTCTTCTCTTGCCAGTCCCGGCACTGCTTCCGGAGGTCGGCCAGCACGGTCGCATACTCGGGGTCCAGTGCCAGATTCTTCAACTCGTTTGGGTCTTTCGAGAGGTCGTAAAGCTCTTCTCGGGGGCGGTTTAAGTACGATGCGACCGAGCGCTGGCCCATCATCTTGTCGCCCCTCTTGAGGATGCCTTGCCAGCTATCGGAGCCCCAGATGTCGGCAGCGTGGGGAAACTCCAACTGATGGGCGAGGTTCAATAGATATTTGTATTGTCGTGTTCGCGTCATCCGAATTGGGTAGTACATCGTCGCTTCGTGGTACTGGTGCGATCCATACACCACGTCCCAACCTGCGGGCTTTTCCTGCTCCAGAATTGGCAGGAGTGACCGCCCCGGGAGATTCGTGGGGATCTTCACACCAGCCCAATCGAGGATTGTCGGGGTGATGTCCGTCCAGCTCACCATCGCTGCGGAGGTGAGTCCCCCTTTCTGACCTGGCTTCCGAATGACAAGAGGAAGGTGAACCCCGGCATCGTACAGAGTCGTTTTGGCCCCGGGGAACGGCATTCCATTGTCGCTCAGGAACACCACCAGCGTATCGTCGAGTTTCCCCGCATCTTCCACGGCCTGAAGGACGAGCCCGACCCCGTGGTCCAGCCGCGTCACCGACTGATAGTAATCGGCGAGTTCGGCCCGAACCTCTGGCGTATCCGGGAGGTGGTAGGGCACAGCAACGGCCTTTGGGTCGAACTGGACCGCCGGGGTGCCAGGCGGGTATTTCGCCTCGTTGCCAAACCCCTTTGCCCCGGCCCGGTGAGGGTCGATGAACCCGACGAGGAGGAAGAACGGCTGGTCTTTGCAACCCGCGATAAATGTCTTGGCCTTGTCGGCAACGAGCACGACATTGCGTCCGTTGGCAGCGATCTCCTCATCAAACGGGTAGACCTCTTTGGGTTGGACGTGCAACTTGGCGATCACCCCTGATCGGTAACCGGCCGTAGCGAGTAAGGCGGGTAACCCCTTCACCTTGCGAAACGATGCCGCGTTGTGCTCGGCGTGGGCGAGTCCATACTGCCCGCACATGTGTGTCGGCATTCCGGTGAGGAGGGTGGCCCGACTTGGGCTGCACGACGATACGCTCGCGAAGCCGTGGGTGAACCGGGTTCCGGTCGTTGCCAGGCGGTCGATGTGCGGAGTCTTCGCGACCGCATCACCGTAGCACCCGACCTCCATCCCAAGGTCATCAGCGATCAGAAGCAGGACGTTCTTCGGCCCGGCCGTCGCAGCAGGGGCGAATCCGAGCCCAAGAGCGAGAGTCAGTAGGCCGCGCGTCATGCGAGAGACTCCGAGGGGAGAACGGATCGCTGATGGCCCATTCAACGGGTGGACCTCTCTGGCTGGTGTATGGGAAACACCCGGCATCCGACCAAGCCCCGGATTGGTCTGTTTTCCCATCTCACGTGTCCGGCACCGGTGATCGCAGCCATACGATTCGCACAATCCGAAAATCTTCGCCCGATTCGTGCGATATGCTTGTGGACGGTCCGACGAGACAACCGCGTGAGCAGATCGCCTGGTTGTCGTCTCGCCAGACAATTTCACACCCGCCTGAAGCGGGTTGAGGCACCGATGAAACGAACCTGGATCATGGCCGCGGTTGCGGCCGCATTATTGGTTTGGTCGACACCTGTGGCGAAGGCTGGCTGACGCGCTGGCGGGTGTGATATCAAGGAAGATCCGGCGGCGGTCGCCGCCCGGGAACAATCGCGGAAAGCCGCCGAGGAGAAGTTGAAGTGGGTGCTCGTGATTGGTGGGCTTGGGTTCGCGACGGTCGCCGGAGTTCGGTTCTTGCGAGATACGAGAGACGCCTTCCGATCCACTGGCCGGCCGAAGCAACCGTGGGAGAGGGTTTAAGGACGAGCGGCCAGAACCTAATCCCCTAACCCCCTTCCCTAAGAAGGAAG
>PLDW01000171.1 GCA_003136315.1 Gemmataceae bacterium | reverse complement strand
GACCAACGACTACAGTAGAATTATTCCAGTACACTTTTTTGGGGGAATGGGACCATGCCGGGATCCAGGCCGCGGCGATAGCGACAGATGGAACGCTGGTCATCTCCGGAGACATCGGATTCACCGTAAAGCCGGTCCCTGGAGAAGTCACTCCGGAGTTTGCTGTGGCTGGTGACGCTGTTCTGGAACTGAACCCGGACGGAACGCTCGACACCACACTCAACGGTACGGGAGTATTAACCACGGGCGGGTGGAGTGCAACTCCCGAGGGGAACCCGGGCGATGCGTTCACCGGGGCCACCGAACTCGTCGCCGAGCCGGACAATACCATCCTCGTGTTGGCGGGCGAGGTGATCTATCGAGCCAACCTGGACGGTTCTCTCGACCCCACGTTTGCGAATCAAGGGCTCCAGGTTCCGATTCCGTCGGGAGTTACCCCTCAGCCAGGGGATATAGCGATGGTCCTGCTTCCCGACGGCAGCATCGCAGTCGAAGCCTCGGGGTCGACCCAAGTCCTTGTCTCCATTTACAACGCGGACGGGTCACCTGGCAACGCATTCTCCGGTGCGGCCGAATCCTTACCGATTGCCCTCGAAGGCGGCAACACGGAAGAGTTCTTCAATGGCGGCCTTGCCATTACCCCGGGTGGACAGATCCTCGTCGCGGAATCGCGCTCCGCGGACACGTTGCCTTACGCGAGCGATCTGACTCTGGCGCAGCTCACAGACAGTGGCGCATCTGCCGGTAGTGGCGTTACTCCGTTCCCTTCGAGCTACCAGGTGCCACCCGGGGCCGCGCTTGTCACAGCCGACCTGAACGGGGATGGTACCCTCGACGGCATTCTCGTGGAAGGAAATACGATCCAGGTGATCAACGGCAAAGACCTGTCGACCCTGGTGCCTGCGTTCACCCCGTTCCCGGGCTTCGATGGATCGCTGAGCGTCGCCGCCGCCGACCTGAACGGCGACGGCAAGGCCGAGCTCGTCGTTGCAGCCGGGACCGGTGGAGGCCCCGTGATCGTGGTCTACGACGGGGCCAAACTGTCTTCGGGTGTGAGCCCTGTTTCTGCCGAGATCGTCAGTTTCCTGGGGATTGATGAGCCATCTTTCCGGGGCGGCACCCGGATCGCGCTGGGGGATCTGAACGGCGACGGTGTCCCGGACCTGGTGGTCGCAGCCGGGGACGGTGGTGGCCCCCGAGTGGCGATTTACGACGGGAAGTCGATCACCGACGGAACCCCCACCAAGCTGGTCAACGATTTCTTCGCGTACGACCCATCGCTCAGGAGCGGGGCCTACGTGGCGGTGGGAGATTTGGCCTCGAATGGATACGACGACTTGATCCTGGGGGCCGGGACGGGGGGCGGCCCGCGCGTGATCGTTCTGGACGGGCAGAAGATCGTGAACGGCCCGATTGCTGCGGCGCTTGCTGCCCCGGTTGCCGATTTCTTTGCGGGTAACACCACATCCCGCAGCGGCGCACCGGTTTCCGTCAGCCAGGCGACAGGGAGTAATCCACCCGAGTTGGTCGTCACGCCACCATTGGGCTCAACACGCACACCCGAAGTGTTCAGTTGGAGTGACAATAATCTCGTTCCCATTCCCACTTCAGGCTCGCCGCCTGCGACTGACACCGGTATATCCCTCTCCTGAACTTCCGGGTGTGCGAAGACATCCGCGTTGCCCTGGACTATCTCGCCGGAAAACCCATCGCCCGCCCGCCGGCATCCGGGTCATTGCGAGCAATCGCTTCATAGCAAGCTCCCGGAAGCTGGTCGGAGGCCAGCAGATCCTCAACCCCCCCGCGACTGGGTGCCATCGGTCGACGGAATTGTCGTCGGCTGGCCTACACCCGAAATCAAGTCGGTGTGTCGGACCGGAGCGAGCCAAATCTGACCAGAGCGGACAGTAGGGTTCCACCGCTTTTCTGAAAAGCTTGTGCCGCTCCTTCATCTGCAAGACACTCTACAACAACCTCTCACCCTGACCGCCAGGCAAAGGAGTTTGCCATGCCACACGCTCCCCTCGATTCCGTTCTCTGCCACGCCCGCAGGCTTGCCGACGAAGGTGCTTTGGAGAATATGCCGGATCAGTACCTGTTACAGTGCTTCGCCGAGGATCGCGATGAGGCAGCTTTCGCTCAGCTCGTGCGGCGACACGGGCCTATGGTACTGGGCATTTGTCGCCGCGTATTGCGCGACACGCACGCGGCCGACGATGTCTTTCAGGCGACATTCCTGGCACTGGCCCGCCGTCCCCGATCGATCCGTAACGTGTCATCGTTGGCCTGTTGGCTACACCAGGTCGCTCATCGAATTGCCAAGCGGGAGTGCTTCACTACGGCCAGGCGCCGAGCCCATGAATTTCGTTCGCCGATTCCTGCTGGAGGAGACCCCCATGACGAGATGAGTTGGCGCGAGATGTGCGAAGTACTCGACGCGGAATTGCGAGCCCTCCCGGAGATGTTTCGCGCGCCTCTGGTGCTCTGCTACCTGGAAGGTTTGACGCGCGATGAGGCCGCCCAGCACCTTGGCTGGACGGCCGGTGCGGTCAAGGGCCGCCTGGAGCGCGGTCGTGAGATGCTCCGCCACCGCCTGACGAGGCGAGGGATTACCGTGAGTGCCGCACTTCTTGGCATACTGCTGACTCAGGGCAGTACCTCGGGCGTAACCAGTTCACTCGCCGCCACAACCGTTCGTTTCGCACGATCCTTTGCGACGGGACGAACTGCGGGGTTCCCCCCCTCCGTCGCATTGCTGGCCGATGGAGTAATTCGTTCCCTGGTGGTGACTCGCATCAAAGCGATCGCCCTCGCAATGCTGCTCGTTTGCGCGGTGGCTGGCGTCGGCGTGTGGATGTCTGGTGCGGCCGCAAAACCTGCCGAGCCTTCGGGGTCGCAGGAGCCAGCCACTCGGACAGCGGACCGGGTTCCATCCAAGGAGGAAGGTCCAGAGACGGTGCGTGTCGACCGCTTCGGTGATCCGCTACCGGTCGGCACCCTGGCACGCATGGGCACTGCCAGCCTTCGCCACGGCAGCAGCGTCTACTCCGTGGCCTTCTTGCCGGACGGCAAGCATCTACTCTCGGCGGGAGATGATGGCCTCGCTCGACTCTGGGACATGGCCACGGCAAAGGAAGTGCGACGCTTTGGCACTCCGCGCCCAATGCAACCAAGCCACTTTCACAGTTGGGAAACGAATCAGTCCGGCTCTATTGCGGTGGCATTGTCCCCGGATGGCAAGACTGTGGCCACCTGTGACTACGATCTCGGGGTCCGTCTATGGGACGCCGCGACAGGTCTCGAGAAGGGGCAAGTGAAAGCTCTGAAATCGTTCAGCGCCCTGGCTTTCTCACCCGATGGTAAGACTCTGGCTGCGGCTAGCCCGGACGGACTGGTTGTGCTCTGGGATCTCGGGAAAGGTGAGGAGACGCGGCGAATGGATGGCCGGCCGGATCTGCTCCAGGAGTTTGGTGGGAAACTTGACAAGCCCCAGATGGAAAGACTTCAGTTGATGATTCCCGCGAAGATGGCATCTCATGTACTTCGTCCCAATGGGCCTTTAGGGGGCGGATATCAAGGCATTTGGAACGAAAGGGATGTTCCTCATCTCGCATTCTCCCCTGACGGCAAAACACTGCTCGTGACAACGGACGATTTTCGCAAGCTTGGCGTCAAACTTTGGGATGTGGCCGTTGGCAAAGAACTGCGTCATGTGCAGCCAGGGGACAACACATTCGTGGCTTCGGCAGCGTTCTCCACCGACGGCAAAACGGTGGGTTGGGCTGATGGAAGTGGCAACGTACACCTGATGGAAACGACAACCGGTCGAGAGCTGTGTTGCTTCCCTGGAGAAACTCTGGTCGAGGACCAGTCGCGAGTTATGGTCGATATGTCTTCGGGGCGGAGCCGTTCGCGGTTTGTCTTCCATCCCGCCGGTAAGACGCTGATCACCCAGGCTGTGGGGACTCAGTCGCTAGTCGTGTGGGATCTGGAGACGAGGAAAAAGCTAACCCGGCACGGCAAAGCTCTTCCGGCTCCAAGCTGGCCGGCTGGGACCGGCATCGTTTCACCTCCAGGCCTGGCGGTTTCCCCGGACGGCAAGACATTGGCCTCGGCTGGTGACGGCAACGCGATCACTCTCTTTGACTTGGCCTCGGGCCGCGAAATCCACTCAAACGGTGGACACCAGGCAGCCGTAACCGCTGTCCGCATCTCGTCCGACGGGAGAACTCTGATCTCCCAAAGCGGTGACGGTAGCATCCGAATCTGGGAAGTGGGCAACGGCAAGGAACTCCGTCATGTTTACCTATCGGATCGTGCATTTATGACAGCTCTTTCGTCGGATGGCCGCATGCTGGTGGATGCACGAGGTGACGGCAAGGCACGACTGATCGATACAGCAACGGGCAAGGAAAAAGATATCAACCTGGCGCCAATGAAGGGTGCAGTTCGGCTGGCCCTCTCACCGGACGGCAAGACACTGGCAGTAGGCGGCGATTCGAGTCCAACGGTCTGGCTCTATGACGTCACCACAAGGAAGGAGACGAGGATTCTGAAACCAACGGGAGAGAACGATGAGTTGCCCTCGCGAGGCGGTCTCGTTGTCCCCTTCCGCAGCTCGTCCCCGCCGATCTTTTCGGCCGACGGTAGACTGCTGGCATCGCCTGGCCGCGGCACGTTGGATATCTGGGACGTCGTCACTGGCCGTCGAATCGGCCACTTCGCGCTGCCGGAGAATCGGGCGGTACGCAGTGCGGTGTTTACGCCCGACGGCCAGTCCATCGTCCTTTCGTTGGTCGGCTGGCTCCAACAAGCATGTAACGATCCCGTCATCGTGCCCGAAGACATCGAGGACGAATCGGTCGTCCTCTGGGAGATTCCCAGCGGCAAGGAGCTTCGCATTTATGGGAGAAAACCGAGTCAGCTCAAATGCCGCCCCTTTGAGGGAGCCCCGGAAGGATTTTCACTGCCGATACCTCACACAGACCCGGTACTGCTGGCCATCTCGCCTGACGGACGAATGCTCGCACACAGTCGTGGCCGCGAGGTCTTTGTCTGGGACGCCGTCTCGGGCAAGGAGATGGGCCGGCTCAAGGGTCATCAGGGAGCGGTCCTCGCGGGAGTCTTTTCCCCCGACAGCAAGACGCTGACCACCACCAGCTCTGATACCACGGCACTGGTCTGGGACCTGACCGCTCTCTCTCGGCGATGACGGCCGAGGAAGCATGTTGCGAAGGCAGATAATCGGTGGTCGGCTTCCCGTGGCGGGCAAACGAGACGCCCTGAACGCTAGACGGGGGGGACATCGGGTGTTGCGCGCGGCGGTGTGTCGGACCTCCACGCGCGCAACGAGCTTGTCACCTTGCGGGGGTCGAGCCAGTCGTTTTGAGTAGCCGAGTCGGCGGAACGGAGAGGTTTCCGGGGCGTCGCCCCTGGGTGGTGACAATCGGCTGTCATGTGTGACGCTGGTAGACCCTGTAGGGCTCTTTCGCGCTAACTCCTGTCCGACGTCCGAAGCGGGAGATGTGTTGCCGACGAGGGAACCATCCCGGTGCAGCCAGGTGATCCTGTGCCGTGCGAAGGTAAGTCGATGCCTTGGATTCGCAATTCTATTGTAGTCCAGAAGATACTGATTCCGTCCCGACGGGGGGTCTGTTCTTGCCGATGAAATTCGTCGTATTTACAATCTCGGACACCATCGACATCCCCACTCCTGTTTGGAGTCCCGATGATGACGAAAATGGTCAGATTCCTCTCCGCATTCCTGATGACGGCTTTGTGTGTGGCGATGCTCGCGGGCGACTCGGCCGCGGATTCGCCATTCGTCCAGGTCGGTCCAGACAAGAAGTTCAAGGCGCCGCGGCTGAAGGACTTCCGCTCCGTCGATCCCGTGCCGGAAAGCGTCGACTGGAAGCTCGAAGTAACGCCCTACACCGCAACGAAGATCGTCTCGAAGAACCCAATCCCACTGGACATTCCGCCCGACCACGTCATCGGGGGCCTCGTACTCAACCGCGCCGGCGACAGGGCACTGATCGCCTCGAAGGGCAAAGGAAGCAGTTCCACGCAAGTCTTCACCTGCGATCTGGCCAAAAGCAGTGTGATTCGTCGATTCGAAATCCCGGGAGCCTGGAACGCTTTCACACTGAGTGACGACGGAGTTTACGCGGTGCTTCGCCGGTTCGATCCGGCCAAGGGCAAGAAAGACACGCTGCAGATCTGGAACG
Organism: Gemmataceae bacterium; assembly: GCA_003136315.1. GTDB lineage: Bacteria > Planctomycetota > Planctomycetia > Gemmatales > Gemmataceae > Urbifossiella. Next base: position 42,511 of record PLDW01000171.1, on the reverse strand, counting down.
TTGCCGAAAAAGATCCGACCTTACAGCTCGAGTTTGTCCCTTACCCGTACTTCCAGGAAGCGATACGGGACATCCGATTCGTTACCTGGTTGCCCAATAATCGTCTGCTGACGCTGTGCCACACCGCCCTGGTCTCCTGGGACCTGAAAACCGGTCAACCGCTTTACTGGCTATCGATGCAAGCCGAGGCGTTCCCATCGCTGAGTCCCGATGGGAAGCGGCTGGCGTTTACCACCGAGAACAGCGTGGGAATCCTCGATGTGGACGAGGGCAAGGTCCTGGTCTCGCAGCCGGTGCCTCAGCCTCTCCCCACTGCCTTCCTGGCCTTCAACGCGGACGGAACGCGGCTCGCCTGCCGGGGGCCGGAGAACATCTTCATCTGGAACATCGCCGACGGCTCGCTCTACCGCGACATGCCGAAGTCCGATCTCCCCGGCAACGTCTTCCAGTGGACCAGCCCCAAGGATCTCCTGGTCGGTACCAAACTCGTGGACGTCGAACTTCCGCTGCGCTACTGGGAGTACAAGGGGACTTATAACGTGAAGTCGGTCAATGGGGTCACCTGGTTCCTCACGCATGCAGGAAAGGGCGAGGGCGCGGCCCTGATTCCCGCTGAGATCCCGCGCGTCGACGCCCGCCAGGCCCTGAAGAAAACCACTTCAGACCCCAGTGTCCTGGTGCTGAAAGCCGGCACGAAGGTGAAACTCGACGTCAGCAAGTTGAAGGATAAGGACGAGCGTGCCCGTGCGGCCGAGGCCTTGACGAAAGCTCTGGAAAAGAACAACTTCAAGGTGGACCCCAATGGAACGATCACTCTGGCCGCCTCCACCGACTTCTACCCCGAACCGATCGAACTCAAATATCGACACGTCGAGAAAAAGGGGGACAAGACCGGGCCGATCGAAAAGTACAAGTTTCAGGTTCACTTCGCCCGGCTGCGGTTTATCTACAACGGGTCGTCGATCTGGGAATCCTCGGCTCACAACGTGCCTGGCGACATCGAGCTGGAAGTGGGCGAAACCGCCGAATCGCGGCTGAAGATGCACGAGAAGCCAAAATACGAGTTCTTTCAGACCGCGGTGTTGCCGCGAGTGCTGCTGCGTACGAAAGGTGAGGCTCTGCTCGGGTCGTCGCAGGTAACTCCTCTGGGAATTCGCTGAAAGGCGACGCTCGAGAACAACGTGATGCGCTGTGCCCAGCCACGCTTTGGGATTGCAGAGCACAGAGGCTCAAACCACGGGCGTTTTCGAAACCACCGGCTCGCAGGAGGTAGGCCCGCATCGAAACGTGGACCGGCAAGCTCAACGGGCTACTGGCGGACCTGACGCCGCTGGAGGGAATGAACCGGGCTGGCATCACCAGCTCTGGCAGCGATGAACCGTTAGAGTTCAATCACTTTTCCCTCGCGGAAGAGGGTGATGGGCCGGCCGGTTGTGGTGTGGACCTCGCGGGTCGGCTCGATTCCGAGTGAATTCATGATGGTGGCCGAGATGTCAGCCGGCGAGCATGGGTCGTCTTCGGGGGCCGTGCCGTTCGCGTTGGTGCGACCGTACACGCTGCCGCCTCTCACACCGCCGCCGGCGATGAGCACACTCATTGATCGCGACCAGTGGTCCCGGCCGGCGTTTCCGTTGATCAGTGGCGTTCGCCCGAATTCGCCGGCACAATAGACCACCGTGCGCTCGAGCAAGCCGCGTTCGCCAAGATCACTCACCAGGGCAGCCAGAACCTGATCCAGGTTCGGCAACAACTGCTGTCGCAGCGTGCGGAAGTTCCCGGCGTGCGTGTCCCAGCCGTTCAACCCAACGGTGACGAAACGCGCTCCTGCCTCGATCAGCCGGCGGCCGGTCAGGGCACAGCGGCCCAGTTGACTCTGGCCGTAGCGTGTACGCACCGCCTCCTTCTCGGCCGTGAGGTCGAAAGCGGCGCGCACACGGTCGGAGCGAAGGATGTCCATGGCCCGCTGCTGGAAGAGGTCGAGTGAGGCCGGAAGGTCGGCCTCATCGAGGGCGCGGAACTTCGTATCCAGGGCTTCGCGTAGCCGGTTGCGGTCGGCCAGCAATTGGCTCGAGAACCCACTCGGCAACGAGATGCCGTCCGCGATCGCAGATGCGTTTCGACCGCCGAGATCGGCGTTGAATGGCTCACAGGTAGTGCCGAGGAAGCCAGGCGATGATGGGAATCCCGCGCCGCGATCGAGGGTGATATACGGCGGTATGCCATTCTCCTCCGGCAGCAACTTCGCAGCAATCGACCCGAGCGAGGGGTATTTGAGTGCCGCGGCCGGCGGGTGTCCGGTGGCCATGTGCGCGGCCGCCGCACCGTGGTCGGTGATCGGATGGTGCAGAGATCGCACCAGCGTGCAACGGTCCATCACCTCCGCAACTTTGGGAAGGTGCTCGCAGATTCTTACCCCGGGTGCCTTGGTGGCGATTGGCTTGAACTCGCCGCGGTACTCCTCGGCAGCGTCCGGCTTCAGGTCCCACATGTCGATCGTGGCAGGCCCACCGTTGAGCCACAACAGGATGACGCTGTCCGCCTTGTGTTTGCGAGGCCCCGCTCCTCGGGCCTCGATGCGAAGAGCATCCGGGAGGCTCAAGCCGAGCAGCCCGGCAACGCCCACTCCAAGCAAGCCGCGGCGGTCAGTGTTCATAACATGGTTCTCTTTAGTGTTTGGTGTTTGGTGTTTGGTGTTTGGTGTTTGGTGTTTGGTGTTTAACTGGTCGGGGTCGCCTGGGTTTCCAGGGCTTCCGTTCTGGGCTGAGAACGGCCGCCGCTCCGCGGCTCAAAACCCTGATCGACACGGCCGTAGGCCGCTGGCTCTTGGCCCCGGATGGGGCCTTCGTTCTAGTGGTTCAAGATAAACTCACGCGTGTTCACCAACGCCCAGAGTACGTCCGTCAGGCCAGCCTCGCGGTCCGGTGCGGCGGAGACGCGGTCCAGAGCCGCCGCCCGCTCGCCCGCTTCCGGTAGACGTGACAGCGTCACCAGGAACAATTCCTCCACGATCCTGGCGTCCGACAACTTGGCTTGCAGCAATTTCGCCAGGCGGCCGGTGGTCAACTTCTTCAACAACGTGGGTTCGGTCATCAGAAACAGAGTTTGGGGCAAGGCAGGGCTGCTGGGGCGTTCGCAATCGCAAGTCGAGGTCCGGGCCGGCCGGCCGAAGACGCTGAAGATGCGCGCTGCATACGGCGCGGCAACGCGGTTGCTGGCCACTTCGATTGCCCGCATTCCTGGAGCGGCGTCGGGGCCGAAATCCTCCTGCGTACCCAACGCATCGTTGAGCACATCCAACACCGCTTCGGCCATCAGTTTCCGGGGGTACGACCGGGAGAAGTTCGTGCGATCGGCCCGGTTGCTGTCGTTGGGTGTGGAGGAGAGTTGATACGTCCGGCTGTTCATGATCAACTGCTCCAGCCGGCGAATGTCGTAGTGGTGGCTAATGAAGTCCGTTTCGAGCCAACGCAACAGCGGTTCATTTGAAGGCGGGTTGTTGGCGGATAGGTCGTCCACGGGATCAATGAGCCCAACCCCGAAGTAATGAGCCCAGACGCGGTTCACCCATACGCGGGCGAAGTAGGGGTTATCCGGCCGTGCCAGCCAGCCCGCCAGCGACTCGCGCGGATCGGCCCCTGCCAGTTCAGGGCCACCAAGCGCCCTGGGCTTGAGTTCCGCGTTCGTGTCCGGCTGTGGGAGCCGTCGCGGGCGCTCGGCGAGGTAAAGCTCACGCAGACGCGGTATCGGGGGACCGGCTTTCTCCCTGGGTAGCGCGCGGCGTTTTTCCAGCAAATCGGTGACGGCCGCGGTCAGTTCCGGTGAGCTATCAAATCGGACTCGTCCGAAGACGTTGGCAAAGGCGCGGTAGTCCGTTTGGGTCCAGCGGTCGAATGGGTGGCGGTGACACTGGGCGCACTCCAGCCGCACGCCGAGAAAGGCCGTGGCGGTGAGTTCCGCCATCTTTTCGAGGGAAAAGTATTCCTCGCCTTCGTATCGCTTCCAGAACAGGTCCAGCGTTTCCCGCTTTGCGTAGGTCAGCGCGTACGTATCGCGCTTGCTCTGGCTGCGTTCGACCTCGGTAGCCAGCCAGTCGTGGAGTGTGTGCCCGTCCCGGCTGGTGGCGGTGAGAACACCGCGGGCAATTTGGTCGTAGGGGACGTTCAAAGAAAACCGCTGCCGGAACCATTCGTGCCACATCCGAACTGCCCTGGCCCGCTCCTCGAGCGTCCCGCTCATTGCATCCACATTGCACGCCGTGACGTCGCACATCTTGGTCGCCCAGAGGGCGGCGTGCAGCGGGTGGCGAAGGAGTTTATCGATCAACTTCTCGCGCTTGTTCGGGTCGCGATCGGCCAGAAAGGCCCGGACGTCGACCGGCGAAGGCAGTCCGCCTGTGGTATCGATTGTGACGCGGCGAAGGAATTCCTCATCGCTCGCCAGGTTCGAGGGCATGATGTTGAGCCGCTTGAGTTTGGCGAACACCTCACGGTCAACCTCGTTCACAACCGGCGGCATTGGGTCGAGCATGCCTTGTGCGGCGGTTGGAATGAACACACGCGCGGTTGCGATGCGGCCCCGGTAACTGGCAATGATCGCCGTATCGCCGGGACGCATCGCTTTCAATTCCCCGAATGGCGCTACATCCGCAACTGAGTCGTCTTTGGACCGCATGTCGCAGAATGGGGTGACATCCATCTCTGTCCCGTCGGTGAACTTGGCCCACACGCGGAGTTGGGCCGTTTCGCCTGGTTGGGAAAGAACCCGCTCCGAAGGCGTCAAATCCAGACGCTCCACCGTGCCGGAACCCGGGACGTGTCTAGCACCGGCCGCAATCCAGTCGCGAAACACCCGGACTTGCCACGACCCCGTATCGAATCGCTTGCCACCACCGTGCGTCACCTGCCCTGTCGCCTTCAATAGGAGAAGACTCTGGTCCGGCTCCGCAAGATTGACCCGCCGTCCGCCCCCGCCACGCGTGAGACTCTGGAAATCCTTCTGCGGCTCGGACCCGAATAGAGAGAGCCGCAATCCCCCCTTTCCCTGCAACGACCCATGGCACGACCCAGCGCTGCACCCCGACTTGCCCAGGAGGCCGACGATGTGACGCTCAAAGTCTACGGCGCTGGGGACCGGCTCCGCAGCGGAAGTGTTGGAACCTGACACCATCAACAGTATTGTGAATAGAGTTCGACACATGGCCTATACCTGTTGCTGTCGGGTATCACTCTGAACACTAATTCTTTCGCCCTCGCAGCCGTGTCCGGCTTATTGACCCCGGTTCACCCGACGCACCCGCGAGGGCAAGTCTCACCCCAGACAATCCCTACTTCTTCTCTTTCGTCTCGTCGCCCTTCTCTCCGTCCTTTGCCGAAGGGGCCTTCTCCAGCACGATTTCAATCTCCTTGGTAGTTCCTTCCGCGAGGCTCACGTTCACGGGCTTGGCCGTGTATCCGTCGGCATGGGCCATCACTGCCACTTCATGATCGGGTCGCATTTGCATCGAACGAAACCGGCCATCCTCCTGCTTTTCAAAGTTGACATCGGACTCCCGTCCCGAAACGATGTACCGCCCTTCGAGCTGTCCCTTGGTAAAAAGTGCTGTCACCGCGGTCTTGGATGGCGGCTTATCCCCACCTTTTGTGCTGACCTTCACCACCAGGATTGGTGCGGTGTACTTGATGATCTCGATGTCCTTCACGTCGTCATTCAGGGTGCCGAGCTTCACCTGTCGATTATTGTTGAGCGGGCCTTCCTTTCCCTTCCGCCAGCGGAGAACGCCGTGCTCGTTGGTCATGAGGTCGAGCTGCACGTCTTCCAGTCCGTGTGGGACCAGGGCGACGACCTTCCCGTTTGAGTCGATTTTTGCCTCACCTGTCCAGAACGTGCCATCGATCCGACCGAATACGAAGGGCGCGTGGCCGCGGGTCGGCTTGCCTTTGCTGTCATAAGTTTGGGCTTCGATCGTCACGTGTGGGACCGCCCGGACCTCCAACGGCTCCAGCTCGGCGCCGGCCTTCAAAGTCACCTTGACTCCGATGAAGACGCCCGGCACCTGGCCTCTCTTCTGGTCCTTACGGTCCAGGCTGCCGTCGCGAGAGTAATCACCTGGCTTGACCAGGTATTTCCCCGGCGGCAGCGGCTTCATCTCGAACTCGCCCTTCTCGTTGGTGACGGAAGAGCGGTTGATGTTATCGGCGACAGGTTGAGTGATTTCCTCATTCCGATCCTGTGATTCTGCGTTCACAATCACGCCAGCCAGCGGCTGACCTTTCGCATCCAGCAGCTTGCCCTTGAGCCTTTGTCCGTTTTCCAGTGTGAATGTGCCCAGATCGCCGCGCTTTTCCTTGAGGACGTGTGTGGTGGGAACATATTCCTCGGGCAACACCCACACGACAGCCCAACCCGGCGTCGTTAGCGGGAGCCGGAAGCTACCCTCGGCAGTCGTGCGAGTGTCCACGAAGGAGCCGTATTCGAACCCTTTGTCGGTGTTCTTGCTGGTGACTGAATAAGCCAGGATCTTGATCCCGGCCGCGGGCTTGCCGTCGGGCGTCTTCACAACGCCAGTGACCGGCTTGGCGGGGCGCAGCTCCACCAACTCGAAGAACGGCCGCCCTCCGAGTTGTTCGTTCTTGCGGATCATGCTGAGCGCATACCCGAAGCTCTTTTGCGAAGCGTAATCGGGGTGCTCGACATCCAGTTCGATATAGAGGTAGCGTTCCGCGGTTTGCTTCGGCGGGATGGTGAAGGCGTACTTACCACTCTTATCGGTGGTGTGCTTGCTCTCTTCAATTATGGGGTTCCTCTCGTCGCGATTCGGGTCACCCAGCAGCGATCGGCGCACGGTCACGGTCGCCCCCTCGATCGGCTTCCCAGTGTCCTTGTCCTTGATCTGGCCCGTGTAATTCAGCGTTTCTCCGACCTTGGGTGGTTCAACCGGCTTCTTGACGTCATCTGCAGTGGTCTCGGTGGCCAGCGGACTCGCCGCGGTCAGACGAACGGCCGAAAGACCGACTAGCAGGACCAGCACGACAACACCGGCGCTGCACGTCCAAGCAAGGCGGCAGCGGCGAGCGAGCGGACGACGATTCAGCAGCAGCATGTGAATCCTCCGGGTGAGGGTGGAGGGGCGGTCGGTGATCCCGAGTGCGAAACCCGGGATGCGAAGCCGCCGCCTCGCCAGGGAAACAAGGTATTCGGCGTAATCGACCGGTTCGGTGGCGCGATCGGCGGTGCGGGCGTCGGCCAGGAAATCCTGGCTCAAGCGGAGCTGCCGTCGTAACCACCAGAAGAGCGGCTGATAAAAGAGGATAACCTGCGCAAGGCCAACAAGATACCACCGCCAGACATCCCCGCTCTCGATGTGCGACCACTCGTGGGCCAGGCCATAGCGAAGGGTTTCGCGCGACTCCGCCAGGCCGGCGTTTGCCGGAAGAACAATGACGGGCCGCCAGGTGGCGAATGCAATCGGTGCATCGATTTCATCGCTGAGTAGCACCTGCACTCGATCGGCAGCCGGCCCTGCGATTTCGCGAAGCAGTTCTCTGGCTTCGACAGATGCCGAAGTAGCCCTCCGCCACAGACAGGAAAGTCGCCACAAGCCGAGAAGCAACCAGACGAGGAATCCCGCCGTTGCGGTCCCGTACGCAACCATCACCACACGACTGAGGGACCAACGGGATGCGGAGGGAATGGAAGTGACGGTTTCGGGAACAGTTGCTCCTGCAAATATGTGTTCAGGAATGCTCTCCGTGGGTGGCGGCGATTCTTGCGATGACTGGAGGAGGTCCGACTTGGGTTCCTTTCGCGCAACAGGTCGTTTGGAGTGCAGCCAGGGGTGATCGGTGCTCTCGGGTATCGCGTTCGATCCCGGAGCCTGGGACGCAGCAACTGCTACGGGGTCGGCCGGAAGCAGGCCGAGCGACCACCGCGGCAGGCTGGGAACCAGCGCGACTATCGCAGTGAGGACCGCACCCAGGAGCCCGAGGGAGATGATTCGCACACGGTCTGCCGGTTCGCGACAAACCCGCACGGCGACTGCTGTAACCGCGAGGATCACGCACCCGCCGACCGCCGCTCGGGCCAGCCAGTCAGAAGTGAACTCGGTTTCGGCCATGTCACTTCCCCCCATTCTTGCCTTGCTTTTCCACCCGAACCCGGGCGATTAACTCTTCGAGATCCTTGAGTTCCTTCGGCGTGGCGTCCGCCACGTGCAACATGCTCAGAACGAACTGGTCAAGTGCCCCGCCAAACACCTTCGTGAGGAACCGGGAGGTCACCTGCTCCCTGGTGTGCTTGGGGAAATAGATGAACGTCCGGCCTTCTGCTCGGTGGCCGACCAGTCCTTTATCCTCCATGTTGCGGAGGACGGTCTGAATGGTATTGAACGCTAGCTCCGAATCGGGTGAGACACGGTCGTGGACATCTCGGACGCTCCCAGAGCCTATCTCCCAGAGCACTTTGAGCACGTCGAGTTCACGTTCACTGGGTGGTAATTCTTCGGCCAAGGAAGATCTCCGCGATTTACACCTAAACTATTAGGTTAGGTTAGGTTACACGCCAAGAGCGCCAACTGCAAGGACAATTTTCTGAAACTGTGTCAGGTGCCGAATTGATCAGGGCCGCTGGAGTTGCATTTCAGTTCGATCAAGAATGTGTGTTGTAGAAATCGCATGAAGAACTCACCACCAAGACCTACCGACTGGGGCCTCAGCATCTTCATTCACCAACGGAGGAAGCGGTCGATCCGTGCAGTTCCAATTCGGTTCGGGCTGTCCACCCCGCTATACAGGTGTAAGTCATGTGACTGTGTCGTCTGCGATGCTCAGCCCAGACCGCTCCGAGGTTGTTTTCAGGGCTCGTCTTACTGGGAACGATCGAGGTGAACCCAGAGGCAAGAAAGCCGAGGATGACTTCACGATTCGGGTCGCCAAACAACTGCTCCGGTAATTCCCTGACACAGGATTACCGCTTTTCCTGACAGAACACCTCCGAATCCAGGACTAGGCTCTCTCATTTCCCAGAGATCGCCTACTAGCGATGTCTTCCGGCAATAGCTCTTGCCGCGGGCTCGTGCCGCGACTCGAAGTGCTGAACACCGTTAGCCATAGTAGGCAATGATGGTTGCCCCGGCCCAGCCCAGCCATCGCTCTTCACGTCCACTTCGGGTACTGCTGGTTGATGATAACCACGACTTCACAGACTCGATGGCCGAGCTTCTGGTCCTCTCGGGTTGCGAGGTCCAATGCTGCAATACCGCTTGGGCTGTGCACCCACGGGTACAACAATTCAACCCCGACGTCTGTATCATCAACGTTCAAATGCATGTCTTAAACTTATGGAACATCGCCCCATCGCTCTGGGCCTTGGCCGGGAACCGTTTGCTTTTGCTCATTGCAATCATTGGTTGCGACGGCCTGAAAGCAGAAGAAAAGCCCATGTACGTGAGATTCGACCACCACATCCTCAAGCCGGATCATGCGGAACAACTGTACAAAGAGTTCCTAAAATTCATTATTGAATGGAGCCAGTTTTGCTAGCCATCGCCTGACGGCTGTCGAACGACTTATCACTGCTTCGCTGCAGCGAATTTGATACGCCGTTGCATGCGGCAAGAATGCATCGCAGCCGCAGCCACTGTCGAAGGAGGTGGCCATTTCCCAGTTCACCTCAACGTGCAGCTACAAATCCACAGCCGGAGTGCTGACCCTAGACCAGGACAGATTCCGTGAGCCATGCCTCATTCGACGGATAACGGCCCAGTCCAAGAGCGTCGAACTCATCTTCCTCGAAACCGCTATCCACTTCCAGATGGCGGAGGGCTCGATTTATCGCTCTGTCCACGAGTGGCGTGGGGAGGATTCGCCCGCCCAGCTGAAGGTCCGGCGTACTCATAGGGCCAAGCACGACCTTCCCGCCTACCCAAGCAATAGCCCCCTGACTGCCAACTCCACCGAAGTATTCGGTCTCGATGTAGGCCAGCGCGAATCGACGAGACTCCTTCTGTGCCCAGGCAGTGAGTTTAGGAGTCAGATGCTCCAGTTGCCCGAACGCGCGGGGTTCGTCGTCCTCGACGAGGTGCTTGGTGATTGGCAGAAAGCCAAACCCAAGGTCGAGGGGGGTTACTCGAGTTCCAGGAAAACGTGTAGATGCCTCACAGAGAGAATCGAATGGGCCAATGAACCCGCTGATGTGATGAGCCATTGTATCTTTTCCACTTGTAATGCAAGGTATCTATTCTGATTCCTCAATCCCGAGAGGAACCACAGGCTATATCACTGCAGATGCCGTGCCAAGGCAGTCCCAGCGCTCCCACTTCGCTGCAAAGCTCTGGTATCCCGTGTCTAAGTCACGGCAGGATCACACATCAGAGGGAAAGGGTCTCGTTGGCAAACCTGTCTGGACCGAGTGAATTTCCGTTGACGTACGTGGTCAGCCCGAACCAGAACTGAGTGGGGTACGTGGGGGCTGAGCCATATGGCCCCTTCTCAGGGGGGATGACATGAATCGCACTCTCGTAATTGTGGACCGCGCGAGCCAGTTGCTTGAGATTGTTGGAGCACTTGGTCCGAGCGGCGGCCTCAACACCCGATGGCCATCCAGCGACATCGTGGAGGAGTCGGCACCCCGCAGTGGACTGAGGGGCTCAAAACTCCATCTCTCGGAGCGAGCGGGCTCCTGCCCGTAAAGGTAAGACAACCGCCACGACTCCCAGACCCACGCCCAGCGGAACACCCAGGAACACCCACGGAGACACTGGCAGGTGCATCCCCCGCGCCGATTTGGCAAGCTCCGCCACGTGGAACGGGACGACCATCATCCCCACCACGCACACCAGATACATCAGCCCCACCACCATGTTCATCGTTCCCCCGAACCCGACGACAATCTTCGACGGGTCGGTCTCCTTGAAGTTGGGCATGTACGCGCCGAGCCCGACATTGAGTCCGCTCAGGCCCAGGGCGACAACCGCCACCGCCAAAGCGTGCAGTGCGAGCCCTTCCAGCGGCAACCCGATCAACAAGTCGCTCGTCAGGATCAGGGTCTCGGCGATCAGAAGCGAGCCTGTCGCAGCGAATACGAACTTGCCCCGGAGAATCTGACTGCGGCTGACCGGCGTCAGCCCCAGCACCCAGAACTTACGACCTTCAAGGCTGATAAGCGGGAAGATAAATCGGCTCAACCCCGCACACAAGAGAACCGCCGTTCCGCCCAGATTCATCAAGCTAATCGCATACTTATCCATGATCGCGAGATCGGCTTTGTAGAACTGTCGGAAGTTCGTTGCCCCAATCAGCATGAGGATGGCGAAGAGGATTAGCAGTACCCACTGACTTGGATCACGGCGGAAGGTGCGAAAGTCCTTGATCACGAGGATGCGGGTGGGCCGATCCAGATAGCACACGAGCACTCCCATCAATCGGTCGAGGACGCTCTCCCGGTACACTTTCTTCCCCCGGCCGCCCCCGGCCAGCCGATCGAAGCCCGGTCGGTACACGCGACGGGCGATCCAGCCCGCAATCACATACACCACCAGTCCGTTACTCCAGACCAAGGCCAGCGGAAGCGCGGCAGATGACAGTTCGCCGCGGGCCGCTGCCATCACACCACGGGTCATCCAGTGGCTTGGGGCCAGTCCGCTGCGGACCAGGTCGAACTGCCCGATGAGGTCGTCGAGTTCGCGACCCTGGGTGTTGAACGACCGCCTGGCCGCCTCTTCGACCCTCACTCCCCACGCCCCAAGCGCAACGAGTACCACGAATCCAACAAGCATGAGGAACTGGCGGCGATTTCGTGGCATGTACCGGATCAGGAGCAGACAGAAAATCGCCGAGAGCGATCCGGGCAGAAGCACGTAGCCGAGCAGAAACACCGGTAGCAGGGGGTAGAAATACCACGGAACCCCTGCGGTCAGCCCGTAGGCAAGGAAGATCGGCACCCCGAGGACCACAAACGCCCACGAACTAAATGCCACTGCGGCCTGGAACTTGGTCGCAAAAATGTGATCCGCCCGCGCGGGAGTGCTTAACAGGAACCGGGCTTCCGGGGCGGTGTACAGGCTCGCGTACAGGATAATACCGGTGGAGAAGACGAGCATTCCACCGAGGGTAAAGAACAGCAGATCAAACAGACTGGAGACGATGGCACCTTTAAACGGAATCCTGTTGATTGCAAGCTGGTCAAAGAGATACCAGCTCACCCCGAATGTGAACCCGGCGACGATCAGGCTGGTCGCGATCATGCTGAAGAATCGAATACGCCCCGCCTCCAGAGAGACCCGCAATCCGTTCCGAACCAGTCTGGTCCGGAGTCGACGGAAAACACGGGGCTGGTCGGCGACAAGCGTTGGGACAGTCGGCATGATATCGCTCTGCTGACGGGTCGGAGGAGTACCTGAGCGGGTCACCCTCAGTGGCGGGTTGCCCTTGGCTATACACTCACGTCGGCGATGTCTCGGTGGTTGCCTCTTCGGTAATCGCCAGGAACAGGTCTTCGAGCGATCCGTCACGCGCAGCCTGCTTCCGCAGATCGGCCATTGTTCCGCAGCCACACAATCGACCGTGGTCGATAATCCCGATCCGATCCGCAAGTTCCTGAGCGATGTCGAGGGTGTGCGTCGAGAGGAACACCGTCATTCCGCCCGCTGCGAGTTCCCGCAGGAGGGTCTTTAGTTCGCGGATGCTCTTCGGATCCAGCCCAACGGTCGGTTCGTCGGCGATCAGCAGTTTCGGTTCATGCACGAGGGCCGCAGCAAACACGGTCCGTTGCCGCATTCCATGCGAGTATCGCTCTGTCAGGTCATCGACGAAATCATCCAGATGGAACAGTTCGATCACCTCGGCGATCTTGTCTCGACTACGGTCAGGCGACATGCCGTACAAGTCGGCGGTGAACTGAAGAAACTCCCGACCTGAGAGCTTCTCATATAGGAATGGCTGATCAGGAACGTAGCTGATGACGGCTCGGGCCTGGTCACCCTGGGTCTTGAGGTCGAATCCGCCAACGCGGACCGTACCGGTGGTTGGGAACAGCAGGCCGCAGAGCATCTTGATGGTGGTGGTCTTTCCCGCCCCATTGGGGCCGAGGAAAGCAAACAGCTCCCCAGTGGGGACATGAAGGCTCAAGTCCTTGACAGCCACCTTGGGGCCGTACTGCTTGGTCACTTCGACAATATCGATCATGAAGAATGCCCCTTCGCGGACAGAACATAACCCTCCAACCCCCTTCCCTAAAAAGGAAGAGGGAGCAAGAGGCGGAACCTAACCCCCCAACCCCTTCTCTAAAAAGGAAGGGGGAATAAGAGGCGGAACCTAAGTTCTTCCCCGCCCTCTCACTCCTCACGCTCCAGCGCGATCCGTTCGCCGTCGCCGAACGCCTCCTGACGCAGAACCTTCCCATCCTTCACCCGTACCCAGGTCCGGGCGCGTGGCACGTCGGTCCGGTACTCGATCACCCAACACTCCGCCTCGCTCTCGCCCCAAGTTCGGGTCTGCGGGGTCGCAAGGACTTCTGCGATCAGGGGCTGACGCCCCTGGCCTGGCAGCTTGAAGCCATGCTGTTCGGCACCTTGCCGCAGAATCGCTCCAAGGGCGTCCTCCAGGGGGCTGATCTCCTGGACCACCCACTGCTGACCCGGTCGGACGTTCGTGAGCCGATTAACAGGCTGGAGGGGGTTCAATACTTGCCCATTCGGAACAGCCACGGGCTCCAGGTCGCGATCAACGAGTTTTGTGGGTCCGCCAATGGTGCAGTGCCCGGTGAACACACCGTTCTCGACCTTCCCCTCCACCAGCGCCTTGACCTCGAAGAGCGTATCGTAGACTACAGTTTCTCCGTCTCGCCGCTCGATTAGCACGGCAATCTGTCCCTCCATCCGCTGCTCGATCAGATCGCCCGCCCGTGTCACGTGGGTTGAGGTGATCAGCTTGGGTATTGATAGCCACACCCCGGAGATGGGAATTTGGAGCTGAGCGTATTGGTGGTAGAACCAGACCGTGTCGTCGGAGCTGACGTAGCTCATCCCAGAGGTGAGTCGGCCAACCTTCTGATCCCCTCGCACGACCGACCACTTGACCTGAAGGTGCGGTGTCGCCTCGTCCACCAGATCGATGCCGACCGGGGGTGGGCCAGAGGCAAACAGCAGAGGCCAGACATCGCGGTAGAACGCGAGTCCCAGAGTCGCGGTCCAGAATGCGAAAATCAAAAGCACAGTTCGGCGGCCAGGCATTGTGTACCCATCAACGAGAACCGTCAAGACATGTGGGACGGGCTAGCCCATTATTGCGTTACCGACATCGCCTGGGTGTGAGAAATCGATTCTTCTCACTTTTCCCCAAGAATGGCAACCCAGGCACCAAGCATGTTCCAGCTCGCCAGTTTCGGTGAGTCAGTTCGGGATGTCGCCCTTGTCCCCTGATTACTATGACGACGCACACCCCGCCGACATTTCAGATGTGTGGAACCGGGCGGGCTTGGCCAACGCTGTGGGAGTGCCCAGGGCCAGAAACCCCGGGCTGTTTCTCCCGCAGACCTCAGTGCGGATTACGCCCGGCCGAAGGCGCTGGAGAAGGACTCGCGGTCGAACCCTTCGGGCACCCTGTCATCGGCTGCGTACTGGTAGAGCGAGGCAATCAGAATGGTGTGGAGGGCCGAGCTTACCGCTGAATACATCAGGAGCAGCACCCCACCTGCCACCAGCAAGGCGATCCCGAAGGGAACATGGCCAGTCGCCAGCAAGACCACCCCGCCAGCGAACACCAGGAATACCGGAATCGCGAGCAGGAACAGGAATAGGCCGATCCCTGCCCGCCCCACCAGCGCTTCCCCCCACGTCTTCCTGAGCAACTGAAGCGACCGCTTCACCGCCTCGATCGGTCCCACTTTCTCGACGACCAGCACAGGGACGACGAAAAACGTCATGATCGACCACGCTGTCCCGAGTAGGCTCGCGATGAGGTCGCCGACCTTCTCGTGGATCTGCTCGACCGCTTTCAGCAACACCCCCACTGTGGCCGACACGAAAGCCCACGCAAATATTTGCGGGAGCCGGGCGAATGCCATACGGAAGCCATCCCCGACGGTCGGGGTCTCTCCGTTGAAACGGAGCAGGGTGCAACTGATCAGGGCCGCGTTGCAGAAGGTGGCAACGAAGTAGGTGCAGAAGTAGAAGGCGAATGCCACAACGTACGTCCACCACGGCACATGACGGTTGTTCGCTTGCTGGCCAACCTGCTGCCAGTCGACCAGAACGGCGAGAGGGATCGCGAAACTGGCCAGGATGAGTAAGAACAAAATGCCGCTGACCACCGGGAAGATGAGCAGGTGTTTGTCCCGGAGCAGGACGGCCCAGCTGCTCCGGGCGAGGGCGAAACCGTTGGAAATGCGTTCAAACATCGGGCGTTCTCCTGTGATGAGGATACTTAACGGATCAGTTTAGCACGTTTGGGCAGCTCTGCCAGGGAAGCTCAAGACGTTTGATGCACCTGGCAACAGACACCCGCTCCATCCGGTATTCGCGTCCCGGTCGCCCGATCTTGGTCGCCCTGGCGGGATTTTCCTCCACCGGATGGATTGCAGAGTCACAATTTGGGGATCGCTCGGTTCCGTGTTTTCCAAACACATCAGGGGAGAACGATCATGTGTCGACTGCTTCGGCTCGGTGCCTATGCCATCGCGCTGGTGATTGGTGGGTTTATCGGCTGCGGCCTGATGGGCGATCCGGTGGTCGGTTCCGGGACCGCAAAGTCTGAAGAGCGGCCGGTCGGGGAAGTGACGGAGGTCGTGTTGGCCGGAGTCGGAGATCTGGAAGTGCTCCAGGCCGACAAGCCGGGTCTGACGGTGTCGGCCGACGACAACATTCTCCCACTGCTCGAATCGATCACCAGTGGTGGGAAGCTCACCCTCCGAACCAGGTCCGGATCTTTCCTGGCTCCCAAGGTGCCGATCAAATTCACTTTGTCGACAAGAACACTCGAAAAACTGACAGTCTCAGGATCGGGAAACGCTTTCGCGAACGGGCTCACGGCGGAGTCACTGGAACTGAAGGTCTCCGGAGCCGGGAACATGACGCTCAAGGCACTCGATGTGCGGGCTCTCACACTGACACTGAGTGGGGCCGGGAACGCCACATTCGCCGGCACTGTGCAGACCCTCAAAGCGAAGATGTCCGGGGCGGGGGTCATCCACGCTGCGGACCTGCAGGCGAAGACGGTGGAGGCGACGATCAGCGGCGCGGGCAATGCGAGTGTCTGGGCGACCGAGACCCTGAAAGCGAGCGTATCCGGGGCTGGTGACATCCGCTACAAGGGGAGCCCGAGAGTGGATCAGAAAGTTTCGGGAGCAGGGAGTATCAAGCCGCTGAACAAATGAGAGGATTTCTGGTTCGAACGCGCCGGCAGGAGGATGCGCCCACCGGTTCGATTTCACGAGTCCAGGTTGGTATCCTAACCCCACCGACGGCTTCACGGCCGCCGCCTCGTCACGTCCTGTCGTGTGGGAACCGCCATGAAAATGGGTCTCGTTGGATACGCCGGGTCAGGGAAAAGCACCGTCTTCGAGTGGCTGACCGGGGAGAAGCCAGACCCAGCCAAGGTTCAGCAGGGGCAGACCGCAATGGCGGATGTGCCTGATGAACGGCTGGCCACAATCGCTGCCATTATCAAGCCCAAGAAGACGACCTACACCAAGGTCGCTGTACTCGACACCCCCGGACTCATGGCTGACGAGCGGAAAGACAACGCCCGCCGACTGGGAATCCTCCGGGAATCAAATGGTATCGTGGTCGTGGTCGATGGCTTCTCCCGGAGTGATTTCGCCGAGCAGGTGCGGAAGTTCCGGGAGGAACTCCTGTTTGCGGACTTGGAGATCGTTGGGAACAGGGTCACCAAGCTCGAAGCGATCCTCAAGAAACGCGCCCGGCCGGCCAAGGAAATTGAAATTGACGAGGCCGAGATGGCCCTCATGAAGCGCATCGTGGCGACCCTGGAGTCCGGTCAGCCTGCCTCGACCTTGGGGCTCCCGGCAGAGGAAGAAAAGATCCTCCGCAGTTTCCAACTGCTCACCCTCAAACCGGAAATCGTCTTTGTCAATCGGGGGGACTCGGGCTTCAACGACCCGCTCCCAGCCGACCTCCTTGCCCTGGCTTCAACGGCCATCCAGGCCCCCGTGAAGTTGGAGATGGAGTTGGCCGCACTGGGAGATGAGGACAGGCTCGTATTCATGGCGGATCTCGGGATCGCCAAGTTTAAGCGTGGGGAAACGATCCGGTCGCTGTTCTACGGGGTCGGGCGTGAGGTGTTTTTCACGGTTGGGGAGGATGAGTGCCGGACGTGGTCGATCCCGAAAGGGTGCGAGGCGGTCGAGGCAGCCGGGTGCATCCACAAGGATCTCAGTGAGAAATTCGTCCGGGCGAATGTGATCAGTTACGCGGATTACGTTGCCTGTGGCTACTCCGAGAAAGAGGCCAAGGCCCGCGGGCTGAACCGGACGGAAGGGAAGACATATATCGTCAAGGATGCCGATATCATGCATATTCTTGCAAGTTCGTAATATTATAACAAATCTGTCGGCCATATGATACCATCAGAATAGTCAGCGGTCGGTGGTTCAACTCGGGGGGAGGCCGCGGGGAGACATCTTCCTCCCAACCGCTGGTTCTGCGCGGATCCGCGAACCGAGCGAAACGGTTAGGTGTCTGGGAAGGGTGTGAGAACCTGCCGGAGTTCACAATGATTCGACCGACCACTCCCGATGACACTGCCGCGATACTCACCCTGGCCGTCACCTCCGGCCTGTTCCCGCCAGACGCGACCGACGAGGTGGCCAGCGTACTGGCCAGTGCCCTCACAGGCGAACTCGGCCCGGATCACATTTGGCTGACCGATGATGACGGCGAGCCGGTGGGGGTAGCCTACTACGCCCCGGAGCGGATGACCAAAGGGACGTGGAACCTGTACATGCTCGCCGTTCGCCCAGACCGTCAGAGACAGGGGCGGGGCGCGGCCTTGGTGCGGCAGATCGAGCAGACACTTGCGGCCCGCGGCGCTCGGCTGCTTCTCATCGAGACCTCGGGGCTGGCAAGCTTCCAGCGGACGAGAGCATTCTACCAATCGCTTGGCTATGACGAGGAGGCCCGGATTCGCGATTTTTACAAGCCGGGTGACGATAAAGTAGTGTTCCGAAAGGCGATGGCAGTGCAAGTGGCATAGCGCCCCAATCACTACACCTGCCGGGGCCGACATTGCGGCCCCGGCAGGGGAGCAGCGTCGATACCTTATGGTGTTCTTAACTGGCTGTGGCGTGAGGTTTAATGGCTGAGCCAACGAAACTGAAGGTCGAGTTGGCGTTTGCTCCCAGGGTGGTGATGGAGGCGATGCAGACGACGACGATCAGGGCGAGCATGACTGCGTACTCGACTGCTGTCGGACCATCTTCGGCTTTCAAGAAGGCAACAAGGGGGCGGATCAGGCGGTGCATGGTGTCTTCCCGGGTCGGTCTGAGAATCGAATGTGAAAAACCTCCCGCAATCCACGAGGCCACAGGGCCATCTGGAAAAAGTGGGAGACTGTATGTCTGACGGGATGGACACATAGCAGGATACGGGCCAAACCGGGACAGTTTTCTGAAGTCCGGAGCAAGTCGCATCGGGGCAATCACTTGTGTTACTGCCTGGGATTTCTCGACTCCTCATCCTGACGCGCTCTGTGTCGGAGAACCCGTCACTCGCGATGATGACTGCCGAGATTTATTTGGGAGTGCTTGTTAGGTTCGGTGGGCAGACTGGTAGAACCTTGCAGACCGGCCGCGGTTTCCTGCCTGAATGGGCGACAGTCAGGAGCATCAGCGGCCGGTCTCTTTTTTTGTTGAGGGTCGGTGAAAAGCCAAGAAGAGTGTCAGAGTAGCCCCTCCCGCAATTTCTGCAGGATGGGGGCTTGTCGGCATCACACCCCTACTTCTCACTTCCCTGCCTGTCTGATACAGAACAGATGGTCCACTGTTCGCAAGAACAGCGATTCGCCCACCGCCGCGGGGCACGACCAGGTCATCTCACCGAGCTTGTTTGTGCCGAGTATTTCGAACTCGGGTCCGGCCTGGATCACGTGGGTGGTGCCAGCGTCGTCGAGGCAGAAGATTTTCCCGTCATAGGCCCACGGTGAAGACGTGAAACTCCGGGCACCGGTGATCCGCTCCTTGTATACCTGCTTCCCCGTCCGCGCATCGAAGCAGCTCAATAGCCCCCCGTGGTCTTCCAGGATGTAGAGACGCCCATCATACACCAGCGGGGACGCTGTACCTGGACCTGCCTGCGTGACAGACCACGCGATCCCGGCGCTGGCCTTCTCTCCGGTTTTGGGGGTGATGTCTCCAGTCGCCCCGGCCTTCACGGCGAACAGCGGGCGGTTGCCGCCACCACCACCCAGCCCGCCTCGGCCACCACCTCCCGGTCCGCCGCCTCCACCACCGGGTCCGCCGCGCCCACCTCCGCCGAATCCCGCTCCCGCTCCGACATACAGGAATTCGTCGGTCGCGACCGGGGAGGCTTTAATCTGGCCGCTCATTCCACCGAGTTCCCAGAGTTGTTTGCCTGTCTCTGGATCATACGACCGCACTTTCGGGCTCCCGGAACAGACGATCTCGGTCCGGGTCGTGTTCTTCCACACCAGCGGGCTGGACCAACTGGTCCCCTCGGTCCGGGGGGTTCGCCACAACTCTTTGCCGGTCTTCGCATCGAGCGCGACCAGGAACGACTTTTCCTCGTTATCGCACTGGATAATCAATTTCCCGGCAACAAGGACTGGCGAACTCGCGGTTCCATGCCCCATCGCCATCGGGTACGCGCCGAGATCGGCTTTCCAGACGAGTTTCCCAGTGAAGTCGTAGCAGAACACACCACCCATCGCACCGAAGTGAGCGTACACCCGTTCCCCGTCGGTCACCGGCGTCTCGGTCGCGAAACCGTTGGAGGCGTGGGCCGAGATGGTGGGTCGCTGTTCTGCTGCGGTTTGCTTCCAGAGGATTGTCCCATCGGACGCGCTGAGGCAACAGATCACCCACTGATAAGTGGCAGTCGGACGCGCCTGTCGGCCGAACCCGCCACCCGGTCCGCCGCCGCCTCCTCCTTTGGGGCCGCCGGGACCGCCGAATCCGCCGCCGGGTCCGCCGCCTGATGGTTTCTGCTGCTTGTCGGTCACAGCGGTTGTGATGAACAGCTTGTCGCCCCAGACGACCGGGCACGACCAGCCATACCCCGGGAGTTTGGCCTTCCAGGCCACGTTCTTGTCGCTCGCCCATTGCGTCGGGAGGTGGTTCCCGGTTGCAGTGGCAGAGCCGTTCGGGCCACGGAACTGCGGCCACTCATCACCACGACCAGTGCCAGTTGCCACAGCGGCTGCCAATAGACCGAATCCGAACACACACTTCGTCCACACAAGTCACCTCCTGTTCGGGAACATCGATGCTGAAAAAAACGCGGACCGAGAGGAAAGAAGCCGCTGTAGGTCCAGGAGTGCTGGTCACGGAAACGAGCCGGTTACCGCCATGAGATCGGGGTGAGAACTCGGACTCGGATGACTGTGTGCGTCGCACAGTCACTTTCGACGCAGCACCCGAAGGGTCGAAGACACCCACGAGACTCCCAGGTAGGCGACGGGATAAAGTAGCGAAAGAGACACCTCCCAACGAACACCTCCATCATCCCAGGGTCGGAGCAGGTCGACGAGAACCAGCGCTGTCCACGGCAGACTGAGGACAAGCATCCATCGATTTAATCGACCTGACTGAGTGGGGTAAGGGTATCGGGATGGGACGAAAGTGAGAAAGGCAAGCCCGAGCATGACCACTGCGGCTGGATAGCCTCCCAAGGGGAGTGCTAACAGGTAATACGCAACGATGTTCCAGTAGGAGGGAAAGCCGAGAAACGCCCCGTCGGCGGTCTTGATGTCGGCCTGGCAAAACCCGTAGGCACTCGCACCGAGAGCAACGAGGATGACCCACCTGGCATTGTCCGGCAACACTTCTGCCCGGTCGATGAGCAACAACGGCAGGCAGGTATACGTCAGGAAATCGATCAGGTCGTCGAGTCGCCTGCCGTCGAACTCGGGCACAGCCTCCTTGATTCGCACCGCTCGGGCCAGAGTGCCATCCGTCGCATCCACTGCCACAGCTCCGAGTAACAGAAGGAAGCAGATCCTGTAGGTGTCTGGCGTACGATCGGGTTGGACGAGCAGCGACACCACCCCGGCAGCGAACAGAAGGCCGGTCCCGGTGTAAGCGTGGACGCACCAACCAAGGATTCGCCGCCCGGACGAGACTGGCCTGGGCAAAGAGCGGTGGGTCACCGGAGTTCCTCGCGCCGGACCAGTGTCGGCTTGACGATCCGATAGACAATCGCGCCCATGACCAGGAGACAGGTTGTGAAAAGCGGCGCAGCGAACTGCTCGTACCACTCCGTCCCATACAATCGCACCCGCGGCCAGCCGATGTTGACGATGAGCACGACCCCCCAGGCCACAGCAATCCCCGCAACAGGCACGCTCCAGCTTCCAAGAAATGAGGCTGGCGACTGCGGCCTTTTGCGCAAGCACCGGGCGAGGAGTTGGCCCGTTGTCAGGAGGTAAGCGAGGTTGGCCCACACAATGCTGACACACACCAGAGCCGTCATCATCTGCTCGGAGTTCAGGTTGAACACCAACAGTGAGCAACTCAGGATTCCGACCACGAGGGCAGCGGCACGGGGTGAGCGCTGGACCGGATGAATCCGGTCCAGCCAGGACCACCCCGGGATCGCGCGGTCACGAGCCATTGCGAACAGGATACGGGCGGTGCTTGCCTGAACGGCCAACGTGCAGACGAAGATCGCGCAGACCGAGGCCCCAACAAACACTATGCCCAGGGTCTCACCAAGAACCTGTTTGATCAGAAACGGCAATCCACCCAGTTCGCTCCCGACACGGGGGTCGGTAAGATCTGGGGCTCCTGTGACCGCGGTTATGAGAAGGAGCATCCCCAATACGGCCGCTGCCACAAGTGCCTGGAGGATGGCTCGCGGAGCCCTTCGGCGAGGGTGGACTGTCTCTTCTGCAAGAGTGCCAGCCGTGTCGAATCCGTACATGACGTAGGCTGCCGTCACCGCTGCTGCGAGGAAAGGCCCGAATGCGCCGAACTCGTCCGTGGGGCCGGCCTGGATCTCGAACGTGGCTCCAGGCCCCCGGACTGCATACACACCGAGCAGGACGATCAGCAGAACGGCCGCAACAAGTTCAACAATCACCCCGATTTTCATCACCGCAGCCAACCAGCGCGTACCGACCGCGTTCAACGCGGTGCTTATCGTGATCAGGATTGTCCCCAGGATAGCTGCGTTCCGGGTCGGCTCCTCAACCATTTGAAACCCCGGCCAAACTGCCGGAAGAGTGATCTGCCAGGCGAGTGCAACAGCAGCCAGGGTGACGATCAGTGAGGCGAGATAGACCCACCCGGTCAGCCAACCCAGAAAGGCCGAGCCGGTTCGCCCAGACCATGCGTAGACCCCACCGCAGAAGGGATACTCATGAGCGAGACCCGCGAAGCAGACAGCGATCATGAACTGGCCAGCGAACACAATCGGCCAGGTCCAGATGAATGCCGGGCCAGCTTCCCGATACCCAAGGTGGAAGTTCTGGACGATGCCGGTGAGGATCGAAAGGTAGGAGAACCCGGCAGCGAAGGCAGCAAACCCGCCGAGTCGACGACGCAGTTGCGGGCGGTATCCCTCATGAGCGAGATCACGGTCGTCTTCGGTTGCGGTACGGTCCTGCACGGTACAACTCGGGCGATCCGGGAATGAACCAGGCGTTCAGGGGAACGGCCCCTGAACGCCTTCGTTGTCTTAGGCAGACGCCAGGAAATGAGCTACCACGATCATGGGGGGTGCCACGGGCGGCTAGTNNCCACGGGCGGCTTGCCCGCCCGTGTGCCGCCTTCACGGGCGGACAAGCCGCTGGCACCCGATCCCACTGGTCGATTTCCTCTCACCAACTGTCTTATGAACTCGAACATCCAGGAGCCGACCCGGCCATCACCCTGCTTTGATGCGTTTCCCTTTCGGCTTGTCGTCTGGAGCTTCAACCCCATCCAGATACCGCTTACAGTCCGGGAGAGCCTCCAGGAAGGCTCTCCCGTATGGCTTGGTCAAGACGCGGGGGTCGAAGAGAACCACGATTCCCGTATCGGTCGTGGTTCGGATCAAGCGCCCGAACCCTTGCTTCAGTTTGATGGCCGCTTGCGGCACCTGATAGTCCATGAACGGATTCCCGCCGTCGGCTGCGATCTTCTCAAGTCGGGCCTCCGTCAGAGGACGATCAGGGACGGCGAATGGCAGTTTGGTGATGATCACGTTGCTGAGCGCTTCGCCGCGCACATCAACACCTTGCCAGAAGCTATCGACCCCGAAAAGGACGGCCCGGGGGGTTTCTCGAAACTGCTCCAGGAGACGGGGTGCGGGGAGCCCGGTTCCCTGGACAAGAAGGGTGTAGCCGTTCTTGGCGAACCAGGGTCCGAGCCGCTCGGCCGCCCGGTTGAGGAAGGTGTAACTCGTGAAGAGCACGAATGCCCGGCCCTGAGTGAGCGTGATGTAGTCGGGGATTCGGGTCAGTACCTCCTCCTCGTATTTGGCCGCGGAAGCCGAGGGGTCGGGCATGTCGCGGAAGAGGTGAAGTTGAACCTGCCTGCGGTAGTCGAAGGGGCTCCCAAGCTGGAGGGCATCGGCCTCGTCGAGACCAAGGCGTTTCTGGAAGTGGGCGAACCCTTCGGGGCCACCAGCAGACAGGGTCGCGCTGGCCAGAATCACGGTCGGCACACGGTCGTAGAGTTGCTGCTTCAGCGCTGGTCCGACATCAATCGGAGCGCTGGCCAGGCTGACGCGAGGAACACGCCCCGACCTCACTTCGACCCAGTAGACCTGACCCTCAAGCTCTTGTCCGAGCCACTCCCGGGTCGCTTTTGCCATCGCGAGCAACCGATCTGCGCGGCTAGTGAATTCGAGTCGCTCCTCATCGGAGTGGAATCTGAGAGCAGCGACCTGGAGAATGGTGGCGAGTTTCGACAGTTCTTCCGACAGGTGGTCCGGAACGACGGACTTCATCCGGACCCGACCAGTTCCTTTCGGCTGGTTCAGGTGCCACTGGTGGACCGCCAGAAAGAACTTTTCGCTGGCCTGACGGGTGATATCGAGTTGGGAGACGGCCTCTCCATCTTTGAGGGAGGCGAGGATCCCCTTTTGGGTTCGTGGGGAGAGAAGCTGATTGAGAAGGTAATCAATTCCGCCCTGGGAAACTGCGAGCCCAAGATGATCGGCAGCCACATCTTCGAGGGTGTGGGCCTCGTCGAAAATCACCACCTGATAGTCCGGGAGGAGGCCGCCGCCGGAGCGCCGCAGAGCCAGGTCGGCAAAGAAGAGGGCGTGGTTGACAACAAGTAAGTTTGCCCCGTACACCTTCTTCCGAGCCTGGAAATAGAAGCAGTCGCCGTAGCTCGGGCATTTTCGCCCCAGGCAGTTCCCGCTGTCGCTCTGGACAAGATCCCAGACAGGCTCGTAAGGCTGGACCGGCAGGTCGGATCGGGAACCGTCGGTGGTTTTCCGGGACCACTGACCAATCTGATTGAGCTGGTCGACGGCCACGAAAGTGTCGAGCAGAGAGTGGCCACGTTGCTGGGCGGTCCGGAGTCGCCGGAGGCTCACATAGTTTCCGCGGCCTTTCACCAGGACCGGGCGGAACTCCTGTGGCATGACCGATTGGAGGAACGGAATATCCTTGCGGACGAGCTGTTCCTGAAGGCCGATGGTGTGGGTCGAAATGACGACCTTCCGGTCCTTCTCGGCAGCGGCCAGAATGGCGGGAACAAGGTAGGCGAAGCTCTTTCCGATTCCCGTGCCGGCTTCGACGAGAAGCTTCCTTCTCCCCTGAATGGCACTGGCCACTGCGGTTGCCATTTCGATTTGTTGCGGCCGGGACTCGAACCCGGGCAACTTCCGTGCAATCAGCCCGTTCGGGCCGAGGATCTTGTCCGTTCCCATAACCAATTCTGGCGGACAGAGTGGGTCGGCGTAAAGCCCGGTTGGAAAATCAGAAACGAAAGACCCGCCGGCAGGAGCCGGCGGGTCTTTCGGGGCAATGGTCCGGCAGGGGGTATTGGTGACGAACCGCTGCCCGGGGAATCACGGTCCGAACCGGACTCGCCAGTAGTCATGAGGGGTCGAACGGCGGCCGAGATACCAGTGTCCATCTTCCCACTCCAGGGTCACCTTCCGCCAGCCAAGGGGAACCTTCGGGAAGGGATAGTATGGGCCGATGAAGGGGAAAGCGTTATACGGGTACGCCTCGGGGTAGCCGATCCGGCTGGCGTTGTTGTAGGGAGCGTAGGTCGGCCAGGCATATGGGGGAAGCGGGGGTGCCTGGAGATCCGAACTGATCTGGCCCGGGATTCCGACCGCACCTGGCTCGACGATGGGGCTCTGGAATGGGGCCAGCGGAGTTGGCCCGACGGGGGCCAGGATCGGACTTGTACCCTGGACGGGCACGATCGCGTTCGCCCCAACGGTGAGGGACTCCTGAACGTTGATCACTCCGGTCACGCCCTTGGCGTTGGCGATGAGCCGGTCTTTTTGGGCAGCATCCCGAACGATTCCGCTCAGGTGGACAGTCCCCTCTTGTGCCACGATGGACACTTCAGCGCCTACGAGGTTGGTGCCGCGAAGGCGGGAGGCGACGGTATCGGCCAGTTGCTGGTTGGGGTTTGCGGCAGTTGTCGGCAGTGAGGCAGGTTGTTGGGCGACCGCGAGTGGCACCCAAAGACCGGCGGTGGCGGCAAGCGAAAATAAGGCACGCACCTTCACGTCAGACCTCCTTGTACTGGAACGTGCGCGGGCTGCAGAACAGATTCAACATGCCCGATGAAGTGGGGTCGGTCAAACGACGGGAGGCGAACAAATCGTGTGGAGGAACTGCCGCTGCCAACACAACCCGCAAGAGCATTGAGACAGACAGAATAGCCAAAATCATTACCCTTCAGGTTTCCTCGAACGCGAAGAAGCAGGGATTCCCTCAAGCTGGACTTGGTGCTGCTCACGCTTCCTGGCTCGCACCCGGGGTCGATTCGCGCGAAGGCGGAGTATAATAGCAGTCGGTCCCGATGGAGGATGCGGTCCGTGAGTGTTTGGGTGACCCTGCAGACGCGGAATCCCCAGTAACGCGTCTAAGTCCGAATGACGGGTCCAGCGAAAGCGGCCCCAAATGGAAACTTGGGATCACAGACCGACCCCGGAGGGGTCGAAGCGATTAGCCGGTGGTGGAGCTGCGCTCAACCACCGGGGCAGGGACGATGACGCGAACACAAATTCACCCCAGAGCAGCGGAAATCTGGGCAGGCGAGGGTAATGGGGTTGGGGTGGTCGCCCCGCAAACCGGTGGTGTCGCTGCGCTCAACCACCGGCTAATGGCTTCGACCCCTCTGGGGTCGGGGTGTCGGGAAAGGCCATCCTGATCGGAATACTCGGGATCACCTCCAACGCACTGGACCCGTCAGTTGGGGATCGATGGGGAAAGAGGAATGAGCACGATCCTTGCCGATGGTCGAGACGGTACCGCTCACCTGTTGCCTGTGCCGATTCTCCGCTTGATGCGGTTGTGACCAAACCGACTGAGAGTCGGTGAGGCGTTTTTTCTGCGGTCACCTGTCAGGATTGCGGTCTGGTTAGGGATATATCCTGGTGAGGATCTTGCCACCGGAGCCCACCATGACCGCGATCAAGGCCCGCCCGGAGCCGCGCGTGTCCGAAACTCCCGCACAGCCCCCCAGCCTGACCCCTGCCGATAGCGGCCGAGTGGGGCTGTTTTACCACTTCTGTCGGCTCCAACTCCCTGGCGTCCGCCTCACTGAACCCACCTTCCGGCGACACCTCGACCGAACTTTCCGGATTTTCCTGCCCAAATTCCCCAGCTCCACCTGGGCAACTTACCTGGAAGGGCTTTACGCCATCGACTGGGCCGTCTGCGTCGGATGCCTGGAGGGGGTCAACGCGGCCTGGGAGGTTCTGTTCAACGCGCGGACTGGCCGCAGTGACTGCCTACTCGTCGATGCGTTACGGGCGAGGGCCGTCAGACTCTACCCCCGCGATGAAGAGCGGCAAGACACGGCGGTAACCGAATTCTGGAGTAACCTGATTGCTCCGGAGACCGAGACGAGCCTCCCGATCCTGGCCCGGTTCGACGGCCAGCGACCACTTGCCCCCTGGCTGATCCGGGTCTTCCAGAACTGGCACCTGTCGAAACTCCGCCAACACACGATGGTGGGTTCGCTCCCGGATGACGAAATCGCGATCCCGCTCGAATCGGCCCCTCGGGGGGATTCTGGAACCCGCTGGCACGAGTCGTTTGTGGTCGCTGCCCGGGACTGGCTCGGTGCGGCCGACGACGACGAGCGATTGCTCCTGGGTCTTCGCTGGCGCTACCGGATGAGCCAGCGAGAGGTGGCCGGGCTGCTCGGGCTGCACGAGGGAAGCATCTCTCGACGCACGGATAAACTCCGTGACAAAGCGCTCGACCAAATCGGGCGACGATTGGTGGCCGAGGGGTGGGCGGGGGACGATCTGGAAGGGTTTGTCCTGACCGAACTCGGAGCACTGCTGACCGACGACCCCCGGCTTTCCGCTGACCATCTCGGTCGCCTCCTGGCAGCCAAGGGGAAGACGTTGCCCGAGAGTTCCGGGTGACTGTCCTTGTCAGGACGGGCCACAACCTGTTACATGAACCGGCTGAACCTATCGCATTCGCTGTCGAAATGCCCTGGAAAACCAGGCCCGACACGTCGTGGGAAGGGAGATCACCAACAGGTTCTTGTATGAGAGGCACAATCGGCTCCCGGGGTTTCGAAGACTCAACCCCGGCCACCCTGCCGATTTTCTGCTTGAGGGATGCACGGGCTTGATTCAGAACCCGGGTCGAAAGGCCACTTGGTGCGGTGTGGTATGGAAGAGAAAGCGGTGCTTCACCGAACCAATTAATCGGCGTTCAACCCGGAGAACATCATGCGGCTGGAAGGCAAGCGGGTGGTAGTGGTCGGCGGGAGTTCGGGGATCGGGCTGGAGACGGCCAGGCTCGCGCTGGGGGCGGGGGCGGCGGTCACCATTGCGGGCCGCTCCGAGAACCGTCTCCGGAAGGCAGTTGCGGCTCTCGGGGCACCCGACTGTGTGCGGATGGTGATAGCAGACATGACCGACGAGGCATCGCTACAGTCGCTGTTCGCGGGCGAGGATCGGGTCGATCACGTTTTCCTTCCGGCGGGGGAACTCCGACCCGGCACCACGGATGCGCTGACCGCCGACTCCAGGAGCATGCGCGAGATATTGGAGGTGCGGCTGCTGGGCGTAGCCTTCGCCGTGCGGTACGCAAAGCCTCGCATGAAGGATGGATCGATCACGCTGATGTCCGGCCTCTATGCTTCCCGACCCGGGCTGGGCGGAGCGATTGGAGCGGCAGCGGTTGCCGCAGTTGAAGGAATGACTCGGGCGCTCGCGTTGGACATGGCTCCGGTCCGGGTCAACGCAGTATCCCCCGGTCTGGTCGATACCCCGCTGTGGGACACGTTCGGCCCACACCGCGAGGCAATTCTATCGAGCGGGGCCAAGCTCCCGGTCGGGCGGGTCGGACGGCCGGAGGAGATCGCAGAGGCGGTTATGTTCCTGATGACCAACGGGTTTGTCACCGGGATCGTCCTCCCCGTCGATGGCGGCGGCAGTCTGGTCTGATCGTGTGCGTGAACGCTGCTGTGGCAGGGCTTCAGTTTCCCCGCTCAGGATGCAGGGCGGAGTAGACTGCTGTTGCGCAATCTGCATTTCGGGTTCACGATCTGCTCGACCTCCAACACTCCGGGCACGCACGGGCCAACTTCTCGGGCGTGTCCGGCAGCCTGTTGACCGATGTGGATACCCTTTCCGGTTTATTAACTCTCTGGTCGTCCTTATTTCTTCACCCCTGGTGATCGCGACTTCAGCACATCGCCGATTCGGTCTGGCTCGGCCATCGTGCGGTCGAGCCGAGGATATTTCGCACCGTCGTGGTAATCGACCGCGTGAGTGTTGAAGAAGTCGCCGTTCTCGATGAGCAGATCGAGCTTCCCACCGGTCCGGGTCGCGGCGACGGTTGAGCGGAGGAGGTCCGGTGTGAACTTCCGGCCGTTCACAGCCACCAGTTTCATCCCAGGCCCGAGGCCAGCCTTCGCCGCCGGGCTTTCGGGAATCACATCCTGGACGGCCCCCTCACCGCTCACCCGCACTCCAACCGAGGATGTCAGGTCGATCGCCTTGGAGATCCCCTCACTCGCCTTGATCGTATCCGTTGGCTTGTCCGTATACCCCAGGTTCCACCCGCCAAGAGTGATCCCATCGAGTGGTGCCTCGACCGTGGGAAGCGTCACACGACGGGTGAAGTGTCCTTTCCAATCGTATGGGGCAACCGCAGCCAGGGCGGTCACCAGCTCGTCGAATGTGAACCCTCTGGTCTTCGGTCGGCCAGGCGCGCAGGCAAAGAACGCCTGGCAGAAATCGTCGAGCGACTTGGCCCCCTTGGTCTCGCGGCGGATGATGATGTCGGCTTCGAGCCAGAGCAAGGTGCCTTCGTCGTAGTAGTCCAGCGATCGTCGCCACGACCCCCACGATCCGCGGGATTCGGCGAGCAAGTGAGACGCCGCGGCCGTGTCTTCGAGTGATCGCCAGGCCCGACCCCGAGCATTTTTCATGCGCTCGGCGGTGACAGCAAGGCTGTCCCGAGCGGCTTCGGCGGAGCCGAGGCCGCTCCGGGCCGTCAACACCCACCCCAGATAGTTCGTCAACCCCTCATACACCCAGAGCATCCGGGTCTTTGGTGAGATCTGGAAATCGGCGACAATCATGTCTGCGGGCCTGCGGTACTTCCCGCACCAGGAATGAACGTACTCGTGGGGCAACAGGCTCGCGGCGAAGTTGCGAACCGGCGGGGTGGTGAGGGCCAGTTCCGGCAGGCGGTTGTCACTCGATTCGTGGTGCTCGAGTCCCCGGAACCGCATCTTGTCGGACAGGGCGAGCAAGAAGGTGTACGAACCGTATGGCTGAGATCCGAACAGGTGCCCGGCCTCGCTGATGAGTTTGTCCCAGGCGGCTTTCGTCTCGGCTGGGACGTCCAATCCGGCCTCGCTGTCACATGCCAGGAAGACGCGGTGTTTTGAACCGGGTGGGCCAATCGGAACGTCCTTGGTGTATTGGCCGCACAGAATCGGGGAGTCGATCAGGGTTTCGAGCGAGACAGTGCCAAAGTGAAGAAGGTTGCCGTCGCTCTGCTCGAGGGGGAGGGCGGTGCCGCTAGTCCATCCGGCGGGCAACCGGAGGACAAGCCGAAAGGGGAGTTGCAGGGCGTACGGTGCCTTCGGGTAAACAAGCAAATCACACAGATTCAGGATCGCGAGTTTCGCCGATGCCACAGTATTCTGCCGCTGTGGAGCCTCACTCAACCCGGGCAGCAGCAGGTCGAACGTGACCACCACCGAGTCCGCACCGGCGGGGACAGTAAGGTGAGTGGCGTAGGGGTCGATGTCGTCCCGTGTCCAGGTGATATCCGCCCCGTTCGCAGTGATGCGGAACCCCGCAAGGTCTGAAATCGGCGTGGTGGGGCCGTGGGTGCCCGGCACCCACTTCGGATAGAGGAGGGTGAGCGGACCTGGACGGGAGGGTACGACCACTCGGACGTGGAGGATGCGACGGCCCACCTCGGAGGCATCCACCTCCAACCCGACCGGAGTGGGGTTCGCGGCAGTGGCTGGCGCACCGTACAAAGGGATGAACAGGACAGTCGCAAACAGCGATCGCATGGTGGCGGGTTCTCAGTGGTGGAGGGTGGAGAGCAGGGCGATTGGACTACACCATCTCTCCTCCATTACGCGGATTGCTTCGCGGCAGTTCCCCAGAATAGTGGACCACAGATCGGTGAGATCAATAACGACCTAAGAAAAATTGTGCTAATTTAGTAGATCTGGATACGTATCGAGTAGCCAGAGTTTGGCTGGACTGAAGGAGAGAGGAAGTGATCAGTTCACCCCAACGCCATTTTATCAATCAAACCCCCTGACTGCTACCCTTTTCCTGAGGTGATCGGCAGTAGGAACTCTCCCACTCCTCATGACTCGCGAGTATACACGCCGAGCAAGTTGGATTCAGGGTAGTGCATCCCGACCGAACGCAGCCCCCGCCACGTCAGCAGTTCGAGGGTGTTCACCGCCGGGAACTTGGAGAAAGTGCAACAATCGTCCAGGTAGGCGAATTCTGACTCGCGGAAGCGGGCCTTCCCAAACAGCCGCTTCAGCTCCCGGCGGGTATTCATCTTGTAGGCGGTGGGGAAGGTGTCCTTGTCCTCGCCACCCCAGAGAAGTTTCTTCACCGGGTGGTGAAGCCCGAATGGGGTCAGGTGAGAGGCGACCGTGATTGGCGAGAAGAGATGGACGGTCAGGACGATCACCCGTCCCCCGGGTTTCATCAGCCGAGCCAGAGCCGCCACGACTGCGGGTGGGTCGGTGACGTGTTCGGCGACCATTCGCAGAGTGGCGAGGTCAAATGGTTCAGCCGAATGATAGGCTTCCAGGAAGGACTGGTGACGCTCCCGAACATACGGGTTTTCGTGGACATTCGGGCTCGGGTCGACGCCAACGAACCGCCCGGCCCTTGCCGCGAGCTCGGCCGCCAGTTTCGGGTTATCCGGGAATGGCGACGACCCACCCCCCACATCGAGCCAGGCCGCGCCCGGCGTCAGAGCATTTGTAACCGTCGCCTCATAGACATCCGAGGGCAAAAAATACCCGAAGCGGTGGCGGCGACGAGGGTTTGGGCCAGTGGTGGCCGGATCGCCGTACTTCAGGGCGAACAACCGGGACAGGTCGGACGGGGTCGGGAGGACAGTGCTGGGTGGGCGATCAGCTTCGGCCATCAAGTGACACCCGGATGAATCCCTGGAAGTTCACGATCCGCGACGGCTGGAACTCCCGTCCCCGGTCGAATTCGCGTTCGATGCGGTCCGGAAGAATACATTAGGCAGTAAGTGAGAGGAAATCTCCCCGTGGGCTTGGGTGCCACGGGCGGCTTGTCCGCCTGTGAAGGCGTCACACGGCGGGGCAGCCGCCCGTGGCACCCCCCAGGATCGTGGTCGGTCATTTCTTGGCGTCTGCCTTAGACCGCGCCGGCGTCCCCGCCGCTGGGGGGAGTCGCGGTGTTGGGGGACAGGTCGTGCAGCTTCTCAATCAACTGCTTCATGGTCACAGGGCGCACTAAAACTGTTCCGTTGCGGTGCGCGGTTGCTCGCCGCGCCCACCCCGCCTGATCTTCCGATAGGATCAAGACCGCACCAATGTCGAGCCCGGTGGTATCAGATTCCCGAAGAACTCGGTTGAACGCATCGATCCCATCCTCCCCGACGGTCCCTGCATCGACGATCAACGCGTGGTACGGTTGCTGCTGGAATCGCTTGATCGCCTGGCCAGGGTCGATCGAAAGCAGCACTCGATATCCCTGGGTCCGGAACTTCTCCCGAAACACTTCCTTGAGTTTCTCGTTCGACTCGACCACATAAAGGGTCTTTGGACCGGCCGCGACCCGGGCTTTCACCTCCAGAACCGCCCCCGTACCAAGGTCGACCCGACACTGCCGGATGGCTTCGAGCAACTCGGAAGGAGTCTGGAACCGCTGACGGGGATCGTAGGCCACCATTTTCGCAATCAATTTCTGAAGGGCGGTCGGGAGACCGAGTTCGGGGGCATTTTTGGCCAGCGTATCTTCCACGTCCTGATAACGCCGAGCCACCATTCGGGCCTGGCGATCCTTGGTCACGGGCATGATCGGCATCCCGGTGACCATCTCATACAAGACTGTGCCCAGGAAATAAATGTCGCTGCGGACATCTCCCGGCTTCTGGTCGGTCGCCTTCTCCAGGCCCGCATAATCCACTGTCCGGTCGACCGCAACATCGTCATCCTGCTGCTCTTGCCGCTGGAGGGTCATCGAAGACCCGAGGCTGGCAGCAGCCAGCCCGAAGTCGACGAGTTTCGCCTGCCCCTGGGCCGAGATGAGGATGTTCGTCGGCTTGATGTCGCGGTGGGTCAACCCGCGCTGGTGGGCTCCGACCAGCCCGGCCGCACACTCCTCCATCCACCGTAGCGACTCATCGATATCAATTTTCTTGCGGATGTTGATGAGATCTCGGAGATTGCCCCCTTCCACAAACTCCATCACCAGAAAGTACTGACCTGTCTTACTATCCTGGCTAACGGCCAGGACCGAGACGATGTTGGGATGCCGGACGGTCATCCCCAGCTTGCCTTCGCGGACGAATAGTTCGATCTTCTGCTTGTCCATTGTCCATTTGTTGCGGAGAACCTTGACCGCCACCACCTGCCCAGTCCGTGGGTCGTCCCCCCGGTAGACCCGACCAAAGCTCCCGGAAGCAATTTTGTAGAGGAGTCGGTAGCCGCCGAGGATGTATCCATCGAGATCCCCCTTGCGCAGCTTCCCCCCCTGCCAGGGGGTCAAATACCCCTTGCGTTCGAGGATTCGGATCATCTGCTCGGCCGTGGCCTTCCGGTCATCGAGTTCGATGATGCATTCGCGAACCTGGGGCTCGGTGACAAGCCCAAGCCGAAGGGCAAGTTGGCCGATCCCGGAGGCGTCGAGGTTGACTGACATACCCGAGGTCGTCGGTTAGGGGCTGCCGATCCCGACGGAAATCGACCGTCTGGGACCGGGCGCGAGGACAAAAGTCATTTCCATACCCTATCATGCGGTCACCCGGGGTTCAATCGAGCCATTGGCACGACGCAGGCCAGCGGCCAAACTGGCCCCTCACCAATCCGTCGGGACTGGTTCACAGCCCGCCACTCTGGCGAGTCCAACGAGCACACCGGGATCGATTGTGTCGGATATTCCGCGCACGGAGTCGTCGATAAAAATGCCACCTGAGTCGGGTGGCAACGGTCGGGGGTTGGGATCGGTGCGAGAAGTACCGGGTAAATGGGCTCCTCGCTACGAATTGACTTCAATCGCTCAGTGCCCTTGACTGGGGTTTGCCGCCATTGCATCAGGGTTGCCGCTGACTTGATGTTTCTCCTTGTGGGGCAAGTTCTGAAGCGTTGCACCGGCCCGATTCACACCGAGTTGAATCAGCTCTCCGGCGTGGTTCGGGCGGTCACCGGTCCAGTTGCCCACCTGTCCCCCACCGCCATTCACACCGGTTGCGAGACCCCGGGTGAGCACGTACCAGCAGAAAAAGCAGTGGTTACTCGTGGCCCCTGGGAGAGCGGCCGGGTCGCGGGCGAGGATCTCGTCCCGGATCGCCGTGAGCCCCTTTCGGAAGATCGTTCCGACGACAGGGTGAGCCCGCCCCGCCTTGATGACATCAGCGACGCTATCTGTGTAAATGTTCCCGATGGTGAGTTGGTCCAGGTCGGAGGCGAAGCCACAACACGGCTTCACCTCACCCCGCGGATTCACGATCAGCGCCTGGCCCGGCCCCTCACAATAATCCTCCGCAAACCACGACCCGTCCCAGGGATCGCCGGGCAATCCCTCGGCCCGCTCCACTGTCGCCAGATGGTTCCAGTTCAGCGTCATCGTCAACTCGTCACTCACCAGCATGTACCGACCCAGCACATCCGACCATGCCACCACACCGTCCAGCTCCTCCGCCAGTCGCTGGATCGGCTCCAACCCCTTGTCGGGAGAGCGGCTGGCGTAACTCAGTGAGAGAATTGTGTCCCGTTTGAAAATGCGACGGGCGACCAGGCAAAATCCGGCCAGTTTCGCAATCTCCATGCCGTGGAACTTGTCCACGCTCAGCCCGAGTTTCCCGGTGAACCCAGCCTGCCGGATGTCCGTCAAAACCTTTTCGAGGTGGGACTCGTCCCGATACCACACACCGTTCGACATCAGCTTGTCAAACCGGAACCCAAGTTCTGCTCCCCGGCGGGTCAGAGCGATCAGGAACTCCGGATAAAGAAACGGCTCCCCACCCGTGAATCCGAGTACCTCAATGCCCGCCTGCTGGGCCTGCTCCAGGAACCGAATGGCGGTCGGGATATCGAGCCAATCGGTCCACTCGATGGGGACACAGCAGTGCGGACACGCCAGGTTGCACTGGTAAGTCCCGGCGAACGAGAGGTAGTTCGGGCGGAACGTCCGAGTCCGACGGCGGACCGGTCGAGCCTCACCACGGGACAGGGGCGGAAGCGATTCGGGCATCGGGGTGCAGTCCTCGGGGCGGGTCAGGGGATTGTATCGCGCGACCCCAACCTGGAGGCGACCGGTTGTGACAGGTTAGAACTGCCGCGGTGGGACGTCATTAGGGTGGACACGCCTCTCTCCACTACCGTCGGGGTTGTACCAATTGTGTGTGCCCCATCCCACACGATTGGGACGAATTCTCCTTGTGGGCAGTCTGGTGAAGTGACACAATCTTAAGGGTCGGTCCTTTGCTCGACCCCTGCGTGACTCAGGAACGGGATACGCCGATGCGTGGGTTCACATTGCGGTTCGCTTTGGCGATGGCACTGGCTGTGGCCTGTGCCTGGTTCGTGACCTGGGGTACCGAGTTCGTTACCGCCCAGCCCAAGGCCGCTCCACCCATCGGAGTGAAGGTCGCCGGGAAGACGGACAAAGCGGCCGAGAAAGATCTCCGCCCCGCACGGGATTTGGATCTCGCGTTCGGCTTTCCCTACGAGAGGGATGCCAAGCGTCAGCTCGATGCCGCACGACAATACCTGGCATTCAAAGTGATCCCCTGGGATCGAGTTTGCCCTGCCCTCCAAAAGATCCTGGACGGCCGAAGCGACTCGTTTTTCGACATCGAATACAAAGTCGGCGAGAAGCTGGAAGTCAACCGGATCAGCGTGAAGACAGAGGCGAACCGTATCATCGCGGCCTTCCCAAAAGATGGTCTCGAATACTATCAGCAGACTTACGGGCAAAGTGCTGCCGCCCTTCTCGACCAGGCAATCAAGAACAATTACGACCTCCCAACCCTTGCCGACCTGTCACAGCGCTACTTCCACACCCGGGCTGGGGCCGAGGGAACCGTTCTGCTCGGGACAATCCACCTGGAGCGAGGAAACTACCTGGAAGCGGCCTATGCGTTCGAGCGGTTACTGGCCCGGCCGAACTCCGAGGAAATCTTCACACCCCTGACTCTGTACAAGGCGGCCCTGGCTTTTCGTCGCAGCGCGGACCCGCGTCACGCCGGGATTGTCCGCTCCACCACCGATCGACTCGAACGGGCGATCGCCCGAGACGGACTGGTGATGGGTGGAAAGACGTTCGCGGCTGCCCAGGTATTGGCGGAACTGGATCGCCCAGTCGAGGCCATCAAGGTTCTCGCCACCAGCGGATCGTGGGCGGGTCGTTATGGGAATTCCCAGCGGAATGCCATCGCCGACGCTGGTCCGCCGTTCCTGATACCGGTCTTCCGCCCCAGGGAAATGCTGGCGACGGGGAAAAACGAGTCTGGAACCTGGATCGAAGAGGAATTGCATCGACTCTTTGACCAGGAGACCAAGAGCACCAAGGCTCTCCCGCTCCCGGCCTTCTTCCCAGTGACGACGCCGGATACGGTCTACTTCCGAACTTATGATGGTGTCTACGCAGTCGCCACCCGGGATCACAGTGTGCTGCTGGGTGGTCAGCCGAAAAGCTACGCGGCTGGGGATCTGGAGTGGATCTCACGAACTTCGTATGGCACCCACCAACTCCTGAGTACCGCGCGCGAAGACCCCAGCGGTCAACTTGATGCTCAGGCTCGGGAGGAGGTCATTCGGTGGTGGGGAACCTACAAATCCACGGGGTCGGCAGGAGTGTTGATCGAAAACCCGCTCATCGGAACCCTCGCTCACGATGGACAGAATGTCTATTTTCTGGATGACCTTGCGATCCCACCACCGCCTCCGAACCTCAACGAGATGAATGCCTTCGGCGGGATTCAACAGCCGCAACGGCAGTCGGGTCCCCTTCGTACCGCGATCTGTGCCGGCGAGCTGGCTGCGGTCGACATGCTCACCGGCAACCGAGTGTGGTCACTCGGGCGGGTGAGTCTCCCCGAGCCCAGTCCAGTCGCCATCGCCCTCCCGCCTTCTCCCACCGAAGAGGAAGCCGACACCGCGACCAGTGCTTTCTTTCTCTGTCTCCATGCGGTGTTCCTCGGCCCCCCCCTTCCGGTCAACGGCCGGCTGTATGTGCTCGTGGAACTCGATGGCGTGGTCCGACTCCTCTGCCTCGACCCCAAGTCGCTCGTCGATGTTCAGGTTCCCGGGTTGGCGCACAAGGTTCCGAGCTTGCTCTGGTCCCAAAAGCTTGGCAAACCCACCACACCCCTCCCGACTGACGCCATCCGCCGCTATCAGGGAGCATTCCTGGCCGCGGGGGAAGGCATTATCGTCTGCCCGACCAACTCCGGAGCCGTAGTTGGTGTCGACGAAATGTCCCACAGCCTCCTCTGGGCGTTTGCCTACCGCAAACTCGAATCCCCACCAACCAGTCCAGCCGGACCGGGAATGAGGTTCAACCCCCAGTTTAACCAGCAACAACAGCAACTCCCGGTCGACCGGTGGCGCGCTGCCGCGCCAATCGTCTCAGGCGGGCGAGTCCTGATCGCAGCCTACGACTCCCGGACCCTCGATTGTCTGGACATCCGCACTGGCAAAGTGCTTTGGTCTATCGCCCGGAAGGCGGGCGATCTCTACGTGGGGGGGGTCATTGATGACAAGGTCATCGTTGTGGGGAAATCGGAAGTCACGGCCTACCGCCTGACGGGCGAAGATCCCAGCACATCCGCTCCGAAAAAGCTTTGGAACGTGTCGCTCCCCTCGGCGACCCCAACAGGCCACGGTGCGGCCAGTAAGACCGCGTACTACCTCCCCGTCCGACAGGCCAATGCCGGGAAAGACTCGGTCCCGGCAGCTCAGGTTTGGGCAATTCAGCTGGAAACCGGGGAAATCACTTCGAGGACGTCGGCTCGCAAGCGGGCTGATGGGGGGGGGGCCGATCTCGCAAAATACGGTCTCGGGAATCTGGTGTTCCAGAATGGTTTGGTGGTCGCCCAGTCTCCCTGGGAAGTAGCCGTCTACCCCCAACTGGAGGTCATGGAAGCCGAGACGAACCGCCGGATCGCAGCCAACCCGAATGACCCCGTCGGCCTCTTGTTCCGGGGCGAGTTGCTACTTGACAATGGAAAAGTGCGGGAGGCGATCGCCGACTTCAAGGCGGCCGAACGGAATACTCTCCCGACCGAGCACCTGCCGACCCTGCGAGAGAAAAAGTACGTTGCCTACACCGATCTCTTGCAGAAGGATTTCGCTGCCGGCGAGCCTTATCTGACAGAATATGCGGCATTGTGCGAACTCCCGCTCGATACAGACGACGAGCTTGAACGGTCCAGGCGGCAGGAGGTCACCCTCCGACGAAAGCAAATCCGACTCGATCTGCTTGCCCGGGGTCGTGAGGGCCAGGGTCGGCTCCGAGAGGCGTTTGATCATTACCTCGCACTGGCCCATCTCGATGAGGGGAAAACCCCATTCGAGATGCCGGACGATCCGGACGTGCGTGCCCGGTCCGATGTGCGGGCCAGGGGACAGATCGAACGGATTCTCCGCCGGGCCACCAATCCCGCCGACCGGAAGATCCTTGAAGACCGGATCGCGGCGGAGTGGCAGGCCGTTCGTGAGGGGAACGATCTGAATCGGCTGCAGAAGTTCGTTGATGTGTTTGGTCCGAATGTCGCCGCTGGGGCGGAGGCCGAACTGGCGCTGGCCGACGCTCTTTTACGGACCAACAAGGAGGAGGAGATCCGGCAGGCTCAGGTTCACCTGGCCCGTCTGAGAGCAACGGCCGAGGATCCGATTATCCGCGCCAAGGCGACCGAGATGCTGGCCGGGCTCCTCAACAAAGCAGGTCTGGTCG
Organism: Gemmataceae bacterium; assembly: GCA_003136315.1. GTDB lineage: Bacteria > Planctomycetota > Planctomycetia > Gemmatales > Gemmataceae > Urbifossiella. Next base: position 3,528 of record PLDW01000171.1, on the reverse strand, counting down.
AGGATGCAGTGGGCCTCTACCTCCAACTCGGTAAGGAGTTCCCCAACCTGACGATCCGAGACGGAAAGACCGGGGCCGATTTCCTCGTGGATGTCCTGACCGATAAGCGACTCCTGCCCTATTTGGATCCGACTCGATTTCCGCTGCCAGCACGTGTCAAGGTGACCCAGGAGCCGGGCGGGACGAATCACCGGCCAGAGTTCGAGGTCGAACCCGATGGTGATCTCTTTCCGATGTTCCGCAGGCTTCGCTTCGCCTTCGACACAACGCCCTCCAATAACAACTCCTGGGCGCTGCGCGCCTATGACCGGGCCAGCGGTGCTGAGCGCTGCCGATTCCCGGATATGTATCCACCGATGCTGAATAACCCGGGCGGCGTTCAGGTCGCACGATTCGTCCAGGGAAACGGACATTTGCTCCTGGTTCAGCTCGGATCGTGGGTGTACTGTTGCGACCTCGCCGAGAAAAAAGAGAAGTGGCGGAAGAATCTGTTCGGGGATGCCGCACAGAACCCGAACCTCGCCGTCGAAAGCCGGGACAGTGGAGACGAAGTCGTCCTGACCTCGACCGACGGGATGAAGATCACGATGGGGAAATCGGCAATCCTCCAACCCGGCTATGTCTGCCTCCTCACCCGCGACGGGTTGGAGGTGGTCGAACCGACAACACGCCGACCCCTCTGGTCTCGCAGGAACATTGCTGATCGAACGTATGTGTACGGTGACGCCCGACACATCCTTCTGGTCGAGACCAACTCCGATCGGGTACCCTTGTCGACCAAACTCCTTCGCGCAGTGGATGGGATGCCGGTCGAGGGTGCAGTGGACGCCGGGAAGATCCTTGCCGCAGCCAAGCCGTATCGGATCTTCGGGCGCACCGCCTTGCTCGCCGAGGCCCCTGCTGACCAGCCCAGGGTTCTACGGTTGCTCGATTTGGCCACTGGAAAAGACATCTGGCGTGCGGAGTATGACCCCAAATCACATCCGATCCGGGCGATTGGGATCGACTGGGTCGGGATGATCAAGCCGACCGGCGAGGTTGAGCTTCTCTCCCCACAGACTGGTCGTTCTGTCGCCACATTCAAGCTCGACCAGAAATATGTGGACGCTCACCTGCGAGACTGTACCGAAGCCGTGCTCCTGGCCGACACGGATCGGGTTTTTCTCGTCCTCAATCGCGATGGACCTGTTGGGGGCGGAGGAGCCGGGATGGTCCGGTTCGGTGGGTTTAACCAAGCACTTCGCTCTCTTCGCGTGAACGGCCCGATGTACTGCTTCGAGCGGGCCACGGGAAAGCGGAAATGGTTTGTCGAAGACGTTCTCGATCACCAACAGATCCTGCTAGACCGCTTCTCGGATCTCTCGGTCATCGTCGCCGGCTCCGTGAATGCCGCGATGTTCAAAGTCACGGTGATCGAAAAGGACCGGGGGCTGTTACGCTTCAACCGCGGGGTTCCGAACGACGGGAACTTCTTTCATGGGATGAATATCGATCAGAGGAATGGCACAGTTGAACTTTATAAATACAACAACGTGCGGATTTCCATCCGTGCTGACGACGAGAAACCAGCGACGAAATGAGCGCCTGGTGCGGGCGGCGTGACTCCTCCTGCCAGAGCAGTCGACCCACGAAAGCCGGAACATCCACCCCAACCCGCTCGGGCGTGGATGTACAAAGAGGCGATTTCGACTCGCGCATGATTTCATGATTATACGCACGAGCCGACTCTCCCTTCCGTTGTGGAGGCCTCTCGCCCAACGTGTTAGGATCTCGTGAGTCATTCGTCGAACTGGTGTCTCGACCGATTTGGCCCGATACCCAGGCGGGTTTGCTTCAAAACAGACGCGGAGTCTTTCCAATGGATCGTCGACTCTTCCTGTCCTCCGCGGCTGCTGTGGCACTGGCCCGGCTTGCCCCCACGCCCAGCTTCGGGGCCGACGACAAGAAGAAGCCGGATATCGAAACGGCCGTGGAGCGAGGGCTGGAGTATCTCAAGAAAATCCAGTCGAACGACGGGCACTGGGAGGCTCAGGGTGGGCAGTACCCCACCACCATGACCGCTCTCGCCGGGATGGCGATGCTGATGGAAGGCAGCACGCTCAAAGAGGGCAAGTATAGCGATCAGATCACCAAGGCCGTGAACTGGTTTCTCGCCCCCGGGCGGACCGGCAATGACGGCAAAATCGGGAACTTCCAGAACCCCACCGAGTCCACCCGGTACATGTACGGTCAGGGGTTTGGGACACTGTTCCTGGCCTCTGTGTACGGCGAAGAGGAAGACAACGAGCAGCGGAAGAAACTGGAGGCGGTTCTGACCAAGGCAGTCGATTTCATTGCCAAGGCGCAGTCGAGCAAGCGCCATCGGAAGGCCGAGGGCAAGGAAGTCGAAATCGGGGGCTGGGGGTATGTCAGCGCGGCCGACGGCGGCGGATTCGATGAGGGATCGGTCACGATCACTGCCCTTCAGGGGCTTCGCGCGGCCCGAAACGCGGGAATCAAGGTTCCCAAAGAGACCATCGACAAAGCCGTTGCTTACCTGGAAGCCTGCACCACCCCTAACGGCGGAATCATCTACAGCTACTCGAACTCCGGTGGTGCTGCCGCGAACGGTCAGGAACGTCCGCCGCTGACAGCCGCTGCGATCTGCTGCGGGTTCAGCGCCGGTCAATACAAGAGCGAACTCCCGAAAAAATGGATCACGTTCTGCAAGAAGAGTATCCCGGTCGCCAGAGGCCGCGTCGCCCACGACGAGTACCAGAGCTACTACTTCTCCCAGGCGGTCTATGCCCTCGGCGATGACCGTTACGGGGAGATGTTCCCGAACGAGGCCAAGGAGACCTGGCTGACGTGGAGCAAGTACAAAGAGGCCATGTATCCGTACCTCCTGGACAACCAAGATAAGGCCAGTGGCGGCTGGCAGAGCGGATACATCGGCCCGGTCTTCTCGACCTCCGTTAACCTGGCGATCCTCCAGTTCGAGAAGGGCATCCTCCCGATCTACCAGCGATGAAGTCGGCAGGATTCCGTCCCCCACCCGGAGGGTCCGGCCATCTGGCTGGTTCCGACTTTTTGATTTCCTCCCACACGAGAGCGACCTGAGCATGAGCAACGGCGAGATGGGCCAAAGCGACGTGGATGCGATGCGGAAGCTGAAGACTGCCTTCGACGACATCAAACAACAGCTCACCCGCGTGATTGTTGGCCAGGATCTCGTGATCGAGGAACTCTTGATCGCTCTCTTCAGTCGGGGCCACTGCATTCTTGAAGGCGTTCCCGGGCTGGCCAAGACCCTCATGATCAGCACCCTCGCCCGGTGTCTCTCACTCGACTTCAGCCGGATTCAGTTCACCCCCGACCTGATGCCCTCGGACATCACCGGAACCCGGATTATCGAGGAGGATACCGAGACCCGGCGACGGGATTTCAAGTTCCTCCAGGGTCCGCTGTTCGCGAACATCATCCTGGCGGACGAGGTGAACCGAACCCCACCGAAGACGCAGGCTGCGCTTCTTGAAGCCATGCAGGAGC
>PLDW01000278.1 GCA_003136315.1 Gemmataceae bacterium | reverse complement strand
GGAGTACCGAAAACCCTTGAAAAACCATAATATACTCGCCGCCTATACCCAAGACGCGCAACTTCAAAGAGCGCCAGCGAAGGACAGCTTTCCCTTCGCTGGCGCTTCAGGCTTGTATCCCTACTTCTTATTCCGTTGCGGCTCTGCGGCGCTGTGTCATCAGCGGGCCATTCTGAATTCCCATTCCGCAGCTCCGGCAACCCACTCCACCGACAAATTCATGTCGATAACAAGCGGTACGCTCATGTGACAACCAGCGGCTCGTCCCGCTCCTCGAGCCGCCACGCAGCGTAAGCCAGCACCGCATCAAGGTCTTCGGGCTCAAGGTACGGGTAAGCCTGGAGAATCCGCTCGCGCGACTTGCCGCTGGCCATCAGGCCCAGGATCGTCCCAGCGGTGACCCGGAGCCCGCGGATGCAGGGTTTCCCACCCATTACCGCAGGGTTGTGAGTGATTCGATCGATGAGCATTTGACAGCCTCTAATTATCTTAACGTTTTTCAATTCATGCGCATGGCATCATGCCTCACGTTGAATTCGCTCGACACAAGACCGGAGCCCTTCCCAGAACCCCGGTTGAGTGTCTGCATCGGCGTGCCGGAAGATAGGTGGCCGCCCGGGGTTATACACCCTTGATGGATGGGGTGGCGACTCCGGACGGAGGCAACTGGACATCCGACAGTTCATGGCTCTTGATCGACCAGTACAGGATGAAGACTCCGACCCCAGCGAACTCGACCCAAAACACCGTGGACCGTAACCCGCACAGGTAGAGCACGGTCGCGAGCACCGGAACGAGCGCCATGAGGATACTTGTCACCCGGTAGAGGTACTGATACCTCGCCTCGCGTGTCGGATCATCGATCAACTTGAGGGTGTCGTCGGCGTGGAACCAGCAGACCCAGGCGATGCCGAGAAAAAACACGAACGCGCCAGCGTAGTGGGCCCACCCCGTGACAGTTTGCGGCAAGCCGTCCTGTGTGCCAGCGTTCCCTACGTCCGTGACCAGGGCTTGAGCCTCGTGCTCTGACTTGGAGATCGTGGACTGCAACTTTTGAGCCCGGTCTTTGGCGGGGTCAGGGATCTGAGCGTTGGCGATGAGTTCGGCCCGATTTCGGTTCTGGTCCATCAATTGGACGAGATCCTTGGCGACCTCTGGGGCATCCGTCCACTCCATCGGGCAGGTCGCCACGACGAGTAGCGCGATGCCCGCGACATTCAGCAGTTGGCTCTCGTGCCACGTGTATCCCTTGTAAGCGTACAGCATCAGCGCGATGGAGGAGAAGGCCCCAACGAACAGATCCCGCACCGGGACGAACCCGAAGAGTTGGCCCTGGTTGTGGTAATAGGCGGAGATCGAGTACCGCATCATCGTGTCGTCGCCCCAGTAACGGTACGCGAGGAGCAGCGCCAGAAATATGAGCGCGACGGCGGCGAGTAATCGCCGGAGGCTTTTGTACGTGACCACCATATGGACAATTAGACTATCCATATCCTGAGCGTTCGTTGTCTTCATGGGACACCGTGGGCTATGTGGGTGAAGTGGTTAGAAGTGACACTATACGACCGCGGCCGAGAATGCAACCGAAAGCAACGAGTTACCTGACCGTCTGCCAGGAAAGTTTTCATGTGACTGCAAACGACCCAGAGGGCCGAGCAGCGGGAAGAATCCACCGGAACTTTGAGGCAAAGCCGTGGGCATGGCACCCGGCGAGTCGCAACAATCGATCAGGCCGTCCCCGGGGGTTCGGTTTTTCGCAAGTCGGTGGGCCATGAGAGCGGATTGGCTCGTCTTCTCCCACCGCCAGCGTCAGTCCTGCTCGCACTTGAACAGATCGGGCCACCGGACCGATCGCCTCACACTGTTGAGGTGGGCGCTAACGGTCGAGTGGACGTGGTAGCCCGATCGCTCGGGGAATTCCCTCAACCAGTCCATGCTCTTCCGCTTGGTCGGCAAGGGGACCTCCTTGTTTACCGATGCCAGCATGCCCGTCTCGATGTCACCCGTCATGGCGACTCCGCGAAACACCGTCACCACGTCGCTGGCGGAGTGCTTCGGAGCCTTGATGAGCCAGACCGGCTCACCGCCCACCCGCAGCATCAGATCGTGATGACGGGCGATGGCCCGTGGATGGATGAAGGTGGCACCCTCGAACGCCGCGAACAGGCCGTCCCAAGCCTCGACATCGAGGTGATCATAATGGTCGTGCGACGCGGTCACGAAGCGGAGCGTCGCCCCGGCGCGATCGAGGGCCGACTCCACGATCTTGGCTGTCAGCCCCGGAGGAACCTCCAGCAACATGGCTTCCTCGTTGTTGACGAGCAACCAACTCCCAACATCGTCTGGGGCATCATCGGGGAATGCGCCAAGAAGGTGCCACCCCTCGAAGTGCGGTCGGTTCATGTCGTACCCCCGGTGCATCCTCTTCAATGTCGCACGACACAACTCACCTGCCCGGCCCGGTGACACCCCGGCCAGAGCACTCGTGCGAAGAGCTATGGAAAGCAGACAGTCAGGTGCAGCGCCGGGTGCCATGCCCACGGCTCCCCCAACACGAGTGAGCACTTCCCGGCTAACGATCAAGCTCACAGGCCCAGCCGAGACACCAACCAGCGACACAGACACGTGGAAAGCACTGAAAAACAAGTCCGCCGGCCGGGTTCGGTGCAGCGACCGGTTCGGTGCCTCTGTGATCGACCAAGCACTTGAATCGTTCTCGGATCTTTGTTGCTGATATCTCACGAACGAAAAGCCTACATTCCCTGCCTGTCCTGTGTAGTATCAGCTTCTGTCCTTTGCCTTCAACCAGCACTCAGCCGAACTATCGCCTCCGACACCCACTTCCTACATTCATCTGAATCCATCTTAGGGAATTCAGGAATGCCATGCATGCGAAAGTAGGCCACCACCGCGTCTGACCACCGTGGGTTGGGAGTGCCCACCACGAACAGACCGTCGCAATTGAGAAACATCGGGTTGTCCTCAAGCAGGAAAGCCTGTCTGAGATCGACTCCATTGCGATCCAGCAACGCCTCGACTTGTTCATCGGGGATAGGTGCAGTCGCAATCCCATTCACGGTGCAGTACAAGTAGGCAAACCCTTCAATCATCTCCACCCACTTCTCTGGGGGTATCTCTTTCTTGTTGAGAAACTCCAGCACATCGGAAAATGCCAACTGTCCCTCTTGCCCATCACCACCAATAAAGCCAACCGCGCTGATTGACAGGTCAAGCTGAGTTAACGCTTGGCAAGTTGCCATAATCAGCGTGGCTTCTTTACCCAAATGAATAATCGCCTGATCGTTCGCGAGCGTTCGACGACTCTTCTTTGGTTTCGCCATAGCTATGCCCTTCTGTGGACGAACAACATGCTTACCTACCAGCAACGCCTGTTCGGAACCAGGGAACTCCATCCCGAGCAGCGCCGGTAGCCGCCGAGACAGGTTTTGGTCAAAGAGCAGGCTCACGCAGCGGGTCTCGGCAGCTGGTTCGCCGCGTGGGCCAGGCAAGCTCGAATGTCTTCCTCGGTAAGTTCAGGGAAGTCGGCGAGTAACTCCGCAACGGTCATGCCCCCAGCGAGGTATTCCAGCACATCACGGACGGTGATCCGCATCGCGCGGATGCACGGTTGGCCGCCCCGCTTGCCCGGCTCGATGGTGATGAGGTGCATGAAGTCCATATTTCAAGTCTACTTTGCCGAGGACATGGGGTCAATCCAACGGTTCGGCAACGTCCCCCGAACACGACGCAGGCCCCGTAGAGCTGTTTGGCACCGCCTCAGTTGTGACACTGGCGTGTCACTGTCGAGAGATGAGAGGCCGACTCAAGAACCATCCCCGTGCAGCCGAGTGATCTTGCAGTGTGCAATTGTGAGCCGATAGTGCTTTGAAATGCGTTGTAACAGCTAGATCAAGCCATCCTCAGGCGTTCGTTTTCCTCAAGTCGGGGGCCATCAGAGAGGTCCGGCGTGCTTTACGCCCGAAGCCCGGACAACACAAACTCTTGGCCCCAGTCTTGGCCGCCCGTCCCGCCCAAGCCTCAAGACCTCCGTGCGGCGGGCGTTCGGTCCTGCCAGCAAGTGAAGTCCGCTAGCGATCTGTCCGACTCTTGCCTGTTACAAGGTCAACGGGGATATTTGTAGGCGGACCCGGATTGATCTTTACTTCCTTATCGTAACATGTTTTTTTCACCTTATTGAAAATTGAATAGACCGTGACACGATATGTTCCTGGCTCCAGGAGCAGACCCGACTCTTTTTGTCCAACCTTCCAATTTGAGGCACGTTTGCCATCAATCTCAATCCATGCCTCTGCACCGGGGGGTAGTGGAATGTTATTCAATAGGCGCAGCGTTCCTTTGCCGGCCCGCTCGTTTTTCAGGAAGTGCAAAGAGATAGTCCCTTCTTGCGCATGGTTTTTACCATAGCTGAGTTCCAGTTTATCATCCTTGATTTTACCCCAGTACGATGGCCCATCTGGATCGTCGCTCTTGAACGCAACAGTATCCATTTCGATTTTCTGATCTCGGACGTGACCTTCGAGGCGGAGGATTGGGGACTTGTCAACGCCCGGCTGGCCACCACCATAAAAAGCCTGGTACCGGGAACCGGCGATATGGGCAAAATAGAGTTTGACCGGCTCATTCGTCTCGTTGTATTGCCCTATCCAGATGCCAGCACCTCCGAACGGCTGAGATCTCACGGGTGGCGAGACCCACGGCGCGGTGGCGTCGTACTTACCCCCGAACCCATCGCTGGGGAAGGCGCCGTAAGTACCCATCACCTTCGGAACCTGTTTGAAATCGAACGACACGTCCTCGAACTGGCATTGGTCAGACCAGATCGAACACTTGTAGCAAACCTTCTTCTCGCTGTAGGCCCTCTTCCGTTCGTTCCACAATTGGTTGATTAGAAAAAAAGGGAAATCAATCTGCTCACCGGATTCGAACTGGTCGAGGAAGACGACGTAGGTCGAGGCGTCGGCAGGCAAATCGGAGGATGAATTCGTCTTGATGGCAATGGTGATATTTGTTTGCACTTTGCCGGACACGTTTCGGATCCAGAAATCTCCCAGCCGCAAGGGGAACGCCTTATTCTCGGTTCCTCCATCAGGCTTCACTTTAGCCAGAACATCCGCCCACATCCGCGAATGCCAGAATCTGGCCTGGAGTTCTAATTGTACGGACGCCTCTTGCAAGGCGAGCCGAGCGAGCGTCCCGCCAATAACGGAGTTGTTATTCTTAGAGTTTTTACTCTTCTTAAATTGGTCCACAACTGTGTGGATAGGAAAGTCGTTATCTTTGTCCTTTTCCAACGTGGTGGTTAGACGTGTAATTGACTCTCCCATCTCCTCGGGCGTCCAATTTGTTTTGTCGAGATATTGAACCGAGGTGTAATACAATTCTGCGATTCCGACGAACCGTAAAGCTGCCTTCCTAAGTACGGGGTCGGTCAGTTTGAGAGACAACAACTTCTTGGCTCGCCATGGCGCGGATCGCTCCAGGTACATGGATTGATAGTTCATCGTCGCACGTCCGACACCAACGCTGTCGAACATTGATGCGAGTTCGGCAAACTGTTGGTATTCGAGGGTCTTCGCATCTGGTGCTTTAGCATACAGGGACGAGGACATCGGGAAGTACAGCAACCCGGTGGCAAGTACGACGATCAAGCAACGCATATGCAGCCCTCAAGTTGAGACTTCTGCCGAACGAGTTATTAATCTACGCAGAAGAGCCATAGTCACATCGGTCCGATCAAAGCGCACTCAAAACCCTAGTGCCGCCTTCGCGGCCATCAACGCTCCGTGAGCTCAAGCCCACGGGGAGCAGTGGGCATGGCACCCGGCGCATTCCGTTTCACTTGGCCGCCATCGTTCCCTTTCCCGATATCGGCTGACCTTCGTGACCTGTCCCCCCGAAATCGAAACCGATTTCTCCGCTCCCATACCTGCCGGTGAAACTGTTTTGAAACTTGCCGGACTTCTCAGTTTTGAACCTGACGACGCCATCTTTCCCAGTCGGCGCGGTCCCGGTCACCTTCACTTCCCGTATGCCTTCATCTGTGACATTCGTTATCGTCAGTTGCCCCTCGAAAGACGTTTTGTCACGGCTCGTGATTTCGAGTTTAACTTTTTGCCTGTAATCCGGCAAACCCTTGCCATAGATGATGCGCCTCTCCCCGACGAAGATGGTGCCTAGCGCAAACGCATCGTCCGCCGCTTTGGCCGTCGCCAGCTTGGCGTCCGTCTTGAGTTGCATGTTCTCGGCTTCCAGCTTCTCCACCTTCAGACTCGCGTCCTTGAGCTTGGATTGGAGGTCTTCGACCTGCTTCTTCAGCCGCTTCACCTCTTCCGTGTCGTCCCCACGAGCGTTCGAGACCCCGGCAATAAGGACGACGGCCATGACCAACATCAGCACCCTTGCCATTTCTCATCTCCCTCGCGTTTTACGGCCGAACGAGTCATTAATCTGCGCAGTGGCGCAGAAGAGACATAGTCACATCGGTCCGATCAAATCGTAGCAGTTTGCCGTTACGTTCAACTGGCTAGGTCGTTACGCAATCGGGTCGCTAACGAATTTGCGCAGAATAAAGTGGTAACGGCTCTCTGCGCCAGTTTCTTCCAGATCTCAATTCAATTGCCAGCTCATGTGTCGGGTGGGCGATTCACTCCGTGCCCGCTCTTATTCCATACGGGCGTGTCAACCATCCTAGTTTCAACATTCTCGTGGCTCAAGACTTCCTGAACGGTCTGGATGTCGCAATCCGCCTTCGGGTATGGCACAGCCAACACATGCGACCCATAGAGCCGGCCGAATCCCTCACACAGGTCATTTTCGTGGAGCGCCCGGATAGCCGTCAAGTGAATTTGCAACAAACTTCGCGCGCTGGCACACAGTGCTGTGTGCCCACACTTGTTGCTCCATGCCGTCATTACGATCAAGTGTCACGGTGCTCCCACGCATAGAGCGATGGCGGAAGCCACATCATCCATCTGCACATCGGTGACGTGACCAAGCTGACGCACAAATCGACGTAGCGATATCGACTTGATCTGGAATGCATCGGCACCGGAGTCTTGACTCAATCCGGTATGGCTATCCGCCGGAATCAGCACAAACCAGGGGAAGTTCGCGTACTGCGGTTTCCAGTCGGTCAGTGGTACAACCAATCTTAAAGGCAAACGGCCGATCGAATCCAAGCTGATCACAAGTGCAGGCCGCACCTTCTGGATCTCAGCCCCAACGGCTGGGTCGAAGTCCACCAGCCACACTTCACCTCGGCTGGGTGTCGGACCTGTCGACATGCAGATCCCTCTCGCCGAACGCCTCGAATGCGGTCAGGGCCACATTGTCGCGGTATTCCTCCGCTGCCGCAGAGGCTGCCGCGGCAAGAATCGCATCGCGTTCCTCGGCTGGCAACCGTCGCAGTTCGGCAGCCGTCCAGCGGCGTTGGAAATCGACAAGATGGGTCGCCATGAGTCACCTTTCTGAGATTCTCGGGGCTGGAGGGTAGCCCACGAGAAAGATTATAACCCCCATCCGCCTGGAACTCCAGACCCCACCAGCGCCGAGGAATCAGGGAAGATTATCAGATTATTCTGTTCTACTCCGCAGCCGCTTTGCGTTTGGGCGGGTTGCGATAGTCGAGTGGCGGCTTCTGGTCCTTTCCGATCATCGGTGTGTATTTGCGCCCGTCCAGCCGACGGGTGTGTTCCTCCTTCGCCGCGGCGACCAATTTCGGGTCCGTGAACAGATCCCAGGCAGTGGCCGCGAGGGTTCGGGCGGCCAGTTTCATCCCCTTCTTGCCGATGGTCGTCCCGCCGCAGGCCACCGCCTGCCAGGAGTGAGCCGGGGTGCCCGGCACCCAGCAGGATGTGCTGAACCCGGTCGTCGGCACCACCCACGACACGTCCCCCACATCGGTTGAGCCCATCCCGACCTTTCCGGACACATCCGACACCTGACCGAGCGTATCCAGTGTGACCTTGTCGGTGATCGTCTCCTGGAGTCGGATCGCGAATTTCCGCTCCTCGGCGTCGTAGGCCAGATCGTTGAGTTTCGTGAGATTGGCCTTCGCCACCTGGGAGAGGGTGTTGTTCGGGAGGATTTCCATCGTTCCGCCGAGGTAGTCGATTTCGAGCTTCGTCTCGGTCGCGAGTGCTCCACCCTGAGCGCACTTCACGAGCCGGGGGTAGAGCGTTTGCAGGATGTCCGCTTTCGGATGGCGGACGTAGAAGAACCCTTCCGCGAACTCCGGGACGACGTTCGGAGCACCGCCCCCGCTGGTGATAATGTGGTGGATGCGGGTGAAATCCGGGCAGTGCTCGCGAAGGAGTTCGGAGGCGTGGCAGGTGAGTTCGAGCGCATCCAGCGCCGAGCGCCCTTTCTCCGGCGAGGCCGCCGCGTGGGCCGCGGTCCCGTGGAATCGGAACTTGGCCGCCACCCGGGCCAGGCACGACTGATCCCCGGCCAGGTTCCGGCTGTTCGGGTGCCAGTGCAGGACGGTGTCGCAGTCATCGAATAGCCCGGCCCGGGTCATGAACGCCTTTGCTGCGCCGCCCTCCTCGGCCGGGCATCCGTAAAACCGGACCGTCCCGTGAATCGTCCCGGCCTTGATCTGCCCGGCAATCGCCACGGCCGCGGAGAGTGATGCGGTCCCGAACAGGTGGTGCCCGCAGGCGTGACCGTAGCCGTTACCGATCTCGCGGGGCTTCCGGAATGGGTCGGTCTCCTGGGAGAGTTCGGGCAGGGCGTCATATTCTCCAAGGATGCCAATCACCGGCTTCCCACTGCCGAACTCGGCGACGAACGCGGTCGGGATGCCCGCGACCCCGCGTTTCACGGTCAATCCGGCCTTGGTGGCAGCGTCGGCGAGGGCAGCGGCCGACTTCGTCTCCTGGTAGCCGGGTTCGGCCCACTCCCAGATTTTCAGGGCGGTCGGCCACAGTTCGTTGGCCGTCTCGTCGGCGGATTTTATGGCGGCTGCCTTCTGGGCCAAGGCAAACGATGGGAGCAGCATGAGCGCGAGGAATGCTGACAGCGTGGATCGCATGGACAAAGCCTGTGAGGGAGCGATTTCGGTGGGACCAGGAGAGAGGGTATCCGGCAAGATTAACACGGCATCGGCTCCGCCACAATCATCCCATATTCCCGGCCGATTGGGTGTGGCAAATGTATTGGGAGGTAGCTAGAGGTGTTCTTCGTCGATATTCTCACAGGCGATGGTTGCCATTCTTCACCCTGAAGGGGTGAGATTCCTCAGCCCAGGGCAGCGCCCTGGGTTTCCAAGGTTTTTTGTTCCAGCCTGAAGGGCTCTGAGAGCAACCGACTTCGCAGTGATCCCAGCCCTTCAGGCCGGAAGAGGGTTGCGGGTCGTCTCCCCAGGGCGTTGCCCTGGGCTGAGGAATCTCCGCCTTTCAGGCTGAAAACCATCGATATCGAGGCGTTAGTCTGACCCTCTTCACCCTGAAGTCTCCCCAGGGCGTTGCCCTGGGCTGAGGAATCTCCGCCCTTCAGGCTGAAAACCAATCACGCTCTCGGAAAATTCGCCACACCCTGCCACTTGGAGGACAAACCCACACTGGCGCTGCTGCTCACGTCAGATTAGAATCCGTTCACGCCACCCCTTTCTGCGGACCCGACTGCACCCATGCCCGAACTGCCCGATATCGTGGTCTACCTGGACTGCCTCCGCACACGGGTTGAGGGGCGGGTTCTCGATCGCGTACGGGTGACCCATCCGTTCCTGCTGCGCACCTTCGATCCGCCGATCAGTGCGACTCACGGCAAGACCGTCCGCGGCCTCCGGCGACTGGGCAAGCGGATCGTTTTCGAGGTGGACGACGAGCTATTTCTCGTCATCCACCTCATGATCACTGGACGATTGCACTGGAAGCCCGCGGGGGCGAAGCCGCCGGGCAAGGTGGGGCTGGCTGCGTTCGATTTCCCCGACGGCACCTTGACCCTCACCGAGGCGGGCACAAAGCGACGGGCCTCCCTCCATGTGGTCCGCGGCGAGGCCGATCTCACCCGTCACCAACCCGGAGGACTGGAGGTGTTGGATGCCGACGCGGGGGCTTTTCGCGATGTCCTCCGCCGTCACAATCACACCCTGAAGCGGGCGCTCACCGACCCGCACCTCTTCAGCGGGATTGGTAACGCCTACTCGGACGAGATCCTGCATCGGGCCGGCCTGTCGCCGCTCACCTGGACGACTCGGCTAACCGATGCCGAGGCCGATCGCCTCTATGGGGCAACACGAGCGACGCTTCTGGAATGGGTTGAGCGGTTGCGCAAAGATGCTGGCGATGGGTTTCCCGAAAAGGTCACGGCATTCCGGGAGGGTATGGCGGTCCACGGCCGGTTCCGACAACCGTGTCCGGTGTGTGCGACAGCGGTTCAGCGGATCGTGTACGCAGAGAATGAAACGAACTACTGCCCCCGCTGCCAAACCGGCGGGAAAGTGCTGGCCGACCGGGCTTTGTCAAGGTTGCTCAAGGGCGACTGGCCGCGGTCGATTGAGGAACTGGAAGCCCCGCGAGAAGCGAAATGAGTTTGACAAGAATAAGCATCTCAAATAAAGACAAATGGAAATCAAGACTTCATCACGAAACTACGAAAGACGAAATAACGAAATCGGATTTTTGGTTTTTCTCGTTATTTCGTCTTTCGTAGTTTCGTGATTCCTTTTTCTTCTTTGCAGCTTTGCGTGAGATTCTTTTTTACCCAATCAGTTTATCGATCACCTTGCCCTCGCGGAAGAGCTGGATCGGTCGGCCGGTAGAGGTCTGCATCTCGGTGTGGGGGTCGATGCCGAGCTGGTGGAAGATCGTCGACGCCACGTCGTCCGGGGTGACCGGGTCGGTCGCCGGGGCCATGCCCGAGGCATCGGTGCTCCCGTGGATGTATCCTCGCTTGAGCCCGCCCCCGGCCAGAACGCAGGCCATCGATCTCGCCCAGTGGTCGCGGCCGGTGTTCTTGTTGATCTTCGGAGTCCGCCCGAATTCCCCTGCGCACATCACGATCGTGCTATCGAGTAGGCCGCGGGTGTCGAGATCGGCGATCAGGGCCGACAGGGCCTGGTCGAGTTGCGGCATCAGCCGGGTTTTGTGGGCGTTGAAAGTCTGTGCGTGGGTGTCCCACCCACCAATCGAGACGGTTGCGAACCGCACCCCGGCCTCGACCAGCCGACGGGAGGCGAGGCACGCCTGGCTGAACTGGGTGGTTCCGTAGGCCTCCCGAGTGGTGGGCTTTTCGGCGGTCAGGTCGAAAGCTTTCTTCGTCCTGTCGGACCGCAGGATTTCGAGAGCTTGCTTGTGGAACATGTCGAGCCCATCCACCAGCTCGCTGTTCTTGTCGACGGCCTGGAACCCGGTGTCGAACTTCCGCAGAAGCTGGTCCCGTTTCTCAAGCTCGTCGAGTGTAAACCGGCCGTCGAGTGTGATCCCGCGGACCCGGAAGCCACCGCCACCACCCTTCCCGCCGGCCCCGTTCCCCTCGATCACGAACGGGTTGTAACCAGTCCCCAGATACCCTGCGAGCCCGACCGACCCGTTCCGCACGTCGCCGAAAGTGACGTAGGGCGGGACACCGACCTCGGTCTTCATCAGCCGCGCTGCGACTGATCCCATCGCCGGATACTGTAGGGCGGCAGTCGGCTTGTTCCCGGTAGTCATGAACACGGCCGCCGGGCCGTGCGACGGGATCGTGTGATACAACGAACGAACCACGCTCACCTTGTCGGCGACCTCAGCCATCTTCGGCAGGGTCTCGGCGAACTGGATTCCCGGTGCGGCGGTGCTGATCGATTTGAACTCGCCGCGGATGCCTTCGGGGGCTTCGGGCTTGTTGTCCCACATGTCAATGGTGGCCGGTCCACCCGCCAACCACACCAGGATGACGCTCTTGGCTTTGGCCTTCGGTTTCGAGCCCAGATCTTCGGCGGCCTTGGCCTCGGCGGCCAAGAACCCGGGCAGGCTCAGGCCGAGCAATCCGGCCGACCCGACCGCCAGGAAATCCCGGCGGTGGAACCCTTCACAATCGGATCTTGTTAGCGTGGACATTGGTCGTCTCCAGTGGGAGGAATCCGTCGTTTGTGATCGATCAGAGGTTTCGCCCGAGCAGAGGACTGCTGCGGGCTGATCCCTTTTAGAACTCGTCCAAGATCAAACCCGTGTTTTTCGCCGATCAAACGAACAGGAGAAAAACAGGCATTTTCCGTGGCCTGGCCATCCTGGGCCAACACGCCAGCGGTGTGGCCGGGGTT
>PLDW01000381.1 GCA_003136315.1 Gemmataceae bacterium | reverse complement strand
CCAAGACGCGCAACTTCAAAGCTGGCGCTTCAGGCTTGTGAAAACTTGCCTGCCGAGGGATTAGCCGAAATCCCTGCTAACGCCGAAGAGAGTCGACGAAAATTGGCGCAGCGTGAAAAGAAATCGAGGGGTTGCTATCAGATCTACGAACGCAGATGAAATCTTGATCAAAATGAATTTGGTCTGATCTGGATTTCATCTGCGCCGAAGTCTGCGTCATCAGCGGGCCATTCTTATCTCAGGCCCTGGCTTCCCGGATCGCCTGGGCCAGTTGGTCCAGGATGTGACGCAGTTCGGCGGGGAGCGAGGCGGGGGTCGGCGGAAGTTGCCCGGCGGCGAGCTGGCGGAGGTGGGCGGCGAAGTCGGGCAAGGGGGCGGGGTAGCTGGTCAGCGTGGCCAGGGTCTCTTCCTCGTTGGGGCCGAGGTCGCCGTCACCGAAGCCGGCCTGGGCGCAGGCGATGGCGAGTTGTTGGAGGGCGCGTACCATCTGGGCGTTCATGCCACCGCCGCCGCCAGCGCGGCGTTCGAGTTCGGCGCGCAGGTCATCCCGTTTCTGGGTCCACTCGGCGGCCGCGCGGGTGTCGCCGCGGGCCTGGGCGATCTCGGCGAGGGTGTTGTAGTCCTTAAAGGCTTCCGTGAGGCCAAGGGATTCGCGGATCTCGCGGGCAGTGTGGGCGTGGCGTTCGGCGGTATCGAGGTCGCCGAGAAGGAGATGGATCTGGGCGAGGTGGAACAACGAACCGGCTTCATCGGGTTCGTTCTTGAGGGCCTGCCTGATCCGCAGACTTTCTTGGATGGATCGGCGGGCGGCCTCGAAGTGCTGCCGGGCGGCGGGCTCGTCGCCGCGCTCGCGGGCGGCTTCGCCTTCCTGCTGGCAGACGATGCCGATGTTCTGCGCGGCTGCTCCAAGGCCGGGCTGATCCTGCAATCGCACGGCCAGTTCGCGGGATTTCTTGTACCAGGCCCGCGCTTCGGCCAGTCGGCCGGCGGTTTGATCGGTCACGCCCAGGAGATTATAGGTCCGCATTTTCTCGGCTTCGTTGCCCGCCTCCTGAAAGCGCTGGAGCGCCTGCTGGTAAAGGCGTGTGGCGCGGTCGAGCTGGGTCCGTTGGCGGGCGAGCATGCCCTGATGTTGGAGGAGCAACCCCTCCAGTTCCTTGTCTCCGGCTTGGTGGGCAGCGGAGAGTGCGCGATCGTAGCGGGCATCGGCCTCGTCGTAGCGGCCCGAATCCATCAGGATCTTGGCGCACTGGCCATGTCCGGCAGCGGCACTGCGATGGTGGCCTTGCTTCTCACGAATATTCACCCCCTTCTGAGACAGGGCCAACGCTTCGTCGTGTTGACCGGCACTGCCCAGAGCGTTGGCCAGATCGCCCATCGCTGCACAGAGGTTTTCAACTATCTGTTTTCGCTGATCACTATCAACGTCATCGAAGAGTTGCCCTTCCTTTGCATCTCCTGCTTTTTGCACGAGCGATTCCCATTGGCGAACTGCTTCTCGCATAATAGGTATAGCTTGGGTGGATGCACCTCTCGCATTCTGCACGCGGCCCAAGTAACTTGTTGCGAGCACTAACTGAAATGCAGGATCGAACTCGGTGGTGTGCCGGAGTCGCTCGACGAGAGCTTGGAGCCTGTCCACCGCTTCTTGCGGCTTGCCTGTGGTGAAGAGCGTCCAGGCGAGTTGCCGCTCATAGGCGGCGTATTCTTGCGTGAAGCTTGTCTGCGTCACCGCGTCCCGGAGCCATTGCACCCAGGCATCGCGTTCGCGGAGGCGGCCGGACCTTTCCAGATAGTCGCGAAACGTATCCCCGAGCCTCGCAGCGGCTTGGTGTTGCTTCTCGGCCACGGCCCAGCGGACGGCCGTGCAGTAGTTGGCTTCCTCGCGATTCACAATCTTGTGGGCGGCACGCGATTTTGAACCTTTCAAGACTTTGTTCAGCAAGTGCATGAGGGCAAGATAGACTTCGATGAAACGCTGCCGCGTCTCCGGCTTTCCCGCCAGTGTGGTGTCGACCGAGGCGATGGCCAACGTCGGGTGGAAGCGCAGGAATGGGCGGCCACTGAGCTTGAGGTCGTCCTCCGTCCGCAGCAAGGCGATCCTTTGCAGTTCGATGCGGATCGGCTCCCAGGCCGCAGGCTCGATCTGGCTCATGCGGAGCAGGTTCTCCTCAAACACGCCGCCCCTGAAGAGGCCGAGCCAGGGGAGCGCTGCGCGGGCCGCCGGGCTGAGGTGGCGGCGGGAGAACTCCAGCGAGGCGAGCAGCGAGCGGTTCCGGCCCTGATCCGCTGTCTGCTGGAACTTGTCGAGCAGCTTGCCGAAGTCCGCCCGGATCGCCTCCGGAGCCAGTGTTCGCAGGTGAGGGCCAACCAGTTCCAGCGACAGCGGATGATCGGCCAGATCGCGCAGCAGCGGTTCGAGCTTGTCCTTCGTGAAGCGCGGATCGTTCAGCGTCAGGCCGTCCCGCTCCAAAATGCGATGCAGCAGCCACAAGCTGTCGGGCCGGGCCAGGCCGTGCAATTCCAGCCGCGCTGCGCTGGGCAAACCGGTCTCGTCCGGCCGGCAGGTAACGAGCAGGCAGCCGTGCCCGGGACCGGTGGTGAGATCCTGGAAGAGTTCGGCCAGGCGACAGCGTTCTTCGTCGGTGTACGGGCTGCCGTGTGCGGCGGCCCCATCGTTGTACTGCGGCAAGACGCTTTCGTAATTGTCCCAGACCATCAGCACGTCGCGCTTCTGGAAGAACTCGATCGCCCGCCGCCGCTGTTCGACGGCCGGACGCTGATCGAACTTCGGCCCCTCGCAATAGTTCCCCAGCACCTGCACCACGCGGTCGGCACTGGCGAACTGCTCGAAACTGAGGAAGCAGGCACCATCGCGGAACAAACCGCTGCGCGTCCACCAGAGGGCGGCCTCGGTGGCGAGCGTCGTCTTGCCCATGCCGCCCATCGCGTGCAGCACGATGCCGCGGTGGCGACGGAACTGGCGTTCGAGTTCGTAGAGTTCCCAGGCGCGTCCCTGAAAACCGTATTGCGGCGGTCGAGGGAAACAGCCGGTCTGACCGTACTCCGGCGGAGATCGATACCCGCGCCGTCGCCGCGCGTCCTCTGCATCCGCTGACCGAATCTGGCGGGCGAGAAGCTCGGCATTGTTGGCATCCTTGAGGATATCGATGAAGTCGATCCATAGCACGTCATTGAGTTTCTTCGGGAGCTTGAGCAATTCAAACGTGATCGGGATCAGCCGGTCCCCTTCCGGATTGAGTTCGCTGTGCTTGTCGATCTCCCACGCAACCCATGTCGAATCTAGCGATGTCTGCGAACAAACAGTGACCGTGAAACGGCTGTCGCGAATCCCCACCTCGCACTGCGGTTCCAGCTTGCCAGGTCCGCACTCCCATTTATCGAGCCAGACCCGCAGACCATGCTTTTCCACAAGTAACCTGGCGAGCGACTCCACGCGAACGGAGTCGTTGTGATTGTGGCTGAGGAAGAGATCGTATTGCCGCACCGCCTGGAGAGCCGCCGCATCACGCGGGAAGAGCGGCTCGTCCAAACCGCGCTGATAGAGATGTGGCAGAAACCAATCCACCAGCGTGATCGTGCGGCCGCGCGGACCGGATTCGATCCAGCGCGAGGGCGAACTGACGAGCGAACTGCGGGCTTCGGCGACGGCATGACCGATGGTGGTGCCACGGACCAACTCCCGGTAGAAGCGATCGAGCAAGATCCGCGCGGCTTCAACATGCACCGCATGTCCCATCGACAACACGCTGCCAACGCCCGCCTGAATCAGTCGCGGCGCCACCGACCGAAACACCGACATCTTGCCCACGGTGGCGCTGCGGCACGATTCTAGCACGACGAGCGGAATCTGATACTTCGCCAGCAAGGTGCCCAGTCGATCGGATGGCACGAAGTCGGTCTGCGACTCTTCAGAGCCTTCGGGCTTCTCGAAGCACAGCGCACCGATCTGGGCTTCGCGCAGGAACGTGCCGTGCCCATCAAAATGGACGACTTGGTAGGGTGTGCCGGCGGCCTGTCCTGCGCGGAGCATTTCCTCCATCTTGGCCAGAGTGGGGGGCCGGCAGAAATCGATGCGGACATTGCTGCCCAGCGGATCGAGTGCAGCGAAGAGAGCCTTGGTCGTCATGCGCGGGTCGATAAAGCCCGTATCCGCTGGCCGGCTGACGATGTAGAGCATCCGCAGCGGCAGAGGGACCGAACGTGGTTCGTTCTTCTCCGGCGTCGCCAACTGTCGCCGCACCGAGAGGCGTTGAGCCAGGTTGCCAGCGTCGTCGGCCATCAGTTCCCAGGGCAAGCGCAGCAAGGCGGGTTGATCGGTGGCGATGGTCAACTCACGCGGTTCCGGACCGTCGAGTAGTTGTTTCAGGAGTGCGAGGTTTTCGGGAGCGGAAAAGAGAGCCGCGTACAACCGGCGGCCCCACTGGTGCAATTGCTGCTCGATGCCTTGGGCGCGCACAACCGCACCGCCGTCGGGCAGGTCCATGTACTCTTCGAGATACCAGCGCAGGTTCTCGTAATCGTCGTCGGTGAGGAACGGTGCGACTTCAACCGCGACCCCGCACGCATTGCCCGTCCCATCGGTACATGTCACCCGGAAACGGCCATCGCCGTCCTGGCCGTCGCAGGATTCAAAGCGAACGCGGATTTCCTGCGACATGACTCATCTCCTGAGCGGACGGCCCCAGGGTCGAATGGACTGCATCTGAGATCGGGCGATGCCGTGAGTTCAAACGATGCACGACTACCGCCGTAAGGCGGTATGTTTATGGACCCATCGGGGTCCAGGCCAGACCAACACACATCCAGTATACGCAAGACCGCGCCGATATGGAAGCAGTGATCGGGTTCAAAGCTTTGAGGAATGCCGGGCGGCCGTCGGAGTCGAAATGAGAAATGACCCCGGTAGGGGTCACANNGTCGAGCGTAGCTCTACCACCGGGGGCGGGGCCAGAGGCTACTACGCGAACACGGATTGCCCCCGAGATCGCAACGACGTTGATGCGACCTCTCCGCGGTGGAGGTGATCGCGAACGCCAACCGGTGGTGGAGCTTCGCTCAACCACCGGCTAATGGCTGCGACCCCTCCGGGGTCATTTCGACCATTGTTTTTACGTTATTGTCAGCGCCCTTTTCCCAACGAATTGACCCACACCGGGAACCGTCGGGGCTACTGACATCCTTCGGCAC
The DNA here is from genome assembly GCA_003136315.1 of Gemmataceae bacterium. Taxonomy (GTDB): domain Bacteria; phylum Planctomycetota; class Planctomycetia; order Gemmatales; family Gemmataceae; genus Urbifossiella. Next base: position 4,929 of record PLDW01000381.1, on the reverse strand, counting down.
CTGCTGCCCGGGGGATGCCGACCTGTGGCAACCTCTGGGCAGCGAACCTGAACTGGCGGACACGGAAAACCACCCGCGGCGTATCGCCGCGGTTCACGCTAACTCCGTCCGACGGCCCCGGTGGGGAAGGGTATTCTATGCGGATTGCTGCGGCTGAGCCCGACTCACTCGCAGCCCGTTCGGTCACACGTCGCGGCGGGCGAATCCGATCACGCCGACCGTCGCGGCCAAGCCGCTCGCCAGGATCGAAACGAGTAGCAGGTTCACCAAGAGTCCACCGCTGAAGTGGCCCATCAGCACGAACTTCAGCCGGGCCAACTCCCGGTCCGGCGACGGATACGGCTCGGGCAAAAGCGAGAGTAGGAACCCGGCCCCATACAGAGCCAGCCAGAAGACCGTAATGCCCAACACTGTTCCGTTCGTCATCGCTCCGATTGTCACCCCCCAGGAGACGATCGCGGCAAGCGCTGCCGAGATCGCCACGACCGCCACCAACCCACCCACGAACGAGAGATCCGAATCCATGTCCGATTTGAACAGGAAGTAGCTCGCGATGAGGACCGCCGTACTCAGCCCGGCGAACGTGGCGACCACGACGACCAATCGGGCGTGCCACTTCGCCAGGAAATACTGGTGACGACTGATCCCCCGGCTGAGGACCGAATCGGCCACCGTCCCCCGCTCGGCCCCGACCGCCGACACCGCCAGCACCACCACCAGCGCCATACTCCCGACGACGATGATCCGGAACACATCCCCGCACTGACCAGCCGCCGACTGGAAGATCCCGGCCTCCTTCTGCACCCCGACCCGGTACAGCAGGAACCCCGCCGCTGCGATCACCGTCATCAACACCCAGAGCCGGTACACCCAGCTTCGGAGCGTCTGGCGCAGGTCGGTCTGGAGAACCGCCCAGTAGGGCAGAAACTTGTTGAACCGGACGGTCACGACGGCGGGCTGAGCATCCATTGGGCACCTGTCGTAGATTCAAGTCGTAAAGCTCTACCGGGCCGCCACGGAGGGCGGCCCCTACGAATCTCATCCATGAACCCGCTGAGACTGTCTCATTCCAGGAGCAAGCATCGGTCTAACGGAAGGGCGAGGCTCCTGCCGAGCTTGAGGATGGTCCAGCTCGGCAGGAGCCTCGCCCTCCCATTTATACGTCCAATCGTCTTTCCTTAGATACGACAGCCTCAACGGGTTCCTGTATCAGTGCGGCTCGCCTCACGCAGCTTCCGTGTCCTTGTACAGCCGGGCGAACCCGCGACTCTCCTCTCGCTCCACCAGATCCAGGTACGCCTGCTCGGTCTGCATCCCGATCGTTCGCACCGTGATGATCGTCACCTTGTTGTCGTTGAGCACGGTGAAAAGCTGCGCGAGCAGGGCCGAGTTCGGGGTCTCGTCCCCGAACTTCACTTCGAGTCGCCGCTGGCGAAGGAGAACTTGCTTGAACTCCGCCAGACCTCGCAGCGCTGCGACCGACTTGGTAATCGCTTTCTGCTCGCCGTCCAGATCGAGTTCGTAGTGGTTCTTCTTGATCCGCCCCTTCAGATCCTGGAGCGAACCGTGGAAAATGAGCTGGCCCTTGTTCAGAACCGCTGCGTGGTTGCACACCTCGTCCACATCCGTGAGGTTGTGGCTGGAAAGAATCAGGGTTTTCTCCGCGGCCAGGGTCTTGATCAGCTCCAACATGCTCCGCCGGGCCTCGATGTCGAGCCCGTGGGTGGGTTCGTCCCAGATGAGTAGGTCCGGCTCGTTGATCAGGCTGGCTGCGACTGCCAGGCGGGCAGTCATTCCGGGGGTGAAGTGGGCAATCGAGTCGCCCGAATGCGGGAGCAAGTCGACGGCCCGGATCAGCGTGGCGAGTCGCGGCTTGCGGACGCCAGAGGGGATGCCGAAGAGCCGGGCGATATAGTCGAGATAGGTGATCGGGGTCATGCCCCGGGGGAACTGGGGGTTGGTCGGGATGTAGCCAATCCGTCGCCGCAGGTCCGCGGAGTTGGGGTTCATCACCCGCCCGAACACCTTGGCCCAACCGGCGGTTGGGCGATGGAGCCCGAGAACCAGTCGCAGAAATGTCGTCTTCCCGGCCCCGTTCGGCCCGAGCAATCCCAGCACGCACCCCGGTTCGATCGTCAGGGTCACGTCGTTGAGCGCAATCTGGCGGTTCTGGTAAATCTTGGTCAGGTGCTGGGTTTCGACGATCAGTTCGGTTGCGTCGTCCGCCACAGGTCCGCCCTCCCCGCTGCCCCTCCACGAGTCGCCCCGTGGCTATAACCGGTCGTGTCAAGCCTGTCTACAGCAGGACAGTCAGGCCGGAATCGTTTCCCGGTTCACGCTTTCGGAACGGGAGATTCCAAACTTCACACGCGAAACTCGAACCCACTGCGACCTTTCCCGCCGCGCCCGGTCGCGCCTGATGCGCCCCTGGTCGCGGCTGTTGCGCTCCTGCCGCGGGCGCCTAACTCTGCCGGTTGTGCCCCCCTCGCTGATCCGGGAACGGCCCTTCCCATCACGACCCGGTTTGGCGCCGCAACGGCCCAGCGCATAGTTGGACACGTCCACCCTGTTGCGCACCAAGTTTTACACCGGACCGCCGGCGGAACCAGGGACGGTTCGCCGTGGCGTAGGGAGTTGCTTGTGTCGGCACGCCCGCTACCCACCCCCACTCCCGTGCCTCTCGATCGGCGATTGGCAGACGCCGTGTCTGCCCGGGTCGGGGCGGCCCGCTTCAATCTCTGGTTCGCAGGGCACGCACGTTTCGTTTCGCTCGGGAGTGAAATCGTCGTCGTCGCCCGGAACGAGTCGTGCCGCGACTGGCTCGAACACACCTTCGGCGAGGCCGTTCGGGCGGCCGCCACTGAGGTGTGCGGACGGCCAACCCCTGTTCGGTGGGTGGTCGATGCGGAAGCCCTGGCGAGTACGGAGAGCGCTGAGCCTGGGCCGACCCCCGTCGAACACAAGCTCGACGCGCCTCCGACCGCGCTCCCGACCGCAGCCACGCGGACCAAGAAGAAGGCTGGCAAATCCCCCCCCGTGGCAGCCCCGGCGAGTCCACCGACTCCCCCCCAGCCGGAACCGCCGCCCGCCCGACCCATTCCCGCGACCAAACCGGCTCCGCCCGCCCCCCCGTCGCGGTCCCAACTGGACTTGTTCGGCGATCCTGTCCAGCCAGCCAAGCCAAAGGCGAAGCGGCCCGACCCCGAGGCCGAGGCGTTCGCAGCGCCCCCTGCTTCCCAGCGGACCGGGCGGCGGTGGAAATCACTGGCCGATTTCGTCCCCGGCCCGTGCAACCGGGTCGCTTATGCATCGGCCCTCAGCGTGGTGGAGGAGCCCGGGCAGGGGGGGAATCCGCTGGTGCTTCACGGCCCGGTCGGGACCGGCAAAACACACCTCCTCGAAGGGATCTTCGGCGGTCTGAAGCGTCGCGGCGAAAAGCCGTGCTACGTCACCGCCGAAGAGTTCACAACCCGGTTTGTCCAGGCCTCGCGACTCGGGAAGATGTCCGCTTTCCGGCGGCAGTTTCGGGAGTGTTCCGCGCTGCTCCTCGACAACCTGAACTTCCTGGCCACCAAGCGGGCCACCCAGGAGGAGTTCCTCCATACATTCGATGCTCTGGTCGCAGACGGTCGGCAGGTCGTGGTGACGACCGACTGTCACCCCCGGCTGGCGGACGAGTTGATGCCGGAACTGGCCGACCGGTTGCTCGGTGGAGCGGTCTGGAGCCTCCTCCCACCCGATCCCGAGACGCGGCTCGAAATCCTCCGCAAGAAGTCGACCGGCGGCCACCCAACGATCCCGGACGGTGTGCTCAAGTCCATCGCATCGAGCCTGCGAGGGAATGTCCGGGAACTGGAGGGGGCAATCAACAGCGTCCGCCACTATGCCCGAGTGACGGGCCGACCGGTGGACCAGGGAGTGGTCCGGGAAGCACTGGGCGACCTGCTGCGGCACGCGGTCCGGGTGGTGACGGTAGCGGATGTGGACGCGGCGGTGTGTGGGGTCTTGCGGCTGCCAGCCGGCACTCTCCAGTCGAAGGCCCGATCGTGGGCGGTCAGTCACCCGCGAATGGTGGCCATCTATCTGTGTCGCAAGCACACCGCGGCCACCTATGGGGAGATCAGCAAACACTTTGGGGCGAAGACGCACAGTACAGCGGTGGCGTCGGAGAAGAAAGTCCGGGCGTGGCTGGACAAGGACCAGAGCGTCGCCATCGGCGACCAGAACTGGCGGGTCAAGGAGTTGATCGACCGAATCGAGCGAGAATTGCAGCGGTAACACATCCGCAGGGGTTCCAAAGGGCGGGTGCCCTCGGCTGGAAGCGCCCGCCGCTTGGCATCGAACAAAATCGCCCGGCAGAAGCGAAATTCGCTGCAAAGAGACTCGTACTGGATCTCGTTCAAGACGAGAGCAGAGGAAGCTGTTCGGCACGTCATCAGGTTTCCTGGAGCCAAAAACGTAGGCTATCCAGCCAGCACTCTCATCCAGGAACCCGCAGAGGCTGTCACATTCCAGGAGCAAGCATCGGTCTAACGGGAGGGCGAGGCTCCTGCCGAGCGTGAGTGATACAGCTCGGCAGGAGCCTCGCCCTCCCATATATACGTCCAATCGTCCTTCTAGAGATGCGACAGCTTCAGCGGGTTCCTGTATCAGTGAATCGTTGTTCGGCCTTTCATTTTGGGTTCGTTGACCACCCTGGAACTGCCCGCGATTCGTCGCGAGCGACCCGACCCCAGACACACTCCGTCTTGGGGACAACGTAATTGTCTTGAAAGTTTAAAGTTTAAGTGCAATCTCTGAGCATTTTATCTTTAAACTCTTAAACTTTAAACTTTAAACTCCGGCTCGGGACGACGGCGGCCAAGTGACAGCTCCGCACTCACCCCCTGACAGCCCTCACCTGAGTGACTGTCAATTGAGGTCGCGTCA